>JBCDES010000016.1:0-22015 GCA_039179295.1 Chlamydiota bacterium
ATCGGGTTTCATATCCGTTTTAAGAATCTGTCGCGAGGAGGGCTTCGAACCATCTTCCCCCAGCGGTATGAACAGATGATTACGGAAAGGAATCACGTCTTTTTGGAGTGTTATAATCTCGCCTATACGCAACAAAAAAAGAACAAGGATATTCCGGAAGGCGGCGCCAAGGGAGTCATCTTTCTAGAGCCTTATGAACAACTCCTTGCAGAAACCCAAATCTATAGAAAAGAGCTCAAAAGAGCGGGCTTGGAAGAAGGAGCTATCGACGAGACGGTTAAAAGCTTTAAAAAACACCAGAAGATCGAATACCTCTATCAAACGCAACGTGCTTACATCCACAGCCTCACAACCCTCGTCAATTGCAACGAGGATGGGACTCTTAAAGCCAAACATGTGATCGATTATTTCGATCGACCGGAATACCTCTATCTGGGACCCGATGAAAACATGCACAACATCATGATCGAATGGATTGCAGAATATAGCAAACGTGTAGGCTACATTCCCGGAATTGCTTTTATCTCGAGTAAACCCACCTACGGAATTAACCACAAGGAATATGGGATCACGTCTTTAGGGGTCAATGCCTATATGGAAGAGGTTCTTCTGTATATGGGAATCGATCCGACGAAAGATCCTTTTACCATCAAGATGTCAGGGGGACCCGACGGAGATGTAGCCGGAAACCAAATCTTGAATCTCTATAAAAAATATCCGATGACGGCAAGGCTTTTAGCGATCACCGACGGCTCGGGAACGATTTTCGATCCTAAAGGGCTCGATCTCTCCGTCCTTGCCGATCTTTTTCAAGAAGGGAAACCGATTGCTTACTACCCCCCTAAGAGACTCAACGAGGGGAGCTTTCTTTTAGACCTGCACACAAAAAAGGAGCAAAGTATGTTTGCTCAAAAAACCCTTTGTTGGAACAGAGAAAAAGGCAAGCTGATCGAACGTTGGCTTGCAGGAAGTGAGATGAATCACCTCTATCGCCATCATCTCCACCAAGTGGAAACCGATATCTTCATTCCCGCAGGAGGGCGTCCTCGAACGTTAAATAGTAAGAATTACCAAGATTTTCTAAGCAAGGGAAAGCCGACTTCTCGAGCAATCGTCGAAGGAGCGAATCTTTATCTCACTCCTAAAGCGCGCCGCGAACTCGAAAAATTGGGGACGCTGATCATTAAAGACAGCTCGGCAAACAAAGGAGGCGTTATTTGCTCATCTTTGGAAATTCTTGCAGGTCTGACGCTGACGGAGGAGGAATTCCTTCAAGAAAAAGATGCTCTGATGCCGCAAATCCTTGCGATTATCGATGAAAAAGCGCGCGATGAAGCGCGCCTTTTGTTAAAATCTCGTAGCGAGCTCGGTGAATTTCTCACGGCTCTTTCGGATAGGATCTCGGAACAAATCAACACCTACACCTACCAATTACTCGCCTATTTAGAATCGATCCCACTGACTTCGAATCCTCAAGACCCTCTGATCAAATCTCTTTTGAACTTCTGCCCCCCTCTGATCGTTGAAAAGTACCGAGACCGGGTCATCGGCAAACTTCCACCGATCCATAAAAAGGCGATTATCGCCTCCTTCCTAACCTCTCGCATTATCTATAGAAAAGGGCTCGGATGGGCTCCATCTATCGTCGACGTTCTCCCTCTCATCGCTTCCGACCTCCATATTATAGCTCCATCGCCAAAAAAACATGATTTTCGCCCCTTATTTTGATCGGTAACGATTCAGATTCGAACCTTTTCGACCTTTTTTCTTATCCTACTTCCCCGTCCTCAAGCTATCAAGCCGTAGGGACGAACGTTAAGAGAAAAATTGTCGCAAAAAACCTTTGATTCCGGATAATCGGGATAAATTCAATCGAGAGCGATCGATGAAAGCACTGACGATCACCCTTATTTTCTTGCCGATTATGATCGTTGCCGATTGGAAAGTTATTCGACAAGGGGAAAGTAACGACTGCTATTTATCTTGGCTGCAAGACGATCGGGGGCAAGCTTACGTATTAAAACAGATCAAAGACCTCGATCCTTCCGAGCAATTCTTACTTGTTGTGGATGCAACTGCAAATCGGATCGGCCGTAGCCTCGGAATCGCCGTGAATCGGGTTAAAATCATCCCCGCCGAAACAGCCTTTCCGGGTAAAAAAATCAACGGCTACCCCGCAACGCTCCACACCGAAGCCGGAGGAAAATCGGCCGAGGAAGCGCTGCCTTGGAACGGCTTTACGGTCCACCAACGGTATCGCAAGCCCGGATCTCGGATGGAAAAGAGATGGGGACCTATCCCTCCTAACCGGCGAGGGTTGACGATCGAAGTGATGGAAAACATCTCTCATCACGAAGAGCTGCAAAAAATCGTCGCCCTGGATACATTCGTTGGAAATAGTGACCGGAGCCTTTCCAATATCTTCTATGACGTCAAAAAAGAGCGGTTCTGCGGAATAGACATGGCCGCATCTTTCAGCACCGACCTAGCCTTTATTGCATATAAGCAACTCACCCGATGTGACCCTAAAATAGAGCTCGCCGTTTTTCTAGAGATGCTTCATCGATTGTACCGACAAGTCACCCCCGATTTTATGGCTCGGCTAATCGATGCCTACGCCGATGAAGCAGGTTTTCGGGATCGAGATTATCTGAATACCGTAGAGGTTCGAGAACGGGCTACGTTTCACAAGAGGATGTTTAGAGACAACTACAAATACATCCCATCGGTCATTAAAGAGCTTGAAAGTCGCCGATAACCGTTGCCGTTAAAGGGAAATTAAAAAGCTATAAATCAATCACCGTCAGGATTTTAAATCTATTATTGAGCACTTGAAACCGTTAAGTGCCAGTTTTTGGTTGCCATCAGCAACCCGCTGTGTTAAATTAGCACTGCAGTAAGGAGATTGCTATTTGATGGCGCTGAAAAAAAAGGAAAAAGCTGAAAAAGAACGAGCCGTTCTTATCGGTGTCGTGGAACTCTTTCTTTTAACCGGAAAGCCTGTCGGATCGAATACCTTAAAAGAGAGCGGCTTCGGCGCTATCAGTTCCGCAACCATTCGGAACTACTTTGCAAATCTGGAAAGAGAAGGATTTCTAAAGCAAGAACATGCCTCGGCCGGCAGAGTGCCGACAGCTGCGGCATTCAAGTTTTACGCCTCTCATCACATCGACTCCGACCATATCAACCCCAAAGAGTTTGACCTGTTGAAGAAAGAACTCGAAAAAGATACGCGAGAAATCGGAGGATATTTGCAATTTGCCTCGGAACTACTTAGCACCTCGACTCAAGGAGCCGTGTTTCTCTCTTCTCCCCGTTTTGATCAGGACTTAATCGTTACGATCAAAATCGTAGCAATCGATGTTAAACGTTGCTTAGCCGTTCTTGTAACCGACTTCGGACTCGTCCGTACCGAAATCCTTTATACACCTAAAAAACTCAGCAGCTTCTCGATCAAAAGACTCGAAGCATACTTCAACTTCCGCCTAACGGGACTGGACCGCCCGAAATCGAATACCGGGGAAGAAGAGCTCGGAGCAACCTTTTATAACGAACTGATGCTACGCCATATCGTAGGACATTCGAATTTCAGCGCAGAAGATCTTTATAAGACGGGGTTTTCCAAATTGATCCGCTTTCCGGAATTTCGAGATGCGGCCGTTCTGGCGACGGGACTTTCGATTTTCGAAAACACCGCTTTCATGCGCACCCTTTTAGGAGAATGTACAAAAGAGGGCGGATTAAAAGTCTGGATCGGTGATGACTTGAATCACCCTTCGGCAAAGACTGCCCAAAGTAGTATTATCGCCATCCCTTACTTTATCCATGGAAAAGCTGTCGGCGCCTTCGCCGTCTTAGGACCGATACGGATACCTTACCCGAAAATCTTCGGGATCGTCAAAAACTTTTCCGCAATTTTAAGTGAGGTGCTGACGCGCAATCTCTATAAATATAAAATCACTTACCGACAACCCTCTGTCGAACGAGTGGAATTAAAAACCAAGCCACCGAAGTTAATCGAATAGCGTGGGTCAAAATAACCAGGAGCAAATAAACTGTGGACGAAGAGCTAAAAGAAACCGAAGAAGAAACAAAAAAAGAGCCCGTCATCGAAGAGATCGATGAGACCGAAAGGCTCAAACAACAGGTGAAACAGGAACAAGACAAATATCTGCGCTCCCTTGCAGATATGGAAAATACCAGAAAGAGGATGCAAAAAGAAAAACAGGATACGACCCGTTTTGCCGTAGAAAACGTCATTGCGGAATTTCTGGCTCCTTTAGACCATTTTGAGAATGCTCTAAGCTTTGTCCATCAAGCCTCCGAAGAAACCCGAAATTGGGCAAAGGGATTCGAGATGATCCTTAGCCAATTCAAAGAGCTGCTCACCCGACATAAAGTGACCCCCTTCTCTTCGGAAGGACAGATCTTCGATCCCCATCTTCACGAGGTATTGGAGCTTGAAGAAACGGAAAAGTATGAGGACGGGACAATCATCCAAGAGTTTTTAAAGGGATATAGGTGCGGTGAAAGAATCCTCCGTCCCGCCCATGTAAAAGTTGCAAAAGCCCCGAGTAAAGGGGAAGAAAAAGAATCGGAACAACAAACCAGTCAGGGAGAATAGAAATTATGGCTAAGAAAAGTAAAGTGATCGGAATCGATCTCGGAACCACCAATTCTTGCGTCGCTATGATGGAAGGGGGTTCTGCTAAGGTTATTGCAAATGCGGAAGGGACGCGAACCACTCCGTCGATCGTCTCTTATAAAGACGGCGACAGACTCGTAGGGATTCCTGCGAAACGGCAAGCGGTCACAAATCCCGAGAAAACACTTTTTTCCACCAAGCGGTTTATCGGGCGAAAGTTTTCCGAAGTAGAATCGGAAATTAAAACCGTCCCTTATAAAGTCGTCGCCAATACCAACGGCGATGCCGTTTTCGAAGTCGACGGAAAAACACTGACTCCGGAAGAGGTCGGCGCGCAAGTCCTCAAAAAAATGAAGGAGACGGCGGAAGAGTACCTTGGAGAAAAAGTGACGGAAGCGGTGATTACCGTTCCCGCTTACTTCAACGATTCGCAAAGACAATCGACAAAAGATGCCGGCAAGATCGCGGGTCTTGAGGTCAAGCGTATCATCCCGGAGCCCACTGCCGCCGCCCTTGCTTACGGTCTCGATAAAGAGGGCGGCGATAAGAAGATCGCCGTCTTCGACCTCGGGGGGGGAACCTTCGATATTTCCATCCTTGAAATCGGCGACGGAGTCTTTGAAGTTCTCGCAACCAACGGCGATACCCATCTCGGCGGAGACGACTTCGATAACGTGGTTATCGACTGGATGCTTGAGGAATTTAAGAAAGATAACGGCATCGATTTATCCAACGATAAGATGGCTCTCCAAAGGATTAAAGACGCTGCCGAAAAAGCGAAAATCGAGCTTTCCGGAACCCAACAAACGGAAATCAACCAACCGTTTATCACGATGGATGCAAGCGGTCCCAAACACTTGGCACTCACCCTCACACGTGCAAAGTTCGAAAACTTGGCTTCCGATCTGATCGAGCGCTCGGTCCAACCTTGCCTCGATGCTCTGAAAGATTCCGGTCTTGGCAAAGATCAAATACAAGATGTCCTCCTCGTCGGCGGGATGAGTCGTATGCCCGCCGTTCAAGAGAAGGTGAAACGGATATTCGGCAGAGAGCCCCATAAAGGGGTGAACCCCGATGAAGTCGTTGCAACCGGTGCTGCGATTCAAGGGGGCGTTCTTGCAGGAGATGTTAAAGACGTCCTCCTTCTCGATGTGATCCCCCTGACACTGGGCATCGAAACGTTAGGGGGCGTTTTGACCCCTCTTGTCGAAAGGAATACGACAATCCCCACCCAGAAGAAACAAACCTTCTCAACAGCGATCGATAACCAACCGGCCGTAACGATCGTCGTTCTTCAAGGGGAGCGTAAAATGGCAAAAGATAACAAAGAGATCGGTCGATTCGATCTGACCGAGATCCCTCCCGCACCTAGAGGAACGCCGCAAATCGAAGTCGCTTTCGATATCGATGCCGATGGAATCCTCCACGTTTCCGCTAAAGATCTCGGTTCCGGAAAAGAACAAAAGATCCGGATCGAGGCAAAATCGGGGCTCGATGAAGCCGAGATCAACCGGATGGTGAAAGATGCGGAAGAGCATGCGGAAGAGGATAAGCAGAAAAAAGAAGAGGTAGAACACCGGAATAAGGCCGATAGCCTCGTCTTCCAAGGGGAAAAAGCCTTGAAAGATTACAAGGATAAAATCCCCGATCATTTGGCTACGGAGATTCAAACCCGGATCGATCACGTGAAAAAAGCCCTTGAAGGGACCGACATCGCTGCAATCAATGCCGCTGCCGAAGAACTCAACACCTATACTCAAAAGATCGGTGAAGAGATTCAAAAGCAGGGCGGGGTTCCCGGAGGACAACCGAGCGGCGATAGTCCGCAAACGGGAGGTGCCGCTCCCGGGGAGAAACCCAAGCAACAGGGAGAAAAGGTCGATATCGAAGATGCCGAAGTGGAAATCCTCGACGACGAGGAAAAGTAAACGACAAGGGGCGCTTAACTTAAAAGGCGCCCTTTTTTATTTTTTCTATCGGTCAAGACCCGACCCGTCTCTACCTCGAAATATTTTCAAGACATATAGATTGAAAAGCTCGTCACATATCTCTTTTTTCCGACCCCCTTTTCTTTTATTCCTCTTTATGCAATCCTCTTATTATGAGTTGGATATTCGACTACTCCCCTATTTTTTTCGATCTCGACGGACTTCTTGTCAACACCGAGCACCTCCACTTCAAGGCCTATCGAGAAATGCTTCACGGAAACGGCGTTTCCTTTCCCTGGGATTTCCCCTCATTTGCTGCAGCAGCCCACAACAGCGCGGAAGGTCTGTATGAACTGATCGCCTCGCACGCTCCTTCCCTCGTCAGCTCCAAAACCTGGGAAACCCTCTACAATGAAAAGAAAAACGAGTATGCGAAACTTTTAAAAGCCGAAAGCCCGGATTTAATGCCCGGCGCTTCGATGATTCTCGAAACCGTCCGGAAAGGAAAAATCCCCCATGCCGTGGTGACCCATTCAACGGAGAAACAAACCGAAATGATTCGTGAAAAAATTCCCGACCTCGATCGTATCCCTCACTGGATCACGCGGGAAAACTACCGCAACCCCAAGCCTGCGCCGGATGCTTACCTTAAAGCCGCCGAGCTTCTGGGACAATCGGAAAAAATGCTCGGTTTTGAGGATACCCTTCGTGGGATTCGAGCACTGGAAGGTGCGGCGATCACCCCGGTCCTGGTCTGCCCTTCGGATCATCCGCAAATGGCGGAGGTTCCGAAAAATTCACTCCGTTATTTTCCCTCTCTCACAACCCTCTTCGATTGAATCACGACTTTCTTCCATCATCTCCCGCCGGCGCTGTGATGAAACGAGTCGATGTTTTTCGCCGTCCTACAAAACGGACCGGATCAGAAGGGTGCGACCGGCAATTAGGGAGATATTTTCCACAGAAAGCTCATAATGATCGATGCGTACCACATCGCCGCGATCGGGACGATGACCTAGGTGCCGTTCCATCAAATCTTCAAGGGTCATCTGCCGCTGACAAGGAATTTCGATGGAAAACCACCGATTCACCTCGGAAACAAGGGTATTTCCCGGCAAGGAGCGATCGACAAAGACCTTCCTTTTCTCAAGAGCGGATCCTTCGGAGGACATCCAATCGTCACGCTGACCGAAAATTTCGTCGACCACGGCATCGAGTGTCAGTGTGCCGATGGCTTGTCCTTGATGATTGAGAACGATCGCCAAACTCTGATTATTGCGACGGAATTCCTTGATAATTTCAAGGACGGAGTTCTTCTCGGTAATGAACCAAGGAGGGCGACAATAGTCTCTAAGGCGAGTATCGTCGGGAAGACGGAGCAGGTCTCTCGGAAAAGCAACCGCGACGACGTTTTGAAGCCTTTTGTGATAAACGGGGATAAAAGGAAGGGCTTGCAATGCGAGGAGAGCTTTTAAATCTCCTACCGTATTTTCAGAGGCGATAGATTTCATCTCCCCTATGGAATCCATCAAATCTTTTGCCGTCTTATTCTTTAAGGCAAAGATATTCACCAAGATCGGATCGAGTCGCTCTTTAGGAAAATCGTCCCTCTCTTCAATAGCTTTTTGAAGCTCCTCACGGGTTAAATAAAGTCCGGAGCGGTTTTTGACACCGAAGAGGAAATTTATAAAGCAGCAGAGCCGATCGAGGATGATAATGACCGGTCTTAAGATGAATGAGGTGAGGTAAATGATCGGAATGCCGAGCATGACAACATTTTCCGCATAGCGACGAGCGGCAAACATCGGAGCCAGTTCGGCAAAGATAAGGACGATTAAGACCTGAGTGATCGGCGCCCAATCGGGACTGAGCTCAAGGGTCGAGTAAAAACGGCGCGCACATTCCGATCCGAATTGCATCGCACCGTTCACCCCGATCAGTGTCGTACCGAAGAGGTGTGCGGGATTGCTTAATAGCAAGCTCAACCACTTAGCCCGTCGATAACCTTGACTGACATAAAATTGCAAGCGGACCCGGTTGAAGGAAACGCAAGCCATCTCAAGCATCGAATAAAAACCCTGTATGATCAATGAAATGAAGATGAGGAGGAGAAAAAAGATCCGATTATCCATCGATTTTTCTCTTTCTTACCCGAAGGCGACGGATATAAACGCGACAAACACGGTCCACGTCCGAGGCTAAAACATGGAATAAAAAGCCGTTGCTTTCCACCTTCGTTCCATTTTTAGGGATATCCCCTAAAAGCTCCGTCAACCACCCGCCGATGGTAGCCATATTATTGGGACTTCCCAAATGATAATCGAAAATCTCTTCAAATTCAATCAATTCAAGCTTTCCGCTTGCGATCACGATATCTTTCGACGGCTGCGTATAATGACCGCCCGTATCTCTTCTATCGGCAATCTGCCCGATAACGGTTTCGACAAGATCCTCTAAAGCGATCAGCCCCGAAACGGAGCCGTATTCATCCACAACGACGACAATCGTCTCTTCATGCTCATAAAAATATTTTAGAAGAACGCGACTGACCATCGACTCCGGAACAAAGTGGGCTTTCCGTAAAAAAGGGATCATGTCTCGGGGCAATTGAAAATGGTCGCGGTGGAGAAAAAAGCTTCCCGCCGTCATGATTCCCAAAATATTTTCTAAATCGCCGTTACAAACGGGTACCCGTGTACACTCTTCATCCACAAACAGGCGAACCAGTGTCGAAAGGGGCTCGTTGATATCGAAAAAAAGGATTTCATTCCTAGGACACATCAACTCTTTGACCAAGTCTTGTTCTAAGTTGAGGTATCCTCTGACAAGTTGCGCCTCTTCGGTCGACACGGCTCCCTTTTCTTGGGATGTCCGCAGGGCCAACTTCAGCTCTTCGATCCCGATCTCTTTTTCTTTTCTTAGATAAAAAAAGAAAAACTTAGAAATTCCCGATGTGATCGAAGTAATCCCGTCGCGAAACGGTTTCACAAGCCATTCGATTCTCTTGAGAATAGGGGCGGAATGATAGGCGACAAAGGTATTTTTCGGATAGGCGACGGACTTGGGAATCACTTCGCCGAAGATCAAGGTTAAAAGGAAGGGAACGCCCACTTTAAGAGTCCAACTTGAGAAAGTTCCGAAAATCCCCGAAACGACATTTTGTACTAAAATATTGACGCAAACATTCACCATCAGAATCGTCACGAGGAGCTTTCTCGGCTCTGCAAGAAGACGTGCTATTAACCGCCCCCTCTGATCGAGATCATGGCGATAAGCGCGAATTTTCATCGAAGAAAGAGAAAAAAGAGCCGTTTCGGATGCCGATAAAAACCCGGAACCGAAGATTAAAACGACAAGGATGAGCAGTAGGAAGGAAAGACTCATTCGAACACTACCTTCAACTCTCCTTCAGCGGTCACCCCAAGCTTTTCTTTCAGTACCAGTTCCAACCACTCGGGATCTTCTTGACTTCGGATACGTAGAGTAAGTCGCTCCTTTTTTTCCTCTTCTTTTCTTTTCGCCTGAGATAAATGATCGATTCTTTCTTGCAACGCCTTGACCAGACAATTTTTTTTATGGATCGCTTGGAGATAAAGCCCGCAAGCCATCGAGATAAAAGTAACCACCCACCAGTTTTTTAAAAAAATCCGAACCGAGCAACGCTTCATTACAGTATCGAAAGGGCAGTCCCGGTTTGCTTCCCATACTTTCCCCTCCGATCGGTATGGGAGACTTCGCAAACCTCTTCGGCTTCGAAGAAAAAAGCCCGAGCTGTTCCTCTATTTACACCGATTTTAGCGGGAAGCGAAGCCGTATTCGAGACCTCGATCGTTACATCGCCGTCCCATTCCGGTTCGAAAGGGGTGACATCGACGACGATACCGGATCTCGCACCGGTCGATTTTCCTAAACGAACCGTTAACCGCCTTCTGGGAATCCGGAACGATTCGACGGTATTTGCCGGAGCAAAAGAATTGGGACGGGTAATGACATCCCCTTCAATATCGACCGAGGGTTCGATCCGCCGCCGTTCCGGTGCCGTTTTTCGAATCGGTCGATCCGATCGTAGACTCATTTTGCCCCATCAATTCTAAATATCTATGGATGACCCCTTTCAAGAAGGTTTATTTTTACCCCGCTCATTTACCTAAACAAAAAAGTGAGGTTCTTTGAGATTAGATATAGCGCTTGAAATCCTTTTCTTGCTACTATTTTCTTATGGGCATACGGCGTAATTTTCGAACCGCAATGTCCATAATCGAGTAAAAAAGCGGTTGAACAATGACAAAACCCCCGTTTGTACAATCCTCCTGGGAAAAAAAAGACACCAAACTGGAGTGCATACTCCGCCCAAACCGCTTGGACGAATTCATCGGGCAGTCTGCCACTATCGAAAAACTCAAAGTCTTTATCGGCGCAGCAAAAAAGCGCGATGAAGCCCTCGGTCATGCCCTCTTTCACGGACCGCCGGGATTGGGTAAAACGACCCTGGCTCATATCCTGGAAAACGAGATGGGAACCGATCTGATCATGACCTCCGGTCCGGCTATTGAAAAACCGGCCGATCTCGTGGGAATTCTAACCAGATTAAAAAGGGGAGATATCCTCTTCATCGATGAAATCCACCGTCTCAAACGAACGGTTGAAGAATATCTCTACCCCGCTATGGAAGATTTTAAACTCGATCTGACGGTGGACTCCGGCTCGCAAGCGAAAAGCGTTCGAGTCCCGCTCAACCCCTTTACGCTCGTAGGAGCCACAACTCGAACCGGACAGCTCAGCGCTCCCCTCAGATCTCGGTTCGGACTTACCTGCCGCCTCGACTACTATTCCTCGGATTTTTTAGCCGATATCCTCGTCCGTTCCTCTGCAATCCTAAGTGTAGAAGTCGATGACGAGTCGACCTTGGAGATCGCTAAACGCTCTCGAGGAACGCCGCGAACCGCCAATAACCTCTTAAAATGGGTCCGCGATTACGCCCAGATGCGCAGCGACAATAAATTCGATAGAATTACGACACGTACCGCCCTCGAAATGTTAGATATCGACTTCCTCGGTCTTGACATAATGGATAAACGGATGCTGGAACATATGATCGACCACCACGAAGGGGGTCCCGTCGGAATCGACACGCTAGCTATCGCCCTGGGAGAGGAATCGTCAACCCTTGAAGAGGTGCACGAACCGTTCCTGATCATGCAGGGCTTTATCAAGCGCACCCAGCGAGGAAGAGAGGTAACCAAACTGGCCTATCGACATCTGGGACGCTCAACGGCGCCGACTCGAGTCTCCGGAGAAATGCGCGATGAAAGCTAGGGTTCTTTTATTTTTATTCTGTCTGCCTCTGCTTGCTTTTACCAAAGAAAAGACTGCCCAGGAAGCTGTGAACGGTGAAAAACCGGCAACCGTCAGACTTCTTTTACAACAAGAAGCCGAAGGAATTCTACTCGAAGCAAAAGGACCTTACGCGATCTACAATCCGGAAAACGGAAAAAAAGAAGGTTCGGGCAAACGGGACAAACGTTTTTACCTTTACCCTCATGAAGAAGGGATTAAATGGGGTGAAAACTTTTTAGGAATTTACCAACTTCAATTCGTTCCCACCGGTCCGGAAACCGCCTTTTTGGTCAACGGCGTCCAGTATCGCGGAGCTATTGAGGTTTATAATATCGGCAATGGATTAAGCATCATCAATGAAGTGGATGTCGAGACCTATATTAAAACCGTTCTCCATGAAGCCGTCCCCTCAACCCTTCCCCCTAACGTCCTAGATGCGATTGCAATCATCGCCCGAACCGACACTTATTACAAAGCTCTCTTGAACGATGACGCTTTTTGGCACATCAATAAGGAAGAAGCCGGTTATCACGGCAACGCCCTCATCTTCCGGAACCTCGCCATCGATCGAGCGGTCGAGCGTACGAAATACCTTGTGATGACCTATGAAGACAAACCCTTTCCCGGCTCTTGGACAGAGAATTGCGGAGGGAAAACGGCGAGTTACCCCTCTATTTTTAGAAAAAAGGCTACAACACCTAAAGGGGTCGAGTCGAAATTTGCGATTAAAAATCGTCAAGATTCTCATTGGTCTCTGACAGTCGATACTCAAGAATTGGCAAAGGTTGTCAAGACGAATCGAATCACCGGAATCGACCTGTTTATCGACCATCTATCCGGAAAAGTCTATGCAACGCGCCTCCATGACGGATCTCACACCGAAAATTTAGCTTTTGCAACCCTTCAAGAAAAGCTAGGGAAAGACCGGTTGAAAAGCAACGACTTCAACGTCAGCATTAAAGGAAATATCGCCCTCTTTGAGGGCTACGGACAAGGAAACGGCGTCGGTCTATGCCTTTATAGTGCAGGTCAAATGGCCGAACGGGGGGATGAAGCGCCGGCAATTCTGTCGGAGTTTTTCCCCGACATAACGATAGAGAAGATGCGCTCCTATCCGAAATCGGTCGTTTCGAGTAAAAAATACTCTTTGGCTTCCATAAAACGGAAAGAAGCGATCAAGAAAAAATATCGTGTCTTGCATAAGTAAGGGACGTTCAATCCCCAGATTCAATCAAGAAAATTTAAACGGCAAAACCCCTCATTATAAAAAATAAAGGGGCTAAAAAAATTTCCCCTTTTTTACCGGTGAAGGGGAGCTCGAAACAATTCGGAGCGAGATGGAGAGTAGAAAAAGAGAGGTTCGGCAACAACTACTTTGACCCCCAAGAGCAACGGTTTCTCGATGTCGCTCTCGACGACTATGTTAAAGTAGGGCAAAGGATAGATGAAAAGGGAGCGATCGTCGAACCGCTTTAGCAACAGGCTTGTAACCCGATATCAGATACTTGCTATCGATTCTTTCACCGCTTCCGTGATCAGCTCTTCAAGCTTTCGAATATCAAACGGCTTATGAGAATAGAGCCCAAAATCTTCTTCTTGGATATACTCTTTGAATCTTGATTTGATCATCACTTTTTTCACATGCACATTGAGGTTTCCTCGAAAAATTCCGCCATTTTTATCGAACTCAATCCAGCCGGAGGTAAGAGGAACATCCATAAGAGCGGCAATTGTCAGTCCGTGATCGATACATTCCGTTCCCAGTTGTGCAAAATTCCTGATCAAATGCAACTTTCTTTGCAATTTTTTGAATAACTCATCCGCTAGTTCCGGCTCGCACATCAGGAAACTCCGTCTTTGCTTGGGTTCGGCTTTTTCGATCGATCGATTTCCGCTCGGAATACAGAAACTTTTCATTTAATAACATTTTAATAAATCATTTTATGCGCAACTTGTGATAAAATAACATTTTTTCTTATCATGAAAGCATGAATTTGAAGGAATACCTAGAAAAACAACATATCACCAAAAGAGGTTTCGCAAAGGATTTAGGGATTACCGAATCGCATTTTCATAAAATTCTGAATAGGACAAGTCTCCCTTCAGGGAAAACCGCTCAAAAAATCGTTGAGTTAACCGACGGCAACGTCAGCTTCGAAGACCTATTTAAGAAAAAAGGGTGGTAGCTCGACTTAAATACGGTCGTAGTCGCCGAGTTGTTTGATCAACTTAGCAACGGTTGCGGTCCACCCCATTTGGTGATTGGCACCGAGTCCTTGACCGGAACATCCGTGAAAATACTCGTGGAACAGAATGTAATCTTGAAAATGGGGATCGGATTGGAACTTGGGACGCCGTCCGAAAACCGGGCGCTCCCCTCGTTCATCCTTTTCAAAGATTTTGATAAGGCGCTTGGAAAGTTCGACGGCAACATTCCACAGGTTCGTTTGATTGCCCGAACCCGTTGGAAATTCCACTTTTAACGTATCTCCATAGTAATGGTGATACTGTTGAAGAGCTTCGATTAAAAGAACGTTGATCGGAAACCAAATCGGTCCTCTCCAATTCGAATTTCCCCCGAAGAAACGGCTCCCGGACTCTCCGGGTTCGTAGTCGACGCAAAACGTTTTCCCTTCGAGCTCGAGTTTAAAGGGATGCTCTCGATGATATTTTGAAACGGAACGAATCCCGTAAGGACTTAAGAACTCGTCCTCGTCCAGCATCACCTTAAGAAGTTTCACCAGTTTTTCTCGATCGACAATCGAAAGAATCCGTCGACCCCGTTGCCCCGGCGTTTCCATACAAGCAACCCCGTCGCAAAGATCGCGTCGATGATGTAAAAACCAATCCATCTTTTGTTTAAAGAGATGAAATCTATCGAGGGCTTCCGGTTCGATTGTCGAAACGGCGAGAAGGGGGATCAGTCCCACAAGGGAACGGACTTTCAAAGGATACTCGGTCCCATCGTCTCTGCTTAGGACATGATAATAAAAACCCTCCTCTTGATTCCATAACGGTTTGGAACGGAGATTTTTGTGATTGATCGCATCGGCAATCAAAAGGAAATGGTTATAGAACTTGTTCGCCATATTTTCATAAGCGCGATTTTCTTGAGCAAGCTCAAAAGCAATCGTGAGCATGTTGAGGGTAAACATCCCCATCCAACCCGTAGCATCAGCCTTATAAAGGGTCGATCCTGCCGGCAATTGAGAGTTTTGATTAAAAATACCGATATTATCGAGCCCTAAAAACCCGCCCTGAAAAATGTTCTTTCCCCCACTATCTTTTCGATTCACCCACCAGGTGAAGTTCAATAAAAGTTTTTGAAAAACCGTTTCCAAAAAGATCCGGTCTTGAGAGCCGTTGACCTTTTCATCGATTTTAAAGACACGCCAGGTTGCCCAGGCATGAACGGGGGGATTGACATCATTAAAATTCCATTCATAAGCGGGGAGCATTCCGTTGGGATGCATATACCACTCTTGTGTCAGAAGAGTCAGATGATGTTTTGCATAATCTGCATCGAGAGTAGCTAGAGGAAAAGCATGGAAAGCGGTATCCCATGAAAAAAACATGTTGAATTCCCACTTATCGGGTGTCGAAACGATATCGTCGGAATAAAGATGAAGCCAATCGCTATTTCGAGCAACGGCGGGGTCGTGAGGAGGAAGAGGGGGATTAAATCCTCTATTTCCTTGCAGCCATTCCGGAACGGCTAGGTTGTAATACATTTTATTCCACAAAAGACCGGCATAGGCTTGCCTGGCTATCATCCGATGTTCCCCATTCAAATCGGCGGGGAGAATTTCTCCGTAAAACTCTTCCGCTTCGCGCCAGCGGGCTCTGAGGATTTTTCCAACCTCTTTTAACGAGGTCGCATCATCTTTTGTGAAACGGAGGCGGATCTCCTTCTTGTCGGCGGGAGGTATTTTAAGGGTGTAGTGAAAAGCGCTCTTTGTCCCCCTTTGCTCGGGATTGACCGCTTCTTTTTTTCCGTGAACAAGGTAGTCATTGATCCCGTCTTTGGCGTAGGGCCCCTCCCCTTTCGTTTCATTTTCAGTAAACAGAAGCTCGCCTCCCTCCTCTCCGTGTAGGTACCGGGTTCCCAATCGATGATGCTCCACTTTAATCGCTTTCCGATCATTGACTGCCGAAAACTCCGGTTTTTCGACCCCATCTTTAAACCAGAGATTGCGTGCCCAAAATGTGGGGAGAAGATGGAGCGTTTTCTCTTCATTGCCTCGATTGTGAATCGTGATCCGAATCGCAATATCGTCGGGAGTTTTCTTTCCGTATTCAATGAAAATATCATAGTAACGATCATGATCGAAAATCCCCGTGTCGATTAACTCATATTCCCCTTCCCGTTGGCTACGCTTTGCATTGACCTTTCGCAGTCCGTCGTAAGGGAAAGCCGCTTGGGGATACTTATAGAGATACTTCATATAGGTATGGGTTGGGGTATTATCGAGATAATAGTAATACTCCTTGACATCTTCTCCATGATTCCCTTCCGGATTGGAAAGACCGAAGATTCTTTCCTTGATAAAGGGATCTTGTTCATTCCAAAAACTCAAAGCGAAACAAAGACGCGCATGGCTGTCACAAATCCCTGCAATGCCGTCTTCACCCCAACGATAGGCTCTTTCCAGCGCCAGTTCATAGGGAAAATAATCCCAAGTTTTTTTATCCGGGCTATAATCTTCGCGCACGGTTCCCCACTGCCTTTCGGCAAGAAACGGTCCCCAACGTTTCCAATACTTCAGCCGCTTTTGATTTTCCAAGAGACGTTTTTTTTCTACATTCATCGTCTATCCGAATCGGTCGACAATCGGGCTACTTTATCCCGATCTTTTCCTCGCCGTTTAGCTCCTTATATTTCCTCATCGATTAGATTTTATCGAACGTTCCTCTCCTAAAAGTCGCTATTTCTTGCGCACCTCGAGAAGAGCTGCCGTCGTTCCCGTCTGTTTGAGAAGGGAAAGGATTTCCGTTGCAACCTCGATCGATGAAAGGAGAGAAGAGCTCTTTTCAGTCGGAAAGTTTACTCGTCGCATCGGAGTGGCGGTTCTTTGAGGGACAATGGTATTGATATGGAGATCCGGGCGCTCTTCTGCCAAGCCTTGTGTAAAGTTTACAATCGCCGCTTTTGCACTCGAATAGAGGGTATAGGATTTCCGCCCTCTTGAAAAAGAAGAAGAAGAGAGGTTGATAATATGGCCGCCGGGTTTGATATGAGCCGCATGACAACTATAGAGGAGCGTATGGAGATTCGTTCGAACCAGGTGATCGATTTCCTCGGAAGAGAGGGTATGAAAAGGCTTTAGAGAAAGGTAGCCTACGCAGTTGATGAGCCCGTCGATCGGACCTAACCGTTTGAAGAGGGTTTCCGTTGCATCATAATCCGTCAGATCGATGGGATAAGACGGGGAAGACTTCGAAAGGATTAAAGGGTCGGCCCCTTCTTGCTTGAGAAGCGTTACGAGCGCCGATCCGATCCCTCCGGTTCCCCCGGTAATCGCAAAGGTTTTCCCGCGTAAGGAGAGGGTTTCTTTAGAAGAGGGTTTGTTTTTTCGGCGCATCAGTTGTTCGGCAACGAATAGATCGAGTTCGTTGGTGATTTTAATGTTATCCTCGGAGCCGGGAACGATATGTACCGGTTTTTTAAGATTGAGAATCAAACGGCAATCATCCGAGGCATTTCGGTCGGTCGCTTTTTCGTGTGCTTCCAAAATAAGGGGATAAGAAAAGCTCTGAGGGGTTTGCCCTCGTAAATATTTCGCCCGATCGGGGATCGAAGTGACGGTATCGAAAATTTCCGCATGGACAACGGTATCGGTTGAAGCGATGCAAGTATCGACGGCGTCATATTTTTTAAGAGCATCGAGGCTTTGTCGGATCATGCACTGAGAGACGAACGGGCGTACCACATCATGGATAACGACATGAGTGGTTCCGGTTCCGCAAGCGAGAAGACCGCGATACGAGGAATCTTGACGTGTTCTTCCCCCCTCTATGATTCGAATCCGAGGGTCTGAAACCTCTTCTTTTACCCGATCGCTATAGTCCCGATGGCATATGAGGAGCAGCTGCTCGAATTCTTGAAAAGAGAGAAAGGTTTCCACCGTATGGAGATAGATCTTTTTCCCCGAGAGGTTGAGAAACTGTTTAGGGGTCGAGCTTCCGAAACGCTCTCCATTGCCGCTCATTAAAAGAATCGCTTTGATCACCATGATCTAACTCAACCGGTTTACCGTTTAAAATTGCATCCTTAAGCTCGACTAACTCCTTTCGACACCTTCGTCTCCTACTCGAAGAAAGCCGCGGTTAGCCCCCTTCGAGCTGCAGAGCTTAATACCGACCGTAGCCCGGTTCGTTATCCATAAACTCGTCAATCGAAACCGCTATAGACCGATCGTAACCGACTTGCGAGGACGATTGTAAAAAGTCAGCCCGTTTTTGGGCGAGCTTTTCTTGAGAGGCCCCTTCTTTGAAGGTAAAGAGAGAGCCCCTCGGCGCAGTTCAAAGAATAGCTGATCCATCTCTCGGTCGATGCACCCTTTCACGATGCCAAGCGCTCCATTAAGGCTGCGGCTAGGGGCGGTATTTGCAGCAGCTGCATCGAAACGTCTCTAACCCTTTCGATCTGGATAACATCGGCATATTTTTTACAGTCGCTATATTCCAACGGTCTTTCCGACTCGAGCCGGACCGGTTTGCGATCGGGCTATTTTCTCCCGATATTCCCGATGCTGCGCCGTTCCTTAAAATCGCAACCGTTGCCCGCTCGATAAAGTCACAATCTTAAGAAGACAACGTTCATCAAAAATATCTTGCCTAAATCGACCCGATTCCAAATCGATCGAGCTCTATTATGGTAGCTATATTAAAATTTTCTTTTATTATCAAAAAAGTTGTGCTAAGGGTAAAGATATACCAAGGAGTACAAGGTCATGAAGACACTATTATTGTTCATGGGAATCGCAACCCTCTCCTACGCCGCAAACGGTTCGACCGACTATCAAGCCGATAGGCAACAATCGACACAACCGTCCGCTCCTCAAACATCGGTCGGCTCAGATTGTTCTCATCTGTCCGAGCAGGAAAAACAATTTGCCGCCCAGCTCAGCGATATGCATCGGACGATGTTTTGCCGCCACTTTTCCGTCTCTCAACGGTTAAGAGCGATGACACTTGCCTCTCCGGATATTCAAAATCTCACGGGACAAAACAAAATCATTACACCCGATGAAGCGGTCGAAGCGGTCATGAACGATGCGCGTCAAGATAAATCGCAACCCGACGGAAGCGGAACGGAAGGACAACAAGATCAAGGACAAAACCCTTATAGCAATGACGGCTACCCCAATAACGGCATCGAATCCCAATCGACCCCCTATTCTAACGGGTAATTTCTTCAAATTATAACCTGTAAGAGCTTTGAACGGAGGAAGATATTTTTAACAAGCCGTCCGGTCAAGTCGATGGAGGTCTCGAGCGCATCGACGCTACGGCTCTCTATTTTTCTTGGGCGGAATCATGACCGCCATCGCTTGCCCTCATTCGTCCGATCCGCCGTTTTATCGTTTTCGTTCGGATCGGCACCTAGCCGATTCCTGATGAAAGATACAAGGGCTACGGCGATTCCGGTCATCGTCAAAGGTCGCGTTCGATCGATTTTCCCTTTTTGTTTTTCTAATCCCTTCGGTTAGATGTTGTGACTGCCGGTAAAAGATCGGACAAGCGCAGGGTTAAACGAGGGTGTTACCCAACATCGATCGGTCCTTTTTCTCCCATCGGTAAAGATAGTCGAGCTTCACAGCTCTTGCCGCAAGTTTTCCGATATACTTTAGCGACAACGATTGCGAGTATATATACCCCGACCCCTTTGATTATTATCTCGATTGCCACCCCTATTCTTTTAAATATTTCTCTTTGCATAGTGGTGTCTATACTCTTGATAAGGCTTTTTAGGGTTTCAAGGTTTTCCTTGCCCTGAGGGGTCGTGCAAGCCTCGACTATCTCTCGTCTAGCTTTTAACAAACCGGAAAAAGAAGGCTGTTGAATAAGAAGCAAGCTCACTCTTGTTTTAAGCTTAGCGATAAAAAACATTCTATTGCAAGAATTGACAAGATTATTTCCATACCTTTTCATTTTGCCGAGTATATTAAAGCAGGAATCTTTCATTGAATTTTTACAAGAATTTGCACAAACCTTAACACGCCCGTATAGCCCGTAGGCTCTCTTTTTTTCTTCCTTGGGAACTAGCCCGAGATCGGGGTAGTGAGAGTCGTTTTGTCGCGACTCTGCCGGGTTTACCGACATATAAACCTCCCTTTACTTTTTAAGCCGTGAAGCGGCAGTGGTTAAAGATGAAACGACACTCGCTCTTTTTTTCAGAGGTACCTCCCTATTTTCCCGCTGTTATTAGAAGCCTATCTACCCACACATCGTTCTTGCTTTCTGATAGTAGATTCAAAAAAGCTTTTTGCCCTATCGAACTGCAGCTTATCGCTATCGCCGGCAGTTTCGGTAGCAACCGCATCGCTAATTCTAGTCACCTTACCCATAAGCCTTGCATAGCGCTCCTTATTTAAGCCTCGATCCCCTTGTTTAACGATTCGCTCCGAGGTGTCCGGCAGAAGATTTCTGCCAAAAAAGTAAAAAGCCAGTCCTACGACGATTGCAATAACTAGGGAATATTCAAATTCTTCTTTCAGCTCTCGGCTGCCGACGAATGTACCGACACCTGCTACAAGACCCATACATAAACCCCCTTCAACCCCCATCTTCTCTGCAATCTTTTTTGCTTCGATCACGTCCCATTTTTGTTGCGCAATTTTCTCCTCTCGATCCATTCGCTCGAGGAAGGGGCAAAGACCTTCGCCGATAACATTTTGAGCGAACATCTCTTCCGAACCGATATCTTCCATCATTTTTCCTTGGTAAAAAAAGCTATTCGACGAATCCTTTTAATAAAAACCGATTAAAATTCCCACAAGATTGTAAACCGCTTCTCATCGGATAACAAGTGAAAATTCCCAACTTTAAAGCCGAAGGCTTTGTCGGAACGGCGAGAGGACAGAGATCGGAATCACTACACCCCTTATATTTTGATCTATAACCATGCTCGATCAAGCGCCCGACTATCGATGCCCCGTTCTTCCCTTTCGATAGTCGATTCAAAGAATTTTTTTACCCTATCGAGCTGCGACTTATCGCTATCGCCGGCAGTTTCGGTAGCAACTGCATCGATTCTAGTCACCTTACCCATAAGTCTTGCATAGCGTTCCTCATTTAAGCCTCGATCCCCTTGTTTAACGATTTGCTCCGAGGTATCCGATAGGAGAATATATATACATCTTGCAAAAAAGTAACAAGCTATTCCTCCAATCATTGCGGCAACTAGGCAATGGTTAAAATTGTCTTCCATTTTTCGGCAGCCAAAGAATAGACCGACAGTTCCTACAAGACCCATACATAAACCGCCTTCAACCTCCATCTTCTCTGCAATCTTTTTTGCTTCGATCACGTCCCATTTTTGCTGCGCAGTTTTCTCCTCTCGATCCAGCCGCTCGAGGAAGGGGCAAAGACTTTCGCCGATAACACTTTGCGCGAACATCTCTTCCGAACCGATATCTTCCATCATTTTTCCTTGGTAAAAAAAAGCTATTCGACGAATCGCTTTAATAAAAACCGATTAAAACTCCCGCGAAACTATAAACCGCTTCTCATCGGATAACAAGTAAAAATTCCTAACCTTAAACCCGACGGCTGAAGTTTCCGCATTTAATCTAAGAAAGAAAAGAAAAAAACTCGGCGCCGGTCTCAAGCGACATATCGCCCGGACTTCGATCTAGCCGATTTTAGGGGCGAGACACAAGAGCGGTTGATTAGAAAAATAGATTCGATACGAGCCGAGATAAGGAAAAATCAACCCTACTTTTCCGCAGACTTCTAACCGGTCTCACCCTTCATGTTATGAAAAACGGCATCGACATCGTCAAGATTTTCTAGAAAATCGATGAGACTTCGGTTTGCCCATCTTATCTCGGCATTGCACTCAACCTCTATTTTCGGAATCATTTCCAAACTTGCTTCTCGG
>JBCDES010000030.1:0-13787 GCA_039179295.1 Chlamydiota bacterium
AAATTTTTTAAGATTTTATTTATCCGATTCTTTAGATTCCTTCATTGAAATGCTGCTCGGTTTAATTTTTCTAAGGCTTATAATTTTCTCCCAATAAAAAGTCCGCCAACAGCTCCTCCAATACACAAAATAATGGAAAGAAGAAAATAAACAATCAGTCCGATTCCCCAACCATTTTTCCAAAAATCAACCACTTCATAGGAAAAGCTGGAAAAAGTTGTGAACGCTCCTAGCAAACCGATAAGAAAAAAAGCTCTAAGTTCGATGTTCCAATCTACAAACCGATCGATAAGAACCTCACTTAAAAAAGTGACGAAAAAAGAACCCAAAACATTCACGACAAGAGTTCCGTAGGGAAATGGGACGCCAAAAATAGACTGAATCGTTCTTGAAAGGAGAAAACGACAAATCGCTCCGACCGCTCCCCCAATCCCCACGAGGACGATCTCTTTCATGATTGCCTCCCTTGATAAGCCTTTACTGTGCAATCATCACTATGCTTCACAAATCTTTTAATTGCGAACGGCTCAACTAAAGTTTAAATCGTTCAAACATCTGTTCGACATCTTCCGTATAGAGAATTTGTTCACTTACTTTATTGAATAATAAAGCATTTTTTCCGATCATAGTCCTAGTGAAATCTCCCGTGACCAAAATAGGATGTAGGTCGGGAATACTTAATCTCGAAGTGTAATCGAGGTGAACGCACCCTCAGAGCTTATAGCGATTAGCTCGCGAAAGGTTAAGCCGATTGTTTCGTTATAACACCCGTCCTAGCGGAATCAATCCACTTTGCCGGTAGATTCGACGCACAGAAGAGATCTTAACAAGAATCAAAAAATTATCGTTATTTTCATTCATCTCCATATCCTATTATGATTAGATTAGAAAAGGGATTATTTTTTAATTTCAAATCGGATTTATCATGAAGATATGGGCAATCGCCGATTTACACCTTTGTTTCGGAGCTTCTGATAAAAGTATGGAATTCTTCGGAATCGCTTGGAAAAATTACATCGAGCGGATCGAAGAAAATTGGAAGAAAGTCATTGATAATACAGATCTTATCTTGATCGCCGGCGATATCTCTTGGGCGATAAACCTTGAAGATGCAATGAAGGATCTTCTTTGGATCGATGCACTGCCGGGAACCAAAGTGATTTTGAAAGGTAACCATGACTATTGGTGGCCTTCAAATAAAAAGCTTTCGGAAACCCTCCCGCCTTCGATTCATTTCATCAATAATAATGCCGTCACGATCGGAGAAGTAACGATCGGAGGAAGTCGCCTTTGGGATACGAGTGAATATTCTTTCGGTGAATACATCGACTTCTTAGAAAATCCTCTTATTCAGGAGAAAAACCTTCAAGAAAAAGAAACCGAGAGAATTTATAATCGCGAGCTTAAGCGCCTCCATCTAAGCCTTCAACAGCTTGATTCTAAAGCGTCATATCGCGTTGCAATGACCCATTACCCCCCTATCGGCGGTGACTTGAAAGAATCCAGAGCATCAAAGATACTTGAACGGTTTAGGGTCGACGTCGCCGTTTTCGGTCACCTACACAATGTAAAAAAAGAATGTCCGCTCTTCGGGCGGAAAAACCGGATTCTCTACCTTTTTATCGCAGCCGATTACCTAAATTTCGAACCGATGCTGGTAAAAGACTGACAATTTCTCTTCGGTCATTACAAGAGCTCGTGCAAGGGTTTCTCCCGTTTCGATTTCCCGTTCAAAGATTGCGAGCGCGTCGGAAAGTCTATTTCTTCACCGATAGATCGGATAATGCACCGTTTCGAAAACGAGGTGAAGCTCGGGGCTCTCTCTTAATTTAACCTAAAAGGGATCGCTATCGTTCATTGCCCCGATCAAGTTGTCGGGTAATTTACAAGGCAAAAATCAAGATTTCCAACCGATGACAAAAATTTAAGGAGAAAAAGAAATCATCGCCTTCACATACCGCCCCTCCCTTATCGACACCAGCACCGATGACCGCTTGAAACCTTGCCGCTACATTCCGTTTCTTCAATATGCAAAGGTAAATTTTCTCGATCGATATCACGGTCCATATCGATTCCATTAAACGGATTTAATCCCCTCTAAAGAAATCAATCAATCTATTCAACTGGAAATTAAACCGAGCAATAAATATAGCTATATGCAGCGTGATCGGAAGATAGAAGGATTTGCCTGAAAGATACCCGAGATTGATGCAGGCAGTGCGTTAAGACTCTTAACCTGCAGGCAAAGCGCTATTCAAGCAAACAAAAACCGATGTGATCCGGATAAGCTCATGTTCGTACGAAAGCAACCTTTTATCTTAATCGAAATATTCATTGCGATTGCCCTTCTCACACTCTGCGCTTTCCCTTTAATCGGCTCTTCTATTCATTCCTATCGTAAACAAAAAGAGCAACTGTTAGTGCTCGAGCTTGAAAGGCAAGCGGAACTTTATTTTTATCAAATATTGAAAGAAAAAATCGGAGAACTCGATTACGACTCGATCCCGACTCGAACGACTTTATGGAAGCCTTTTAAAGCATTGGAACTCTCCCTCGGAGAAGTCAAGGCAGTCTATTATCCCCATTACCACCTCTATTACAAACCCCATTCTAAGAGTGAAACACACAAAAAGGTTTGGTGTGAGATTTGTTTTCCGACAAAGAAAAACCTATGCCCAAAAAAACCCCACAAATTTGTTTTCCTAGTAAAAAAAGTAGCCGAAAATTCTCCCGATCTGCATAATCGTGATAAAAATAAAAAGCCATGAAAGATCCCCTGAAAAGCTTTAAACCCTTCGTAGCGACGACTGAAAAACAAAAAGAATTTTCCACCCGCGCTATCGTCTTGGGGATTCTACTCAGTCTAGTCTTTGCCATCGGAAACGCCTATTTAGGATTAAAAGTCGGGATGACGATTTCGGCATCCATCCCTGCAGCCGTCCTCTCAATGGCAATTCTGCGCACCCTTTTCCGGCGCGTAGGGATCTTGGAGAATAACATCGTTCAAACGGTTGCCTCTGTAGGAGAAGGGCTCGCAGCGGGTGTGATCTTTACCATTCCCTCCCTTTTTTTGCTAGGTGCCACCCCCTCGATACCCCATATCTTCACCTTATCTCTTCTCGGAGGGATCCTCGGAATCCTTTTCATGATCCCGATGCGTCGTTATATCATTGTCCAAGAACATGGAATTCTACCCTTCCCGGAAGGAACGGCCTGCGCCGAAATTTTGAAAGCCGGAGAGAAAAGCGCTTCCCATGCCTCTCTGGCGATCTGGGGAATTATTGTCGGAGCGGTTTATAAACTTTTAAATAGCGCCCTATACCTTTGGAATGAAACCGTCTCATTTACGGTAAAAAAATATCAGGACGCCTTGGTCAGTATGGATTGTACTCCCGCCCTCTTAGGAGTGGGATACATTATCGGTCCGAGAATCTCAACCGTTCTTTTCACCGGCAGCGCGTTAGGATGGTGGGTTTTAATTCCCCTTATCTCTAAATTCGGTTCGGGATCTCCACCTATTTTCCCTTCCGAGGTTCCGATTGAATCGATGAGCGCTACCGATATTTGGTCCGATTATATCCGTTATATCGGCGCCGGAGGTGTTGCAATCGGGGGTTTGATCACCCTCTTTAGAATCGCTCCGGTCATCTGGAAAACGATTATCGAAAGCTTTCGGGAACTCTTGCATCTATTGCAACAAAAGTCTGACGACATCGAACGGACGGATAAAGATATCCCCTTGTCCTACCTCCTTCTCGGATCGATTGCGATCATTTTAGGGCTATGGATCATCCCCGGTTTTCATCTCAATATCATCACGATCGTCCTTCTTGTAATTCTGGGATTTTTCTTCGTCGCCGTAACCTCCATTACCGTAGGGTTTGTCGGAAGCTCTTCAAATCCCGCTTCGGGAATGACCATTACCACCCTCCTCATTACCTGCCTCGTCTTTTTAGGATTGGGATGGACCGATAAAGTCCATTTAATCGCAGCAATCACAATGGGCGCTGTTGCAAACGTTGCGATTGCTATGGCCGGAACGACATCTCAAGATTTAAAGACGGGATTCCTGTTGGGAGCAACACCCCGTTCACAGCAAGTTGCCGAAATCATCGGACTCATTCTTCCGGCCATCGCCATCGGCTTTACCCTCTACTTACTCAATGATGCCTACGGTTTCGGAAGCGAGAAGCTCCCTGCCCCGCAAGCGGTGCTCATGACTCTTATTGCGAAAGGTGTTATTCAGCAAGAACTGCCCGTTATCCTGGTTATGATCGGTATCGTCTTCGGATTAATGATCCATTTTATGAAAGTTCCGGTGCTCCCTTTTGCAATCGGTCTCTATCTACCCCTATCTTTGAACTCGGCGATTATGGTGGGAGGAATCGTGAATCTGATTACCCGATACTTCTCGGATGATAAAAAAAATATCCAGCGAGGCATTTTAATCTCTTCGGGTCTTGTTGCGGGAGATGCTTGTATGGGGGTCCTTGTCGCCCTTCTCACGGTTTTAAACATCGTTCCGTTGAGTAAACCTGCCTGGTTAAATGATTGGTTCTCATTCGCATTCTTTATCCTTCTCGGTCTATGGTTGGGATTTACTTCCCACAAAAGAAAAACCGGTCTCGAAAATTCTTGACCCCTTTACATTTAGCCAACAGATAAAAATTCGAACTAATCGCTAAAGGAACACTTACCCGCAGATTACTCCCCCCTTAGTCGGAGTTATAGCGGTTTCGATATAGGTCTGATACCTGAAAAAGATCTCCATTGTAATGGCGACTTAATTTATGAAGCGATATTGGGGCGTTTGCAACAGATTGCTTCAGTGGCTAGAGACGCTCCGATCTCTATCACATTATTGTTTACAATAGCCGTGGTCTACTATACATTAACCTTATGAAAGATATTTTGCACTCTTCAGCACTTGAGATAAAACCGGCCTGCCGACTCCTCGCAATAAATATTCTATAAAACCTCATTCCGAGTACTGCCCAAGCCAGCTATACCGACCGTAAATGAAACGTACTCTTCGAGATAGATGAGACTTTTTCTTAAAATTTTGATTATGAATTTTTTAGATGAAAAAGAAAGAAAAGATCTCTACCGATGGCAAGGAACCTACACAGTACCCGGGATCACCGGCTTAGTCAAATAACACCGTTTTCTTTATAAAAACCCTCTCCTTGCTTCCGGGAAAAGGAGATGAAAAAAAGGAAATTTCTAAGTTTATTGCGAATATAGCCTAACGGTTACTCTATGAAACAAAAAAAATATTCCTTTATATTAATGGAAACAATGCTTGGATTTACGATCATCTCATTGGTGTTGGGACTGATTTTTTCTTCACTTTATCAACAAGTCAATCTGAAAAGAAAGATCAAACGGATAGAAAAAGCTGTTTTAACTGATGTTGAAGTCCAACAATTCCTCGATCGGGTTTTTGTAAACCACATTTCTTCCGATCGACAACATTCTAAAAACCCTTTTTATACGAAAGATGACCCCGGAGCTAAACTATCGGTCACTTTTGACAACGGAATCGATAGAAATTCTTCACTTTGCGGAAGAATCGAAGGAATCCTATGTATTGAAAACAATGACTTAGTCTTTAAACTAAAAAAAGGGGAAACTTTTGAACAAATAATTATCTTAAAAACCGGGGTAAATCACCTCTCTTTCGAATTTTTAACACCCGGCGATCATGGGATGATAACCTATTCAGCGTGGGATGAAAACTATAACTTCTCTCCGTCTTTTGTAAAAATTACCCTCAATCGGAATGAAGACTATGCTTTTTGGGTTAATCGATCCGGTAATGAGATTCCCCTTAAAAATAAAAAAAATGGAGCGGTATGAATCTACTTCCCTTTATTATCATCATCATCATGGTTTTAAGTCTTTTTAGCCTGTCACAATTCGAAGGAGCCCTGATCCAAAAAAAAGAAAATCAAATTTACCTCGCCTACTTCAAAGGGCTAAGAGAAGCGCGAAATGAGAAAGAAAAAATCGCTTATAAAAAAACCTTGGTAAAAAATAAGGAAGATAAAAAAACTGCGGTAAGAAAAGGTCTGAAAAAGAAGCGACAAAAATACTTTCGAGAACACCGATTAGGTTGGGAGAAAGGAAAATTAAATCTCTCTTCCTTGCTTGTAAAACCTGATCAATACCCCTCTCTCGAAACCGTTGCCGTTCAATATGTCAAGCAGCTTTACGGTAGCGCCGAATTTTTTCATGAAAATGATCGGGTCATCGAATATCTGATCAAGGCTTTGATCAAAGAACGGCAGAAACGCCCCTCAAAACCGCTACATGCGATTACATTCGGTGATCCTAAGATGCAAGACATGTTCTATAAAATGATGAGAGGGACGCACTCTTATGATCTTAAAGAAAAGGGTTATCCTCCCTTTGAGGAAATGTTTACATTTGAAAAAAGCGATCGCCCTCCCATGAATTATCACTACGCAAATCTTGCTTTTCTTTCCGTTGTTTTTGGACAAAAAACAACAAAAAAGTTTGTGGAGCTCGAAAACAAAGCACTGATCGATGCTAAAAAAAAATATGAATCCCCAATAAAAAAACCGGAACTGGAAAATTTTTTAAGAGCTCAAAGGAGCGATGATCCGAGATCGTTGTTAGCTCTTTTTGATTTTACTTATCAACCCTCAGAACGTGTTCCGGCAAAGTATCGAGACTCCGCAACCGAGATCACGGTAAAAGTGCTGTAGATTTCCCGACGGTTAACGCAAAAATCGTTGCCGTCTCTAGAGTTGAAGCGGCGATGATTTCAGCACCATCTTTTGAACCGAAAAGGGTTGCTAAAATCCTTTCCTTACCCCGAAGATAGTGAAATCTTTAAACAAGCATCTCTTTCTTCTCCACTGACGGTCGTTGTTCGCTCGACTGCCGTTTCTTTTAACTGCTTGAAAAGTCTTTCATACCCGCTCACGGTTTCATGTTTAAATGGAAAATCTCCTTCAGACAGAGAGGGAACGAATATTTTTCTCTTTAGATTTAGCTTCAGATCACAACCCCTATTTGAACTGAGTCGAGCGACGAACGTCAACCATCTTCTCCTATTCAAGACCGGGAAAAGAGGGAACGGCAAAGGATAAATAACCTGTGACAAACAAGTAAAGCGAGTAAAAACACCTTTTTTCACCCTTTTAGTGGTAGGAAACCGATAAAAATAGGAGAAAAATAGGTTCGGGTGTGGTATTTTTTCCCTAAATTTCGGTAAATTCAGAGAAAACTCCAAGGTATCGGTGATGGCAAAGACTTACTTCTACTACTCAGCGATGAATGCCGGAAAAAGCACGACACTTCTCCAGTCAAGTTATAACTACAAAGAGCGTGGCATGGAAACACTCCTTTTTGCTCCGAATTTCGATGATCGCTTCGGAGACCCTGCAATTTATTCACGTATCGGTCTGAAACAAGAAGCTATTTTGTTTAATAAAGATTTTAACCTTGTTGATTTTGTCGAAGAAAAAACCGAACGAACCGATAATCTCCGTTGTATCCTAATCGATGAAGCTCATTTTTTAATAAAAGCTCAAGTTGCGCAAGCGATCACGATTACAAAACGATTAAATATTGCAGTTCTTTGTTACGGTCTGCGCTCCGATTTTTTAGGAGAAGTATTCGAAGGGAGTAAATACCTTCTTGCGTGGGCTGAAGAACTCGTAGAGATCAAAACAATTTGCCATTGCGGTAGTAAAGCAACGATGAATATGAGAGTCGACAGTCAAAGAAATCCGGTTAAAGTAGGTTCTCAAGTTCAAATCGGAGGCAACGAAAGTTACGATTCGGTCTGTATGAAACACTACATGGAAGAAGTGGGATCTATCCAAAAACATGCATTAATCGGAGCAAATCATGTCAACCCTTAACCGGATAACAAGGGAAACGACAGCTTTTAAAACAGTCATGCTCCCTTGGATCGTTTGTTGCTCCGCCTCTCTTTTTTTTGCCTACGAACTTCTCCAACTTCATGTTATGAATGCCTTATCACCGATGCTGATTAAGGATTTATCTCTAAGCGGAACAGAATTTGCAACCCTCTGTTCGACCTATCTTTGGGCAGATGTCATCTTTCTTCTTCCTGCAGGGATAATTCTCGATCGCTTTTCCGTAAGAGGTGTTATCTTAATTGCCCTCCTTTTTTGTTTGATGGGAACTCTGGGTCTGTCTCAATCGACCTCCTTAAGGTTTGCCTCTATTTGTCATTTCTTTTCAGGGATTGGAAACGCTTTTTGTTTTCTCAGTTGTATGATGCTCATTTCTCGCTGGTTTCCAAAAGAGCGTCAGGCTTTCTCGATCGGCTTGATGGTAACCGTTGGAATGCTCGGCGGTGTGATCGCTCAAGGTCCGTTCTCCATTCTTGCTAAGTATTTTAGTTGGCGACAAGCTCTCCTTATCGATGCATTGATCGGAGTGGGACTTTTTGCCGTTATCTTCACTTTTGTGAAAGATTCTCCCGAAAAAATGAAACAACTGCGGACCGAATCGATTCCCTTTTTCCAAGGTGTCAAACGCTCGATTCTAAATTTTCATAATATCTGCTGCGGACTCTACACCTGTTTCATGAACCTTCCGCTGATGCTTATCGGTGCGGTGTGGGGTAGTCTGTTTTTAACCCAAGTTCATGGGCTCGAACTGGGTACCGCTTCTTTCATTGCCGGCATGATCTGTATCGGAACGATTGTGGGCTCCCCTCTCTTCGGTTGGGCATCGGATAGGTTAAGAAAGCGCCGACCGTTGATGATCTTTGGCGGGATTTCATCGATGATCCTTTTCGGAATCATTCTCTACCTTTCTCATCCCGGAGCACACCTTTTTGCCATCTTATTTTTTGCTCTCGGCTTTTTAACAAGCGCTCAAACCCTCGGTTATCCGGCAATCGGCGAGAACACCCCTAAAGAGTTGACGGGAACCTCAATGAGCGTTGCTGCCGTGATCATTATGGGACTGCCCGCACTGATTCAACCCCTGCTGGGAAAACTGTTAGATTGGAGTTGGAACGGAACGATAGTCGATGGAGCGCCGTTTTATTCCGCTTCCGATTTTCGTCTGATGTTTTTGATCTTCCCCATCGGGTTTGCGATTTCTCTCTTGACACTTATCAAGATCAAGGACCGCCCTAAAGAAAAGTTAACGGCATAAAGAAACATAGTGAATCGAGAGAGTTGTTTCGAAGCAAATAGAGCAGAGAAAGGATGAGTCGACCAAAAAAGAGCGCGATTGCGACATCTATCCGATGCCGGGGTTTATGAATATCTCGGAGACTCGGAGGAGGAAAATTTAAGAAGAAATAGAAAATAGGGTCGTTGTTTTTCTATGAGGCTTGGTCAGGAGAGGGATTAAAGGATTTAAAGTTGTCGTAACCACATTGAATCTTTTCGAAAGAGTTGCGGCGATCGATGAAATAAAATGTGTTTTTGAAGGGAGACACTGTTTAAGTTTACAAAGGAATTCGACATGAGTTCTTCCATTACGATAAACAGGCGTTTTTTTTGGGTGAAGGAGATACTCCATCGAAGTGTTATCAAAGTCCCATATAAATGTTGTGTGATGAACAAAGCGCTCTTTTTTAATGTACTGGGCATTGCCGCCACATTTTAAATTCCCAATCACATAATCATTTTCCCTAAGGCTAAAACCCGGAATTAAGAGAGCCTCTTTATAAAATCCTGCGGACCAACGGAGGATCGGTTCGGGAAAGCATGGAAAATCATAGCTATCTTTTTGAAAAATAAAGGAGACAAAAAGAGTATTGGAATCGACGATTACGGTCCCGCCGCCGCTATATCTTCTAATAAGAGGGATAGGAGTTCGCTCCATTTTTTCAAAATCGACCGACTCCTCAGGTTTTCCTGAAATTCCCATCACGATCGATAGAGGGGAACCTTGATTGATAATACACCAGTTTTCATCGTGTAAACGTAGAAGAGCTTCTTCCATTTGAAGTTGCTCAAAAATTGGGGTATTTCTTAAGAGGAGGAGATTGATTTTATATTTCATTTGCTATGATCGTGTCGATATCTTCAATTTTTTCGATCTGATATTTTAATCCCTTTAAAACGCTGATTTTAAAAATCAATAGGGTGCCTCCGGGCATGACATCGACATTCACAATTCCCGTAATGACTTTACCGTTTGTCAATTTAATCATAGGTTTATCGGTCGGGACCTTTTGTTGTAGGAATTTTATCGCTGCCCGAATATCGTTCGCTCTTCCTTCGGGAGCGATGATCATCATCTCTTTTATCCCTTTGCCGGAAGTTTCCTTTAAAAGGGCGGCTGTTGCCGTTTCAGGCAAGGGATTATTTTGTATCGAGCCTTTTTTTTCCTCTTCTCGGACCCCTTCCGAAAAAGCGGTGTAAACGGTCGGAACCGCAGCATATAAAGAAAAAGATATAAGAATGAAACAAAGAGATTTTTTCATCGAGGCTCACCGGGATTTTTCTTATAAGAAACGATCGTATTGGTTTTTTCCTTTGCTTGATTTAGAGAGCTCGATACGGCTTTCATCAGACGTTCAAGATTAATCGTATCATTTTTTTTCATGTCTCCCGTCTGCTCGAGAGTCGCGATGCCGATAGAGGCGGTCAACGTAAAGTGAATCTTGCCGGCGGAAAATATTTCTCCGTCAAGGTATTCCATAATATTCTCGGCAATCAACTCCGATCCTTTGCAAGATGTTCCGGGGAGAAAAATCGCAAACTTCCCGCGGTTTTGATTATAAAGAAGGTCTTGGGAACGGATGATCTTTCGAAGGCAGTTTTCGCAATCGAGCGTAAAAGTCCGGGCTGTTTTTTCACCGCATGCTTTTAGGACCCGACCATATTGATCGATTTCTAAGAGAATCAATGCCAGAGCTGTTTTTTTCGCTACTGCTTCATCTACTAACCGGGTTGCCCGATCATCGAGGATTGCCCTCTTTTCCAAAGAAGAGCTCCCTTTTTGTTGTTTAGAGAGATGAGTGGTCAAAGTAGAAAATTTGGACTGCGTTTGCATCACATCGGTCGCCATTTCCATTCGGATCAAAAACTCATCTTCATCAAGAGGTTCTCGAAGAAAATCGGTGGCACCAACTTTGATAAGATCTCTTGTAAAAGATTTCTTCAGATGATTCGTAATGATCAAGATCGGGGTATAATCATCTCTTTTAAAATGTCTGATTTCTTCGCATAACGAGCGGAGTTCGATATTCGCTGTTTTTTCATCGATTACGATAAAGCTGATGTAAGTTTTATCAAGGTATTCAAGAGTTTCCGGACGAGAGGATGCGATGATGAGCGAATACCCTTCTATCTTCTCGATTGCTCTCTCGAAAAATGCCCGAACAAGCGGAAGGGAGGTTACGAGAAGAAGGGTGGGAAGCTTTTTCGGTTTCAAAACCAAGTGCCCTCCGGGGTCATATGCTCATCGATTCTCAATATATCTTACCTACATACCTATCTACAAACTCAAATCTCTCTTTCTTTCACCCGTGCTACACTTTTTTGCACAAATTTTACAAAGATTAGAGGTAGGTTGAATTGCCTCATCTTTTGAGTGATACGAGGAGAATCGATATATCTGCAGGGGAAACGCCCGAAATTCTCGAGGCTTGTCCTAAATTATCGGGACGGTGGCGGTTAAGTTTTTCTCGCGCTTCGGTGCGAAGACCTACGACATGATCGTAGTTAAGATCGGGAGGAATAGGGTGTGTATCGATCGCTTCGAGTTTTGCCGCCTCTTTTTTTTCACGTTCGATGTAGCCTGCAAACTTCAGATCGACTTCGATTGCATGATTGATTTCAAAACCGAAATCCTCTGACTTATCCGGGAAAGTATCGATCAATTTCGAATAAGAAAAATCGGGACGACAAAGGAGTCTCCCTAAAGTCGTCGACTTACCTTCATACTCCAGACGGATCTTTTTCAAGCGGTTTTTTTCAGATTCGATGGTATCTTTTTTCCTTTGAAATTTTGCATAGGTCTCGTCATCGATTAGTCCGAGTCGATAGCCATAATCTCTCAGACGAAGATCGGCATTATCCTGCCTAAGAAGAAGGCGGTATTCGGCTCTCGATGTGAACATCCGGTAGGGTTCGTCGAGTTTTTTAGCGATAAGGTCATCGACCATCACACCGATATAACTCTCCGAACGCTTCAGAATAAAGGGTTTTTTCCCTCGAATCTTTAAAAGGGCATTGATAGCCGCCATCAACCCTTGTGCAGCCGCTTCTTCATAACCGGTCGTTCCGTTGACTTGCCCTGCAAAATAGAGACCTTCGACCGTTTTTGTTTCAAAGCTACTCCGAATCTGACCGCTGACGGCATAGTCATATTCAATGGCATAAGCAGGGCGCATGATCTCAACGTTTTCAAGTCCCGGAATCGTTCGCATCATGGCAAATTGAACATCAAAGGGGAGGGAAGAAGACGCTCCGTTCACATAAATTTCAGTTGTAGAAAGCCCTTCGGGTTCGAGGAACAGTTGGTGTCTTTCTTTGTCTTTGAATCGAACGATTTTATCCTCGATCGAGGGGCAATAACGGGGTCCGACCCCTCGGATTTTTCCGGAAAAGAGGGGGGAACGATGGATATTGTCTTCGATAATCTTTTTCGTCGTATCATTGGTATAAGTTATATAGCAAGAAACTTGAGGAAGGTGCTTTTGTTGAGGATCGAAGGAAAAGGAAACGTTCGGTTCGGGGGGTTGCTCTTCCGTTTTGGTAAAGTCGATCGAATTGCCGTTCACACGACAAGGCGTTCCCGTCTTCAATCTTTCTAATGTAAAGCCGAGGTCTTCCAAACATTTTGAAAGACCGACGGAAGGCTTATCCCCCGACCTTCCCCCGCCGTAATTGGTCTCACCGATATGAAGAAGCCCTCTCATAAAGGTTCCGGCCGAAAGAATCACCGCCTTTCCTCGGTAACGAATCCCCTCTTGAGTCGTTACGCCGCAAACCTTTCCCCCTTCGATAACAAGGGAAGTAACGGTTCCTTGTTTTAGCTCTAAGTTCGGGAGGTTTTCAAGGATATGCTTCATTTCCGTCTGGTAGGCAAGTTTGTCCGATTGACATCTGGGAGACCGAACGGCAGGTCCTTTAGAAGCGTTGAGCATCCTGAATTGAATCCCCGTGCGGTCGGCAATTTTCCCCATTATCCCGCCGAGGGCATCGATTTCACGAACCATCTGCCCCTTTGCCGTTCCCCCGATTGCAGGGTTACAACTCATCTTCGCAACGGTGTCGAGATTCATAGTCAGAAGAAGGGCGTGTCCGTCCATCCGGGCAGCCGCATGTGCCGCTTCACAGCCGGCATGACCGCCACCGATGATGATCAGATCAAACCGATCGGGATAAGTCCACATTATTTATTTTTCTTATGACGATCACGACGGCGACGTTTTTTACGCTTATGCTTTGAAATCTTAAGACGACGTTTTTTCTTAACGGATGACACTTTTACTCTAATTAATAACTCAAAGCCCGGAGTATAGAATGTCTCTTAGAAAAAGTAAAGCTTCCTTGAGATAAAATAACTCTTTAATATCGTTGCGTTTACCCATAAAACCAACAGGAATCGGACACGCCGTGATTCAAAATCGGTTCCGACTTGGCTCCGATGCAAAGTCTCGACACCGTTGCTTTCACCCGCCCCTTATGTTTATCCGAGGAGCTACAATCCTTTTGCTCGTCAGCCTTGAAGTCTCTATTGTTGAATAACGATGTCACCTGCAAGCAACCGTTGAAAGTGCCTTTTATACCCTATCCGTTAGCGGCTTGTTG
>JBCDES010000043.1:0-10503 GCA_039179295.1 Chlamydiota bacterium
CACGACAATAAAAATCGACCGTGTGTGGCAAAAGATGGTTGACCTGTTGCAATCTAGCGATGACAAATCTCCTTCCGCAAACAAGTCCTCTGATTCTAAATTACAACCGAGGAACCGGGACAGATCTCATTCCCTCGATTTGGGATTGGCTAATTTATCCGAGAATAAAAATAGCTTATTATCCGTAACGAACAAAGAAAAGAATAACCGGGGCGGTTCCCTTAGAAGATCTCGTTCCTTCAATTTGAATTCTTCAGCTTCATCTCTGAAATTAAGTAAAGCGCAAGCTAACGGCACGGCAAGACCGACCCTTCAGAAGAAAAAGGTTCAAGCAGAACAAGAGCCGAGCTTTATCTTGAATTAGTTGATCTTACACGAAAAAAGTTTAAAGAATCCGAATTAGATAAAAAAGTTTACGAAACCGCTTATCGGAAGATGGCGCAAAATGCCGGTACAGGTGAATACGCGGATGATGAGCTCTATGCAATTCAACAGATCATTAACAGAAAAAAAGCTACTGAAGCTTTTGACACATTAGAAGATAAGAGTAAGTACGGATCTGTCTTAAATAGCTTAAAACTCCATTCAGGACGTTAGCCGATTTAATAACTCTGAGAGTTTCCGCAAGAACAGGATCCTTTGACATTGGGGTTGGTAACTTTAAACCCCGCTCCCGTCAACCCTTCCAGGTAATCGATTTGACATCCCATCAGTCGATGGAGCATCTTTCGACATACATAAATTTCAACCCCGTGAGAGTTAAAGACTTCATCATCATCGAGCTTTTTTTCGGCAAAATCGAGAATATATTCGAAGCCGCCGCATCCGCCGGGCTTATCTCCGAAACGGAGTCCCCAACCCTCTTTTTTATCGGACTTGAGGATTTCACGAAACTTTTTTGCCGCCGTCTCGGTCAAAGCGATCGTTGAAGGGTCGATCTCTTCTTCGATGACCTCCTTCAGACGCCGTAAAAGGTTTTCGATAGCCTCATCATCAAATCCGTGACCCGTCATCCCCACCTCGAGGGTTTCCCAGGTCGCCGCCTGGCAACCGACGCAATGAAGACCCGCATTGGTCAGTTCTTGTGCGATTCTCTGACTTTTCTCGGGAAATTTTCCCAATAGTTCGTCTATGGTCATTTTTCTCGAAACGGGCTCTTTAGTAGTCAATTCTCACCTTTCCTTGCCGGATTCTGCATTGACAGGCAAGCCTTTCATCTTCCGTTTCGCCAAGAAAATCGAGCTCCTCCTGCGTCATCTCGGACAGATTTTCCTTCCCTTCCTTGACTTCGATCACACAGGTTCCGCAGACCCCTTCGGTACAGGCAAAGGGAACTCCGACCTCTTCACAAGGCTCTTTGAGCTCCGATCCGTCTTCGAGCTCGACCTCTTCATCGTCACTTAGTATCAATCTTGCCACAAGGTATCCTTCGGTTTCAAACGATAATTAAATCGGAAACAGTGGAAAAAATCAAGAAAATCACCCTGTTTTTTTTACCACCAAGAGGAGAGAAAGATACTTCTTCAGACATAACCTGCAACAAAAGAAAGGGTCGTAAAAATTTAAGAATGGAGCGGTCGGTCGACAAGAGCTAGGGCCGCTTCTTTAAGAGCTTCGGCAAGGGTCGGATGTGCGTGACAGGTACGGGCTAAATCGAGCGGCGTAGCCCCCAGTCGAAGGGCAAGGGTCGCTTCGGCGATCAACTCGCCGGCATGGGCCGAGATGATATGAGCTCCCAGAAGGGTCCGGGTCCGAGCATCAGCGATAAGCTTGACGAACCCGAAGTCATCGCCTAAACACCGGGACCGAGAGTTGGCTTGAAAAGAGAACTTCCCTATCTCGATCGGGATATTTCGGGCTCTGGCTTCTCGTTCGGTCAACCCGACGGCCCCCACTTCGGGATTGGTATAGACGACGCCGGGCATCGCGATATAGTCGATACGGGGTGTTTTGCCGGCGAGGAGCTCTGCGACGGCATACCCCTCTTCCGAGGCTTTATGGGCGAGCATCGGACCGTCGACGAGGTCGCCGACGGCATAGATATGGGGGTGGATGGTGCGAAAGTCGGCATCGATCGGGATAAAACCCCGTTGATCGGGGGTGATTCGGATCGCTTCAAGTCCGAGGTTTCGGGTATAGGGACGACGGCCGATAGAGAGGAGGATTTTATCGGCCGATAGAGACTCGCTCTTCTCGCCCTTCTCGATCGAGAGGGTCGCCCCCGATCGTGTCAGTTCGGCTCCGGTAACTTTAGACGAGAGGTGGAAGGTGAGCCCTTGTTCGGTCAGGACGTCCTCAAGAGCTTTTGAAACCGCATCATCGAGGGTGGGGCAGATTTTATCGAGATACTCGACATAATGGACGGACGTCCCCAGTCGCGAGTAGACGGAGCCGAGTTCGACCCCGATAATCCCGGCACCGACAACGATCATTTTCTTAGGAATTTCCTTGAGGGCCAGAGCACCTGTCGACGACAGGACCGTTTGTTCATCGAACGGCAGGAAAGAAAGGGGGGTCGGGACCGACCCCGTTGCCAGGATGAAGTTTTTTGCCCCATAATCGGTCTCACCGACGGTGACGGTATGAGGATCTTTAAAGGTCGCCGTTCCGGTAATCGAGGTGACTCGATTCTTTTTGAACAGGGCGACGATTCCGCCGTTGAAACCCCGAATCACCCCCTTTTTTCGCTCCATCATTCGAGAGAAGTCGACCGTCGGATCGGCCTGAATGCCGTGAGCTTTTCCACTGCGCAAGATAGCGGCATACATCTCCGAGGATTCGAGGAGACATTTGGAAGGAATACAGCCGATATTGAGACAGGTTCCTCCCAAGACTTTTTCTCGCTCGATGCAGGCCGTTTTCAGTCCCAATTGAGCAGCCCGTATTGCCGCGACGTAGCCTCCGGGACCGGCACCGATGACGATTAGGTCAAACGTCTCGGTCATCGCTGTCTCCCAACAACAGGCGTTCGGGCTTTTCAACGAGCTCTTTCACCCTGACAAGGAAGGTGACGGCCTCTTTTCCGTCGATCATCCGATGGTCGTAGCTCAAAGCGAGATACATCACGGGGCGGATCTCGATTTTATCGTCGATGACGACGGGACGTTTTACAATGTTATGCATCCCGAGAATGGCACTTTGAGGCGGGTTTAAGATCGGGGTTGAAAGCATCGAACCGAAGACTCCTCCATTGGTGATGGTAAAGGTTCCCCCTCGGAGGTCTTCGACCGCAATCTTTCCGTCACGGGCTTTTCGGGCAAAGGTTCGAATCCCCCTTTCGATAGCTGCAAAAGAGAGGTGTTGAGCATCGCTTAAAACAGGGACCGTCAACCCTTTGGGCGTTGAGACGGAGATACCGATATGGAGTCCGTCGTTGTAGACGATTTCGTCTCCGTCGATGAAGGCATTGACGGCGGGAAATTCTTTTAAAGCGAGCGAGCAAGCTTTCACAAAAAAGGACATCAACCCAAGCTTCACCTGATGTCTTTTCATGAACGCCTCTTGCTCGCAGGCTCGAATTTTGACGATAGCGGACATATCGACCTCGTTAAAGGTGGTGAGCATAGCCGCGGTATTTTTCGCTGCGACAAGTCGTTTGGCAATGGTGCGACGAAAAGCCGACAGTCGCTTCCGCGTTTGCCCTCGTTGCGCGACCTTGCCGGCGGCTGCCCCTTTGTCTTCCGGGGTCGGAGCGGAGGGGACCGGGAGTTCTCTTTTTTCGGTGCCGACGGAGGCTAGATAGTCATCGACGGAGCGACGAATCCCTTCGCCCGTCGAGGGGGCAGGCGACGGAGCCGGAGGTATTTCTCCTTTTTTCGGCTCGGCAGTCGTCGGAGCGACGTTGACCTTTGCCGCTCCTTGTCGGTCGGTATCGATGAAGCCGATGACTTGATCGGGCTTGACGACGTCATCGACGGCAACGGTAAGATTGAGAATGCCGGAATCGGGGGCATATAGAACCTGATTGACTTTGTCCGTTTCCAGCTCGAGAATCTCATCCTCTTTGTTGACGAAGGTTCCGGCGGCGACCGTGATCGTCGCAACCGTTGCTTCCGTTACCGATTCCCCTGCGGGCGGAACCGTTATGTCTACTTTCATCCGGCTATCCTATCATTCAAGAGCCTCTTTGAGGAATTCTGCAAGCTCTTGTCGGTGCAAGACGCCGGATCCTGCTGCCGGCGATCCACTTCTCTTTCTCCCGACATACCTCAACGACAGTTTTTCGGGAAGAAGCTTTTCTAAAACGGGACGGATATGTAGATACGCCCCCATATTTTCATGCTCTTCCTGTACCCAAAAACACTCCGTTGCCAGGGAATATTTTTTGACCGTTTTCTCAATCTTTTCTTCATCGAGAGGATACAGTTGTTCAATCCGGATAATTGCGATCGACGGGTCTCGGCGCCGATCGATTAAATCGTAATAGACTTTACCGCTGCATAGAATCACCCTTTTCACATTTCGGGGCTGCGACGGATCATCGATGACCGTTCGGAAGGTTGTTGCGGAAAACTCTTCGGGAGCACTCAAAGAGGGAGGATACCTGAGTAGAGCTTTAGGGGTAAAAAGGATGAGGGGTCTTTTAACTTCGGTCAATCCCTGCCGTCTGAGACTATGAAACAGTTGCACCGGAGTCGAAGGATAAACGATAACGATACCGTGATTGCCGGCCAGTTGGAGGAACCGTTCGATTCGTGCCGAGGAATGTTCGGCGCCCTGTCCTTCGTAACCGTGAGGCAGCAGGAGGGTTAAAGAGGAAAACTGGTTCCATTTTTGCTCTGCAGCAACGATAAATTGGTCGATGACGATTTGAGCCCCATTGGCGAAATCGCCGAATTGTCCTTCCCATAGCACCAGTGCATCGCGATAGGCTAAGCTATAGCCGTATTCAAACCCCATAACGGCATACTCGGTAACCGGAGAATTATAAATATCGAAGCTTGCTTGATCTCGACTTAAGTGAGACAGGGGATAATACCTTTCCCCCGTTTGTTGGTCGGTTACAATCGCATGACGGTGAGAAAAGGTTCCGCGACCGCTATCTTGCCCGGAAAGACGGACATGGATGTTTTGGATCAAAAGAGAGGAATAGGCTAAGTGTTCCGCCATGCCCCAATCGACTACGGGAGCTTCGGGATTGCCCGTCATCATTTTACAACGATCGGTCAGTAGCCGCTTCAGTTTGGGGTGAAGATGAAACCCGGCCGGCAAACGGGTGAATCGCTGCGTCAGTTCGATAAGCGTTTCCATCGCAACGGCCGTTTCGACCGGCTCTAAAAAAGGGGCGGGCTTCTTCTCCCCTCTTTTGTCCACTTTTGCTTCCCGGACTCTTTGTCGCGTCTCTGCAAGAGCTTGTTCAAGGCGGTCTTTCAACCCTTTTTCTAATCGGTATGCCTCTTCTTTCGAAAGGGTTCCTCGGTCGATCAACGCCCGACGATAGAGCAGGCGGACATTTTTCTTTTGTTCGATCTGCCTATAAAGCCGGGGATTGGTAAAAGTAGGCTCGTCCGATTCATTGTGACCATATTTTCGATAGCAATTGAGTTCCAAGAAAACATCGCAACCGAATGTTTGTCGGATTTCAAGGGCAAGTTTCGCTGCGGCAACGGCCGATTCCGGATCTTCGCCGTTCAGGTGAAAAATCGGGGCGCCGAAGGCTTTGGCGATATCGGTGCAATACCGTGTGGACTTGGTTTCGTCGGGAGAAGCCGTGAATCCCAGTTGGTTATTGATGACGATATGGATCGTTCCGCCGGTTTTATAACCGGAGAGTTTTGAGAGTTGAAGGGTTTCGTACACCACCCCCTGTCCGGCAAACGCCGCTTCCCCATGAATGAGAACGGCGACGATCGAATCGGTTTTTCCGGCCGCTTTAAACTCCTGTGCAGCCCGTGTTTTCCCTTCGACCACCGAATCGATAGCTTCTAAGTGAGAGGGGTTAGCGCACAAGGAAACACGGACATTTTTTCCATACTTTGTCGGAATAGTTGCCGAGTATCCTTGATGGTACTTCACATCCCCCGATCCCTCGACGGTAGCGGGAACATACGCGCTCTCGAATTGATGAAAAATATCGACGTAGCTCTTTCCCAAGATATTGGCGAGGACGTTCAATCTTCCTCGATGAGCCATCCCTAAGACGATTTCTCGAACCCCTCGAATCGACCCCTCGTGAATCAGCGCCGTCATCATCGGGATCAAGGTTTCTCCCCCTTCCAGTGAAAAACGTTTCTGCCCCGGGTACTTCATCTGGATGAACGACTCCATGATCTCGGATTGATTGAGGCAATAGAGGATTTCCAGCTTCTCTTCCGGTGTCAGATGAAAGTGAAAGTGGGGTTCTATCTTTTTCCGGATAAAGGATTCCAATGCTTCGGTATGGATACCCACATATTCTAGCCCGACGCTGCTACAGTAGGTTCTTTGAAGGGATTGAATAAGAACGCTTAAGGGGACTCTTTCTTCTTCTAGAAAGCCGCACGTCGGGAAATATCGACCGGACTCTTGTTGTTTAAATCCCAATCTCTCCAAGTTCAGCTCTTCGATCTGTTCCACCGGCACCGGAGCTTCAAGCATAGGGTTAAACCGCGCACCCTTATGTCCGAACATCCGATAGGCCTGAATGAGACGGAAGATGCGTAGCTCGGGGTCGTAACCGCCTGCCGTCGTCGGTCCTCGAGCCCCACCCAATCCCATTTCTTCAAAGAAATGTTCCCAACTCCGATCGACGCCGTCAGGCTCGGCTAAGTATTGAGAATAGAGCTGTTCGATATAGGTCAAGTTTGCAAGATTTGCAAAGTCCTGCCGCTCATCCATAACCCCCCCTCTTTTTTCTGATAGCAGCTCGTTCTTTTCTCAAAAAGAAAAACTTTGCCCCGAGGTTTCAACCGACCGGATAGAGCTGTCATCTAAAAGGTTCGTCGTGTAAAATCGCCTCGGCAATCCCGACCCGACCTCCATTTTCCGGGAGGGGTTCGGACGTTCGAAATGAGATGGAAAGTTCTTATGAATCAGTGGGAAAGTTTTACGACTATCGTTTTCAATTGGGTCTGGAGTCCCCCGCTTCTGATTCTAATTTCGGGCGTCGGCATCTATCTGACCCTCGTCACCCGAGGGATACAGTTTCGTTACCTATGGTATGCACATAGACTCGCATTCAGCCGTCACGATGCTCAAGCCGAAGGAGATATCAGCCATTTTCAAGCGTTGATGACGGCCCTTTCCGGAACCATCGGAATCGGAAGTATCACAGGGGTCGCCACCGCCATTGCGATCGGAGGACCGGGAGCACTTTTTTGGATGTGGACGGCGGCCCTTTTAGGGATGGCTACGAAGTTCGGCGAAGCGATTCTTGCGATCAAGTACCGAACCGTCGATGAAAACGGCGAGATGTGCGGCGGTCCGATGTATTACATCGAAAAGGGGTTGAACCGGAAACGGCTGGGGAAGCTTTTTGCCGTTTTCGGAGTGATCACCGCTATTGCCTTCGGAAATATGGTTCAGTCGAATTCTATCGTCTTAGCGATTGAAGAGGGTTGGAACATCGATCCCCGATGGGGAGGAGCGGTCTTGACGATGCTGGTGGGAGTCACGTTGGTCAAAGGGATTAAAAGTATCGGGAAGGTCAACGGGGTTTTAGTCCCGGCAATGGCTATTTTTTACATCCTAGGCGGTTTGATGATCCTCGGAATCCATAGTGATAAAATTCCAGCGGCTTTTTCTATCATTTTTCAAGGGGCCTTTCACGGAAAGGCTGCCGTCGGCGGCGCTATGGGAACTTCTATCATGACGGCCGTTCAAATCGGGGTATCGAGGAGCATTTTTTCCAGTGAAGCAGGTCTCGGAAGCTCGCCCGTCATCGCCGCCGCCGCTAAAACCGACTCTCCGGGACGGCAAGCGTTGATATCGATGTGCACCGTGTTTCTCACAGTAGGGATTGTCTGCACCATTACCGGGTTAGTGGTCATCGTTTCGGGCATCGTCGAGCAAGCGGATAGGGCTAAGGAGGTATTTAACGGCTCGGCAATGATGGTACGCGCTTTCGACTCCGCCCTCCCCTTCGGCTCGGAAGTGGTGAGCGTCGCGCTGATTTCCTTCGGATATTCGACGATTTTAGGTTGGGCATACTGCGGCGAGAAATATGTCGAGTATTTATTCGGCTGCAGATTTAATCAAGCCTTTCGCCTGCTCTACACCTTAATCGTCATTCCGGGATCGATGATGAGCCTATGCTTGGTGTGGAATTTTGCAAGTATTATGAACGGGCTAATGACCTTGCCGAATCTTATCGCCCTGTTGGCGCTCGGAAATGTCGTGGCAAAGGAAACCCGTTTTTTCGATCTTCAACGGCGGAAAGAGATAAAAAAATAAACTCCGCCGTTTAATCGTAAACGAATCGCGCTACAATCGATCGTAAAAATAGCTGTTTTATTACATTTTTTTTGATAAAAAAACCGAGTATAGTATTCAAGAAATTAAGTATCGAACTAGAAGGATAGAAACGAAATTGCAAAGATTGAGCGCCGTCGCTCCCCTACTTAAAATAAGATATCGACCCGATAGGAGTTCGAAATACGAACGGTATCGATTGAATATGTCGCCCCGTTAATTTTACACGGATCAATATTTCTCTCTTTCCATAAAAGGATAGATCGACTACACTCCTGCGCTATGAAAAGTGAACGTCTAAAAAAGCTGGAACTGGAACTTCAAGACTTAGAGCGGTGGCTTAACCTCGGTCTCGTCCCGAAAAAAGATATAGAAAAACACCGCAAGGAAATCGAAGCTCTCAAAAAACGTGTCGAAGAGGAAAAAAACCGTCTTCAGGCTATGAAAGAAAACGGCGACGGCGACGAATATTCCGCTCCCAAGCGAAATACGGCTCAACGCGCCGCCTATCAAGAAGCCAATACCCTTCCCGGAATCGGTAGCGACGAAAGATCGACCGATGCCGGTTTGGATAGTGAAATGGCAACGACATACGACACCGAAAGCGGTACGGTAGCGGATGACGACGATGCCACGACCGTCGCCGACGATGACGATGAGGATCCCTTTAGCGATAAGAACCGTTGGCGCCGAGGAATCCTCGAAGATCCCGACGCCGATTCGTGGTAAAAGCCTCCCTTTATTTCCATTTCCCCTTTTGCACTCGAAAGTGTCCCTACTGCCACTTTTATGTGGTCCGAAATAAAAATCACGATCCCTTTCTAAAGGCGCTGCTCAAAGAATGGGAGATGCATCGTCCTCAAATCGAAAATAAAGAGATCGTTTCCCTCTACTTCGGCGGGGGAACGCCGACTCTGTTTATCGAAGGAATCGAAGCGATTTTAAAGCGGATCGGTGCTCCCGAAATGACTGTAGAAACGAATCCTGAAGACGTAACGCCCCAACTGATGAAAAAACTCCGCGACCTAGGGATTAATCGTGTCAGCATCGGGGTTCAATCTTTCAATAACTCGCTGCTAAAACATCTGGGAAGATCTCATACCGCTCAAACGGCAATCGATGCGGTTGAAATCACACGAAACGCCGGCATCGAAAATATTGCGATCGATCTGATGTACGAGCTCCCTTACCAAACCCTTGAGAGATGGGAACAGACCGTCGACAAGGCTTGCAGCCTCCCTATCGCCCACCTCTCTCTTTATAATCTGACGTTCGAACCGCATACCGCGTTTAAGAAAAAAGAGCCGGAGCTCCGCCCCCATCTTCCCGATCAAGAAACCGCTACCGCTATGTTAAGTAGTGCAATTGCTCGCTTTGAAAAAGCGGGTCTCAAACGGTATGAGATTTCCGCTTTTGCTCGCAACGATCGAATCTCGGTGCACAACTCGGGTTATTGGACCGGACGTCCCTTCTTGGGGTATGGTCCGTCAGCGTTTAGCTACTGGGAGGGCAAACGGTTTCAAAACGTCTGCCGGATGAATAAATATAACGACAGTCTTGCTGCGGGAACTTTTCCTATCGCTTTTGAAGAAAAACTGTCGCCCCTTTCAAGCCTCCATGAAAAAATTGCGGTCGGACTCCGTTTAACGGCCGGAATATCGGTTCCGAACATCCCCTTATCGACTCAACAACTCCTCCACGAGCTCGATCGGGAAGGGTGGCTTACCTATACCTATGATAGGGCTCATGTCAAGCTGACTGAAAAAGGGGCTCTTTTCTACGATACGGTTGCCGAAAGAATTATTTTACTCCCTTAAGAGCGCCCGCTAGGACTTTTTCCCTCTAATGACAAAGACGGCCGGAACTTTCCCCAGCGGCGGAAATCCTTTTTTCCATCGAGCGATTTTCTCCGTTTTAACCCCTTGAGAAGGGAGGGTTAAATTCCATGCAACAGAGAGGTCGGTTTCTTCCCGAAGGTGACGGACAAGACGGTTTAAAAATTTGTCGGTCCGATAAGGGGTCTCGATAAAGAGATGGGTGTGGTCTTTAGGAAGGGTGCGAAGCATCTCTTTGAAAGCCTTTTCATCCCTCGACGGGTAGCCGTGAAAGGTGAAG
>JBCDES010000036.1:0-11606 GCA_039179295.1 Chlamydiota bacterium
AAGGGCACCGAGCAGGTTCGACATCGGATCATATTTAAAAGGGATAGGACAGGTCTTTGCCTCTAAATCGACAATCATAGCATCTTCAACAAACCCTTTTCCCAATCGACGGAGCGCCCCCTTTTCATCCACATAAACGCTATAACCGTCAAAGATAATCTGTCCGTTTGCCCCGACTTGACAACACATGATTACGGGACATCGAAGGGTTTTGGCAGCTTTTGCGCAGACGTCGATCCGCATATCGGGCTTCTGGAATTGATAGGGGGATGCAGAAATGTTCAGGAGAAAATCAGGCTGATGCTCGACCAAAGCCTGCACCGGATCACGTCCGTAACGGCTATGGCCGACATAGCCCGCATGCTGCCAAATATCCTCACAGATGATGAGACCGATTTTTTTTCCCTCTATTTCCCATAGCCCTACTCTCGTTCCCGGTTCAAAGTAACGCCTCTCTTCAAAAACATCATAAGTGGGTAACAGCCATTTATCTTGAAACCCCAAAAGATGACCGTCGTGAATCACCGCAGCGCTATTTAGAAGGTGTTTTTCTCCGGCTTCGATATTCCGTCTGATAAGCCCCACGATGGCCGTGATCCCTTTCGAAGCTTTAACGATGCGCTCTAAATGGAGCTCCATCGAGTCGATGAACGTGCTATGGTAAGCGAGATCTTCGGGAGGATAGCCGCAGAGCACCAACTCACTGAACAACACAAGGTCGACCCCCTTAGCCCGTGTCTCATCCATACTCTCTAAAATCTTTGCCGTGTTCCCGACGATATCTCCGACAACGGGATTTCTTTGAGCGACCAATATCTTCACCGTAAACCCTATCTCTCCTATCCGGGCTATACCACTTAACAAAGATAATGGATAGAAGTAGCGTAGAAATTTTTACGATCGATCGAAAATACTATTGCGGTCTCCGGTTCACGGCTCTATCCCGAATCGAAGGGCTTGTTTGATTTTTCTAATTTTCGAGCAAATTTTTTCCCTCTTCCGACTCATCTCAACCGATCTTAGGTAGCGGGGCAACAAGAGGCGGCGGAGACCGGCTTTAATTGTAGGATCGATTCATACGCGATAGATCAAAGCGCGCAGCTGTTTTCTTAAGCTCCCGATTTCCATTTCCGCCCGCTCAATCTCCTTCGTATGCGCTTCATGACTATTTTTTATCTCTTGTTTTAAGTGCTCGATTGCACTTTCGAACCCTTCGACCTCATTTATTTGTCGTGCACGCAAGCAAGAGATCTCATTCTTTAACTCATAGATCGTCATTTCATCGATCGAACGAGTCTCCAAATGCCCTTTTTCAATCTTCCGAAGACGTTTGGAATAGATGATTTCCCGTCCTTTTAAACCGTCTTCAAACGTCGCTTCAATCCGTTGCAGCTTTCTCTTAAAGGAAAAAATTTTCTCTTCCGCTTTTTGAAGCTCGTCTAAATGAGCACATTTGATGTCTTGAATGTCCCGTTCGTATGTTGCGCATACGGATGCAACCTCTTCTGCATGGATTCTTTTCTTTTTTGTTAATAAAAAATAAAGAATCGCGCCGAAGACCGAAACGGCGACAACGAGAATCACCAGATCCGATACGTTTAGCTGACTGTCGACATAGCGGACGGTCTTTTCCAACCACTGCGATATAGTCCGTTCATTAACCGACAAGAGCTCGCATACCATCCGACTCCCCCCTCTCTATCTTTTTCATATATACCGTTTTCAATCGGGCTGTCTCCGGCGAGAACTTTCAACCGCTACTTCAGCCGTTAAAATCTCTCTTTATCTACAATCTACAATGATTTCGATTTTTAAGAGGGCAAGCGCATCGAAAATATTTTGCCCGAATCCAACCCGTTTTTCATCGATTCGGCTTTAGCAAGCGGCGGTTTTTTGCTCCGAACGAAATGAGGAGACCGGGCGGCAAGGGGGATTTTTATCACCGAACAAATACCTTGCTACGGAACCGGTTGTTGATTTAAGATGGGATCATCTTAACTCGAGACAATAGATGATTCAAGGAAAGATTTTATGACACAAGGTACTTTAAAGATCCATAGTGAAAATATCCTCCCCATTATCAAAAAATGGCTTTATACCGACCGCGATATCTTTTTAAGAGAACTCGTTTCCAATGCTTGCGATGCCCTATCCAAACTCAAAATCCTACGCGATCGGGGGGAAACCGATTTTAACGATGACGAGCTCAAAATCTCCATCGAAATCGACAAAGAAAAGAAGACGCTTAAGATCTTCGACACCGGTATCGGGATGACCGGCGAAGAGGTGGAAAAGTATATCGCTCAACTCGCCTTTTCCGGCGCCGAAGAGTTCGTGAAAAAATACGAAAACGAAGCGGACGACCCGATCATCGGTCATTTCGGTTTAGGCTTTTATTCCTCTTTCATGGTCAGCGATAAAGTCGAAATCGACTCGCTTTCTTATCAGAAGCAAGCAACAGCGACTCATTGGTCTTGCGACGGCTCTCCCGACTACCTGTTAGAAGAAGGAAAACATGACGAGCGGGGAACATCCGTTACTCTCCATGTCAATAAAGACGCTGCAGAATTTTTAGAGGAAAATAAACTACGTGAAATGTTGATAAAGCACTGTCGCTTCCTCCCCTATCCGATTCATCTCAACGGAAAACGAATCAACGATCAACAGCCCCTTTGGATCAAAACCGCTACCGACTGCACCGATCGAGACTATCTCAATTTTTATCGGACTCTGTATCCGCTAGAACCCGACCCCATCTTTTGGATTCATCTAAACGTCGATTATCCATTTCATTTAAAAGGGATTCTCTACTTTCCAAAACTCAACCGTCGTTTAGATCCGGGACAATCCTCACTGCAACTTTACTGCAACCGCGTCTTTGTCTCGGATAGTTGTAAAGACCTCATTCCCGATTACCTGACCGTCCTTCGGGGCATCATCGATAGCCCGGACATTCCGTTAAACGTCTCTCGATCAAACCTTCAAATGGATCGCACGGTCCGCCAACTTGCCGGTCACATTTCAAAAAAGGTCTCCGATAAGCTCTCCTCCACCTTGAAAAGTAACCGAGAAAGTTACATCGCTAAATGGTCCGATATCGAAATGATCATCAAGCTCGGAATCCTTCAAGACGAAAAATTCTATGATCGAGTAAAAGAATGTCTCGTCTGGAAAAATTCCAACGGCGAATGGACGACCCTCGACGAATATATCGACAGAAACCCCAACAAAAAGGTCTACTATCATCACGATGAAAAGGAGACGACCCATTTTTTCGATATGTATAAAGATCGGGGCATCGAAATTCTTTTCGCTCCTTCCCATCTCGACGCTCCTCTGATGTCTTTTTTAGAAACAAAGAACTCCGGATTGAAGTTTCAACGCTTAGACGGTGCCATCGACGATGCCATCCTCGATAAAGAAAAGGAAAAAACGATTCTGGATGACCAAGGGAAGACGGAAGCCGTTAAAATCGCCGATTACATCAAGTCCGAGCTTGGGATCGATCATCTAGAGGTCGAAGCAAAGAGCCTTGCCGGCGACACCGTATCCGCCTTTATCCTTATTTCGGAACAAGAGCGAAGAATGCGCGACTACTTTGCACTGTCCGGACAAACCCTCCCTCCAACATTTAGCAACAAACGGACCTTTGTGGTGAATACCAATAACCGCCTTATCCGGTCGATTCAAAAGATCGGGTCAAAAGATCGGGAACTTGCCGCTTCTTTAATCCGACAACTCTATGAGCTCTCCCTGTTCTCACAACGAGAATTGGAGCCGGGAGATTCCTCCGCCTTCCTGAAGCGCTCATCCGAGCTTCTCGAGAAGTTAACGCTAAAAGTCGTTGAAGCCGAGGGTTAACCTAAAATCGATCGGAAGATCGCTTCTCGGATCAAAATCCTCTAAATGTAAGCCACTACCCATCTCTTGATCGAGACTCCTTAAGGAATAGCTCTTGCCGTCAACCGAGCGTAAGTCGCGCACGGAGATGCGAAAGAGATCGGCAATCTTCAACAAGGAATCGATCAAATTAAAGCGCAAAATCAAGAGAGTTCAAAATTACAACTTACAGATCTAAACCCTGAAGAAAGTGGAGACCTTCGATGATCTCTATTCCCTCATCGACCCTTTCTTTTTTAAGCTCTTTCACCACTTGCACGGCCAAGCGCCCATATTTTTGATGAAAATACCTCAGCCCTTTTCCGACCGAGTGATTTCCTAACTTCACCTCAATCATTTTCTCTATCCGATCGTCTCGTATCCATGCAAAATCTACCTCATGTTTCTCCTTTGTTCGGAGATAACAAAGAGCATGACTCTCTCCATGGCAATCTATCCTTGCATACAGATGTTTTAATAAACAGTTTGCAACCAAATTCTCAAACTTCACCCCCTCATTTCCCTCAACAAGACCCGTATCAAAAAAATAAACCTTCGGCTCTTTCATCAAACTACGAGCAATATTCCGTGAAAAGGGTGTCACTCTAAAAATGATGTAGAGGGTCTCCAGAATTTGGATATAGTTTTTGACCGTAGTTGGAGAAATCCCCACATCCCCTGCAATGGCGCTGTATGAAACCGGCGCACCGACCCTCTTTCTCAACAGGTCGAAAATCAATCGGATCGCTTTCACATTACGAATGTTTTCGAGGTCGAAGACATCCGTTCGAAGTAAGCTATCCACATATTGCGTCCGCCATCGACGTGCTTCGACGACATCCGCTGCTAAAAAAGGTTCGGGGAATCCTCCCCTTTCTAGAAATCGATTCAATGTATAGGGCATACCGACCCGATCGCATTCAACCGGTGATAAGGAAAGCAATCGGTGCAAAAAGTATCTTCCCGCTAAAGAGTCTCCCACCTCATTAAAAGCTTCCAAGCGAGCGCTTGCCGTCACTAAAACCTTTTAAATAGTTCTTCCAATCGTCCATTTTATGAATTTCATCCAAAACGATCGGTTCGACGGATGGACGCCAAGCTTGCCTTTCGATCATTTGTCGATCTTCCCAATGATCATAGTTCAAGTAAACCGAAGACTTAAACTCTCGAGCGACTTGTTTAGCAAGCGTTGTCTTACCTACCTGCCTCGGACCTGACAGCAAGACCATTTTCTTGTGAAGATCGCGCAAAATGGGTATTTTTTGAGCTCTTTCCATAATCGACCATTTTGCGCGCTATTGGAAAAAAGTCAAGATAGCAAAGGTTTTTAAGTGCCGTTGGCTTGCGGCTCGGATAGCTCCGATGACTGCTCACTGCTCGGCTTCACATCGGAAACCGCCGCCGTGAGTACTTCGATTTTAGAACCGTCGACCATTTTTAAGATAACGGTGTCTTTCTCGACGCGAACGAGCGTTCCGACGATCCCCATTGCCGTCACGCGGTCCCCTTTCTGCATGTTACTTCTTTGTTGCTGCATTTTCTTCCGTTTTTTTTTGCTCCGGACGCCAAAGAATCATGTAGAAGAAAGCAAGAGCGATTCCGATCATCATCAGTGTTTGCCAGATGCTTTGTTGACGATTAGCGGGAGCGGTTTCTTCGGCAAAAAGGGTTAACGATACGCAGAGTGGAGCGAGAAGGTAAAAAGCTTGTTTCATAAGGATTCCTGTTTAAAATTTTTTCGAAGATCGAGATAATTATACCCGATTCGACTTTTTTCTAGCATCTATCCCGAGACTATCGGGTCGAATCGGGTGAGAAAAGAGGTGAGGTACGGCTTATCGATCACTGCGATCGGTTCAAAACGGCGATATTCTCTAAGTGGTGGGTGTGGGGAAATTGATCGACGGGCCGGAGGGCTTTTAGGGTATAGCCCGATGCAGTTAGCTCGGAAATATTTTGACTTTGCGTCAAAGGATTGCATGAGATATAGACAATTTTTTTCGGAGAGAGTTTGATTAAATTTTTCATCGCCCTCGGATCCAGTCCGGATCGCGGCGGATCGATCAGCGCGATGTCTACGGTCTGTCCGAACTGAGAGAGAAGTCGTCCTACATCCCCTCTGTAGAGGGTAATATTGGAAAGGTTATTTTGTTTAATATTGAGCTCTGCATCACAAATCGCATACGAATTCGACTCGATACCCACCACCTTGTCTACATAAGGTGCAAAGACGATTCCGAAGGTTGCCGTTCCGCAGTACAAATCGAAGAGGGTATCGCCGGGCTGCGGATCTGCGAGTTTCAGCGCTTCGGTATAAAGCTTTTCTCCTTGAGTCGAATTGGGTTGAAAAAAAGAATCGGGACTTATTTTAAAGGTGAGCTCTCTGCCGTTAACGTGAAGAACCTCTTCAATGAGATCGGGACCGTGAAGATGGATTTCATAAAAAATCGTCGGGGATTTTTTAGCGATCCGTTGGATCCGTAGGAAAATACTCGGCGACTGCTCGGGGAGCGCATCGAGAATAACCTTTTTAAAGGACTCGATTGCGGTCTTATCGATCATAAAATCGGGGTTTCCGGAAAGGGTGATAAACACCATCTTATCGGTCGTTCGCTTCCCTTGACGCAAAGTTAAGGTGCGAAGGGTCCCTTGGTCGGAATAAACATGGTAAGCTTTTAACGAACTCGCCTCCCACCAATGACGGACCGCTTTTAAAACTTGAATAAACCAAGGAGGGGTCAAGTGACATTCCTCAAGGTTAAGGACCCGTCCTTTGGAACGTGCAATGATAAGTCCTAGAAACTTTTTCCCCTCTTTGTTCTGGGAAAAAGTGTACTCCATTTTATTCCGATAATTCCAAGGCTCTTCTGCCGGAATGATAGGGAGAGGTTTTTTATTAAACAGTTTTTCTAACTGCAATGCTTTTGTTTTTAATTGGACTCGATAATCTTTTTGTTGCCACATGCACCCCCCACAGGTTCCGACATGTTTGCAACGAGGTAAAATCCGATCTCCGGAAGGGGTAACGATTTTTTTTAGGGTAGCGGAGTAAATCTTTTTTTTCTTTTTCCCGAGCTCTATCAAAACCGTATCTCCAACAACGGTTCCGACAACTTCGGCAACAATCGGAAGGCTATTAGGGGTTTTTTGAAGGGTACCGAGACCGTGACCTCTTTTAGAATATTTTGAGATTTTTATCCGAAACTCCATGATTCCTCCGGTTTTGAGCAAAGGAAATCATAGAGTGAAATAGAGGAGGTGTCAACGACGCTGATATCTTTTGACAGCTTTTTTCTTACGCGTAGCTGTTTTTCTCCGCGTCGTTTTTTTCTTAGTCTCTTTTTTGATCCGAGTCGTCTTCTTAGCTTTTCCCTTTTTTCCACCCTTTTTATCCGCTACAATAGACTCTTTTCGATACTGTTTTGCAAGCTTTGCAAACTTGATCGTCCCTGTTCTCACCCGTTGAGAAGCCGCTTTATTTCCCTTTTCAAAAGCCTTTCTAAGATCCAGTGCAAGATCCATCAACATTGCTTCCATTTTCTTAATCGTATTGCTTAGTGCCATTCGGTCAAAACCTCCAAAAGTTTTTACGTTCTGATTTTCTCGATAAAAAAATTTTTAGATAATGTCCAATGACTTTTTTAAGAAAAGGATTCGACGAGCCGGGTATGATGCGCAAAACGTTTCATTAGGTCTTGAATCCTTAATGGGATAACATAGTTGTTAACGATATGATTATCGATTTGAATCACAGGCATGATTTCTTTATTGCTCGAAGCTAAAAAAGCTCCGTCGAAATCTTTGATTTCCGATTTGTGAAGAGCCCTTTGTTCGACATCTTCCAGTTCTAAAACCGCTTTTCGCGTAATCCCTTCCAAAATGCCGTCGCTAGGGGTGACAAGCCTCCCTCCTCTAAGGGCAAAAAAATTGGCGGTACCCGTTTCCAGTAAAAACCCTTGTTCATTGTGGAAAAGGACATCGACAGCCCCTTGTTTTTCCCCTTTTTTCAAAGCGACGATTGCCGGAAGGTAATGGGTGCTTTTCACTCCGGGAAAAGGTCTTTGATAACAATCCGTCGTGATTTTGATCCCCTCTTTAAAGTAAATATCGGGCAAAGGTTTAAAAGGATAAGCAACGGCAAAAAATAGAGAGTTTCCCTCCGGCATCAGTTGATCTTCGGATACCCCCCCCGTCAAGACCACTTTAATACTCGTCTCTTCAAAAGACACTTTCCGAAGAAGCGTTTCGATGATCGTTTCCATCTCTTCGAGCCTTTTCGGAACATTTAACCCGATTGCTTCTGCAGATAGAATGAACCGCTTTAGATGTTCTCTTAATCGAAAAGGTCTCCCGCCATATGTCCGTAGGTAGTCCGTGACGCCGAAACCGCGTAGGACACTTAAATCGAGGACCGATACGTAGGCTTTCGTTCCATCGATAAACCGATCATGAATATAAACGACAGTTTCCATTCTCCAGATAATGCCAGAGAACGGAATTTATGAAAAACCTAAACCGTTTCATTTTATTATCGCTTCGGCAAATTAGCAGCGGCGCCTTTAAAATCACCGGAACAAAAAAGAGCCCTTAAAATTTCTTCTAAGGGCTCATGACAAAAACCTGGCGACGTCCTACTCTTCCATACTCTAGTGCATAGTACCATCGGCGATAAAGCGCTTAACTACTGAGTTCGGGATGGGATCAGGTGTGTCCGCTTCTCTATGATCACCAAGATAAGACCGATCCACGTTGCAAATATGCAAACTAATTTTAAACAACGCTTGAGAACTGCTTTTTTCTTCGCAAAGAAAAAAAAAGATCAAGCCTATGGATGTATTAGTACTGGTTAGCTCAATGTATTACTACACTTACACACCCAGCCTATCAACCCTGTAGTCTTCAGGTCATCTCATAGGGATACTTTATCTTGAAGGAGGCTTGGCGTTTAGATGCTTTCAACGCTTATCCTTTCCGAACTTAGCTACCCGGCAATGCTCTTGGCAGAACAACCGGAACACCATTGGTTCGTCCACTTCGGTCCTCTCGTACTGGAAGCAGCTCTTCTCAAGTATCCTACGCCCACAGCAGATAGGGACCAAACTGTCTCACGACGTTTTGAACCCAGCTCGCGTACCGCTTTAATTGGCGAACAGCCAAACCCTTGGGACCTTCTTCAGCCCCAGGATGCGATGAGCCGACATCGAGGTGCCAAACCGCCACGTCGATATGAACTCTTGGTGGCGATAAGCCTGTTATCCCCGGAGTACCTTTTATCCGTTAAGCGACGGCGATTCCACTTTCCACCGCCGGATCACTAAACCCTACTTTCGTACCTGCTTGACATGTACGTCTCGCAGTCAACTTACCTTATACTTTTGTGCTCTACTCGTGATTGCCAACCACGATGAGGTAAGCTTTGGACTCCTCCGTTACTCTTTAGGAGGATACCGCCCCAGTAAAACTGCCCGTCTGACACTGTCCAAACTCCGGATTCACGGAGATTTGTTAGATTCTCAATTTGCCAAGACCGGTATTTCAAGGTTGACTCCCTAAACGCTAGCGCGCCTAGATCGATGCCTCCCGGTTATCCTACACATGACAAATCAAGAGCCCATATCAGAGTACAGTAAAGGTTCACGGGGTCTTTCCGTCTAATTGCGGGTAAACAGCATCTTCACTGCTACTACAATTTCACCGAGTCTCTTGTTGAGACAGCGCCCAGATCGTTACGCCATTCGTGCAGGTCGGAACTTACCCGACAAGGAATTTCGCTACCTTAGGACCGTTATAGTTACGGCCGCCATTCACCAGGGCTTAAATTCAAAGCTTTGTCCGAAGACGAACTTCTCCTTTTGACCTTTTGGCATTGGGCAGGCTTCACACTATATACTTGGTCTTAACGACTTTGCATAGTGCTGTGTTTTTGTTAAACAGTCGCCTGGGCCGATTCTCTGCGGCCACTCTCAGCTCAGACCGTAAAAGATCATCACCAAAAATGGCTCCCCTTCTTCCGAAGTTACGGGGACAATTTGCCGAGTTCCTTAACAAGAGTTCTCTCGCGCGCCTTAGAATATTCTTCCCACCCACCTGTGTCGGTTTACGGTACGGTTACCATCAGCGGTTAGAGGTTATTTCTTGGAAACTTGATCCACACCTTCGGTTCCTCCTAGGATTCCCCTCGTCTACTACCTGGTATTACGCTAGCGCATTTAACAACTAGCCAACCTCATAGCAAAACGGAACACCAACAGTCCGCGTGCTTCACTCGCTTCGTCACCCCATCCCATTGCTTTAGGTAGCACAGGAATATTTAACCTGTTTCCCATCGCCTACGCTTTTCAGCCTCAGCTTAGGGGCCGGCTAACCCAGGGAAGACGAGCTTTACCCTGGAAACCTTGGGTTTTCGGCGAGAGGGATTCTCACCCTCTTTATCGTGTACTTATGCCATGCATCTTCACTAGTATACGCTCCAGCGCTTCTTACGATACACCTTCAGCGCATATACTACGCTCTCCTACCATGTATACGAATATACATCCGCGATTTCGGCTCTATACTTAGTCCCATGAATTATCGGCGCAAAGTTTCTCGATTGGTGAGCTGTTACGCACTCTTTAAATGGTGGCTGCTTCTAAGCCAACATCCCAACTGTCTTTGAAACTTCACTTCCTTACCCACTTAGCATAGAATTAGGGGCCTTAATCGGCGGTCTGGGCTGTTCCCCTCTCGACTATGAAGCTTATCCCCCACAGTCTATCTCCCGACCGCTTGCATGGTATTCGGAGTTTGGTTCCCTTTGGTAGGCCGGTAGGCCCCCGCATGGATCCAGTGCTCTACCCCTATACGAAAGTATGTCGAGGCTAACCCTAAAGTTATTTCGGAGAGAACAAGATATTACCAAGTTTGATTGGCCTTTCACCCCTATCCACAGCTCATCCAAAGCTTTTTCAACAGCAACTGGTTCGGTCCTCCACAAAGTCTTACCTTTGCTTCAACCTGGCCATGGATAGATCACTTGGTTTCGTGTCTACATCATATGACAAAACGCGCTATTCACACTCGCTTTCGCTGCGGCTCCAGAACGTATGTTCTTTAACCTAGCCATATAACATAACTCGCTGGCTCATCATGCAAAAGGCACGCCATCAACCATTCTCCTAAAAGGAGCATAGGTCTTTGACCGCTTGTAAGCTACTGGTTTCAGGTTCTATTTCACTCCCCTAACAGGGGTTCTTTTCACCTTTCCCTCACGGTACTGGTTCACTATCGGTTATCGACGAGTATTTAGCCTTGGAGAGTGGTCTCCCCAGCTTCAGACCAGGTTTCACGTGTCTGGCCCTACTCAGGAACAAGCTTTTTCTCTCTTTGTATTTGCTTACGGGGCTATCACCCTATATTGCCTAACTTTCCAGATAGTTCTGCTTACAAATTAAGACATTAACAGCTTGCCCTACAACCCCAGAAAATAAATTCACTGGTTTGGGCTTTTCCCGTTTCGCTCGCCGCTACTCAGGGAATCTCGTTTGATTTATATTCCTCCGCTTACTGAGATGTTTCACTTCGGCGGGTATTGCTTTTATATCCTATGTATTCAGATATAAATAACAGACTATTACATCTATTGGGTTTCCCCATTCGGATACCTCCGGATCAAAGCTTCTTTCCAGCTCCCCGAAGATTTTCGCAGGTATGCGCGTCCTTCATCGCCTGTCGATACCAAGGCATCC
>JBCDES010000006.1:0-32459 GCA_039179295.1 Chlamydiota bacterium
ATCATCGATATCTCGGGCGAAGAGGGAAGAGACCCTTTTAAAGATTTTCAAACGCTACGGGATGAAGTGAAAGCTTACTCCGCCGCAATTTTAAACAAACCGTTCCTTGTTACTCTCAATAAAGTCGATAAAAAAAGCGAGGAAAATCTCGAAGCTTTTAAAGAGAGATACCCCTTCGATCCCGCAACCCTCTTTGAAATCTCCGCATTAGAAGGAAAAGGACTACTCCCTTTCATCGAAAAAATCCGGTTGCTAGCCCAAGAAAACGGCAAAAAATACCATTGATCTTTCTCTCTTTTATCGAGGAGATAAGCGATCGCGGGTCAAACGGATTGACTTGGCATCATCTTTTCCGGATGACCTCTTTATAAGAGAAATATCGCGAAAAAAGCTTTGAACCTAAAAACCCTGCGCGATTTTATAGAGGGGAATCGAACGGTTTATTTTTCATCTCTTATAGAGCCGGAAAGGTTTCGACTAGGCAAGAATTATGTGTTTATGCATACTCCCTAGGGTCAAATACTAAATTCGGGAGATCGGATAAAAATGAAACCTTTCATCCAATGTATATCCAGAGGCTATTTTAATTTTAAGGGGAGGGCTACCAGGAAAGAATTTTTTTCATTCATGTTTTTTAGCTGGTTTATATATCTGTTCATTTATTCAATAGCAGTAGAGCTAGAGGAAGATAGCTGGTATTTAGTATGCGGTTTTTCAACTGCCTTTTTTATCATTCCTTCCTTCGCAGTTACATGGAGAAGGATGCATGACTTTAATTTTTGTGGAGCGTGGTCTCTCCTTGTTTGGCCGATGTGGTTTATTGTCTGTCTATTTAAGAAAGGAAATTCGGGCGATAACCGCTATGGAAAATCCCCTTACGGAAAATAGGATGACGAGCAGCCTTTTTTCCCGATTGAGAAGAAGCCCGTGCGTGGTCGGAATCGAACCGGCAACGCAACGATTTTCAGACCTATCCGCTACAAAACTCTGAATACACAAGGATCTACCGGAGTCGGTTTTTCCGAACAAGAAAGAATGGATCTTATCCCGATTGATGCGGAAAAATTCGCTTGGATTCGGAGTATTTGCGTAAAAAATGGGGGAAGTCGGGTCTTCGGACTCTTTTTTGCATAGAGGCTGCCGATGTTAAAAACATTCAAGAGCTCCGGTTAGTAGACGGTCATCGAAATGGTATGGTCGGAGCCGGAATCGAACCGGCGACACAAGGATTTTCAGTCCTTTGCTCTACCGACTGAGCTATCCGACCATCGAGATTACATTGAAACGACTCTAAAGTTTTAGAAGATTTAGCGCAAGGACCTTCACCGGTTTCGAACGTTGTCAATAGCAATCATGTCTTTAAGAATAGCGACCGACTCCTCCAGTTGGAGATCGTTGACCCCGGCGTTTTCTTTGAGAAGCTCGGATCGCGACCGCCCCGTTCCCTTTTTAGGGTAGTTGCCGTTTACGACTTTGAGAAAAAGCCGATAGTTTTGATTGTTCTCTATCCGTTCACGGCTATTTTTGATCAAAGTAGGAAGCATTCGTCTCCAGCAAGTTTGACGCGGTTTAAGGTAAGGAACGGCAGATCGAGCCGGATCTCGATAAGATCCTCGCTTCATAGTCATAAGAGAATCAAAAGCATCGCCGCTCAGATAATCATTCGCGAGGGGAAACTCTAAGTATTTCTCGCCGATATTATAAGGGGAAAAGGCTGTCGGGACAAGAATATCTCCTTGAACCCCCTGAATTTGCGGCGATCGTCCCGATGCCGTATAATAGCGTCCGACGGTGACTTTAAAAAAGGCTTTAGCCCTCTCATCGGTAATGGTTTGAAACTGCATCGTTCCCTTGCCGTACGAGCGTTTATCCCCCACGACTAAAGCAACTCCGTGGTCTTGCAGAGCTTGGGCGACAATTTCGGCGGCCGAGGCGGAGGCTTTCGAGATAAGGATCAAAACGGGTCGATCGAAAAATCGGCGTCCATCGACATCTCGCGCATAACTCACCTCTCCGTCCGCATATTTAGAAATGACGATCAGCCCGCCGTTGATAAAGAGGGAAGAGACTTGAATCGCTTGACTTAGAAATCCCCCTGAGTTTTTTCGGAAATCCAAGATCATTCCCTTCAAATTTCCCTCTGCGTTTAATAAGCGGATCGCTTCCCGTAAATCATGAGCGATACTGATTTTTCCACCATTATCATAAAAGGACGGAACCTCGATTTTACCGATGATTCCGTCTGCATAGGGTTCGTGAGAAAAACGGATTCTTTGGTCATCCATTGAAATCTTTTCACGAATGAGCTCGACATCGATGATTTTCCCCCGACGTTTCACCCACAAGGTGACCTTGGATCCCTCCTTCCCTTTCATCACTTCGAGGAGTCGTTCAAACGTCAGACCGTCTACCTCTCGATCATTAACGGCGATCAGGAGGTCTCCTATTTGAATCTTCCCACTTCTTGAAGCAGGTCCGTTAGGGATAAGATCGGTCACATAGACTCCGTCGAAGTCGTCTCTAAAAACAACTCCCACACCTGAAAACTCTTTTTTAAGCATCGTTCGGATTTCATCAGCCTCTCTAGGACTATAATATCCCGTATGAGCATCCAAACATTTTGCCATGGCTTTGAGGATATGAAGGGTTAAAAAATGCTCCGTATCACTTAAGTACTCCTCTTCAAAAGCAGCCGTTTTCTTTGACCGATGGCGTAAGATTTTTCGGATCGATTGAGGATTGATCGAACTCTCCTTTCTCGATTCGAGATGAGATCTCACCTCTAAAATCAACCGTTCATAAATCCTGTTTTCCAACGCTTTCTCATCGGAAGGGTAATGTGAATAGGACAGAGATACGGGGCGCTTTAACCCCTCTTCTCCTTCACGAATCAATCTGTCGATCTGCCGCTGCCGAATTTTTCGAGCCCTCCGAACGGCTTTTCGGATGGTAAAATTGAGATTCCGGTATTCCGGAAACCGATCCCGGTGATAGTGATCGATCAATTCTCGAATCGTTCTCGGCGACGCTCCGAGATAAGCTTCCGCTTCCTCTCTTAGAAGATAGAGACGATCGGGATCGAACCGTTCAATATAAATTTTTAACGAACGTTTAGCGATAATTGGAGAAAACTCTTTATTTTCAACGTGATAAGTAAACATTTTATCCATCATCGGACGGATATCCTTTAGCGAAAGGGTAAAAGCCTCATCGGCAAACCCGATCGGACTAAAGGATAAAAGTATGATCAGTCTAAATAAAAAAGCCCTTCTCATAATCCCTTTCTTATTCCTTCACTATACTTATTGATAAATTAAATAATCGAAATTTGAACGAATCAATTATATCGACATAAAGATTGATTACTTAGCACGGAAGGGATAGAGAAGAAATGACGACTCGCTCGAGCGATACGCATCGCGCTTCAAATTCGGTAACCCTATATATTTCACGCGGTTTGATGAACGACCTCTTCCGGATCCAAACCGCTTGTTGCCAAAAGCAATCGTTTGCAAGAAATTAAGACCGGGCGCTATACTACCCGTTTACACCGATAAGAATCGATTCCCTATCGGATTGAAAACGGTATGAATAGGAGTAAAGATTTCAATGCCAACGATCAACCAACTTGTCCGGAAACCGCGCACACCCAAAAAAAAGAAAAAGAAGTCTCCCGCACTCCAAAAATGCCCGCAAAGGCGGGGTGTTTGCCTGCAAGTAAAGACGAAAACTCCGAAGAAACCCAATTCGGCTCTTCGAAAAGTCGCATGGGTTCGCCTATCCAACGGTCAGGAAGTGATCGCTTACATCGGCGGCGAAGGACATAACCTACAAGAACACAGCATCGTCCTCGTTAGAGGCGGAAGGGTGAAGGACCTTCCCGGCGTCCGTTACCACATCGTCCGAGGCTGTCTCGACTGCGCAGCCGTTAAAGACCGGAAACAAGCGCGTTCCAAATATGGCGCGAAGAAACCTAAAGGATAATCAGACCATGTCAAGAAGACGTCGTGCAACGAAGCGAAAACTCATTCCCGATCAGAAATATAATAGCGTCATCGTCTCAAAGTTTATCAACCGCGTCATGCTTCACGGGAAAAAGTCCTTAGCAACACGGATTGTTTATCGCGCTTTGGATGAATTTGCAAACAAAGTGCACGCCGAAGATCCGCTCGTCGCTTTCGATCAAGCGATGGCAAACGCCATGCCGACCCTGGAGGTAAAATCGCGAAGAATCGGTGGAGCGACCTACCAAGTACCGATCGAAATCCCGCCGGATCGTCGAGCTTCAATGGCTATGAAATGGATCATTACCCATGCAAGACAGAAACCGGGTCGCAATATGATCGACTCTCTAGCCGTAGAACTTGCCGATTGCTTCAATAAGCAAGGTTCGACGATTAAAAAGAAAGACGACACGCACCGAATGGCAGAAGCGAATAAAGCATTTTCACATTATAAATGGTAAAGGAGCAGGCTTAAGACAATGGCAAATCGGCGTCCCCCACAAGACAAACTAGAGAACGTCAGAAACATCGGTATCATGGCCCATATCGATGCAGGGAAAACCACCTGTACGGAGCGAATCCTCTTTTACTCGGGTCGCGTTCACCGGATCGGCGAAGTCCACGAAGGGGCTGCCACGATGGACTGGATGGAGCAGGAACAAGAGCGCGGGATTACCATCACCTCTGCGGCAACCACCGTTTATTGGGGTGAATGTAAAATTAACATTATCGATACCCCCGGACACGTCGACTTCACCGTAGAAGTGGAACGCTCTCTCCGGGTTCTCGACGGTTCGGTCGCCCTCTTTAGCGCCGTGGACGGGGTTCAACCCCAGTCGGAAACCGTCTGGAGACAAGCCGTCCGCTACGATGTTCCGAGAATTGCTTTTATCAACAAAATGGATCGGGTCGGCGCCGATTATTTCCTCTGCATTAAAAGTATGCAAGAAAAGCTCGGAGCCAATGCCGTTGCCGTTCAATGCCCGATCGGAGCGGAAAACGACTTCCTCGGAATCGTCGACCTCATCTCGATGAAGGCTTACCTCTTCAAAGACGAGACCATGGGTGCGGAGTACGAAATTGCGGCTATCCCCGTAGCTCTTAAAAGTAAGTGCGAAGAAATGCGGGCTCGACTCCTTGAAGAACTCGCGACTGTCGACGAATCGAATGAAGCGTTTATGGTGAAGGTGTTGGAAGCCCCCGACACCCTTACCGAAGATGAAATCCATGCCGTTATTCGCCAAGGGGTGTGTACCAATAAAATCAATCCCGTTCTATGCGGAACGGCTTTTAAAAATAAGGGAATCCAAAATCTCCTCGATGCCGTTACGAGATGGATGCCTTCTCCGCTCGATCGCGGAACCGTCAAAGGTCTCGATGTCGATACCGATGAAGAACTGACGTTGGAACCGAGCGATGACAGCCCCCTTGCAGCATTAGCGTTTAAAGTGGTAACCGATCCTTATGTAGGGCGTCTGACCTTCGTCCGCGTCTATTCCGGGGTTCTCGAAAAAGGGGCTACCCTTATCAACACGACCAAGGATAAAAAAGAGCGCGTATCTCGACTTTTAGAGATGCACTCCAACCAAAGAAAAGATCGCGATGAATTCTTTACCGGCGATATTGCGGCCGTTATCGGTCTTAAAAACTCGACGACCGGCGATACCCTTTGCGCGCAAAACACCCCCCTTCTCCTGGAGAAGATGGAGTTTCCGGAACCGGTGATTTCAATGGCAATCGAGCCGAAATCCAAAGGAGACCGAGAAAAACTCTCCCAAGCTCTCGGCTCGCTTTCGGAAGAAGACCCCACTTTCCGTGTCGGTACGAACGAAGAGACGGGACAAACCATTATCGCCGGAATGGGGGAACTCCACCTGGAGATCTTAAAGGATCGTATGTTCCGCGAATTTAAAGTAGAAGCAAACGTCGGTCAACCTCAGGTCTCCTACAAAGAGACGATCACCTCCCCTTCCAAAACCGATACCAAGTTTGTTAAACAATCGGGCGGACGCGGGCAATATGCACACGTTTGTCTGGAAATCGAACCGAACGAAACGGGGAAAGGAAACGAAGTCGTCAGCAAGATCGTTGGAGGGGCGATCCCCAAAGAGTACATTCCGGCTTGCATCAAAGGAATCGAAGAAGGGCTCGCCAACGGAGTTCTTGCAGGCTATAACCTGGTCGATGTGAAGGTCGCCGTCGTCTTCGGCTCCTTCCATGAAGTCGACTCGAACGAAATGGCCTTCAAAATCTGCGCTTCGATGGCGATTAAAGACGCCGCTAAAAAAGGAACGCCGATTATCCTCGAACCGATCATGAAAGTGGTCGTCACGACTCCGGAGGAATTCCTGGGCGATGTCATCGGTGATATCAACAGACGTCGTGGAAAAATCATGAACCAAGGAATGGAAAAAGGGATTGCTCTCTTTGAATGCGAGGTCCCTTTAAGCGAAATGTTCGGTTACTCGACAACCCTACGCTCTTTAAGTTCGGGACGCGCAACCTACTCAATGGAACCGGGGCATTTTGAAAAAGTTCCCGCAAAAATTCAAGAAGAAATCGTAAAAAAATAAAAAGAGACACCATCGATGACAAAAGAAACCCCGAGTAGAAAAAAGATCAGGATCCGCCTGAAGGGATATGATCAAAGAATCCTAGACCGCTCGACTGCCGATATCGTTGAAACGGCAAAAAGAACCGGAGCGCGGATTGTAGGTCCTATCCCTCTTCCGACTAAACGGGAAATCTACACCGTTCTCCGCTCTCCACACGTTGACCGAAAATCCCGTGAACAGTTTGAGATCCGAACTCATATTCGCCTGCTCGACATCCTCAATCCAACGCTAGACACCATCGATAAGCTCAAGGTCCTTCCGGTAGCAGCGGGAATCGATATCAAAATCAAAGCTTAGAAAAGGACGCAATGCCTAACTTAAGGTGATTAAAACCCCATTTTGACGGGAACGTTTCTACCGGGCTAATTCCCACGACAATCAAGTCGAAAGCTTCGGGTTTAGTAATTCGGATAGGGGTCTTCCGAATAGATCGCCTCAAATGGCGGCGGCGATGACAACTTCATATATTTCCCGACAACCTTTCCATCTTGAATCACGATGTAGTAACGGCGCTGCTCAATGACTTGATTTCCCATCGTTATTTTTTCTATATATTCGTAGGTTTCTCTATTCCGTTCTCGAGAAACGATCTGATAAGGTTTTCCGAATCGGCGTTCGATATCGGTCGCATCGGTTCCGACTTCAACCTCAGCGTACCTATGACGCGTCATGACTTCGGAATTTGTCGCACAACCCAACAAAAATAAAAGAGCCGGAAAAATTAAATATCTCATAATAAACCTACCTTGCTTTTTTAGTATTTTATTATACTATTTATTAGCAACATAGTTTTATTTTTTTGACTATTAAATTTACATTAAGCTAAGTAAATATAAGATTGGAAAGATTATCGATGGTAGCTATTCGATCGAACGCCAAATCTTTCCATGAATAACCGTACGAAAATCATCATTCGTAGCATACTCGGCATGCATCAGATAGGTATCGAGAATCTCACTCTTTTCATAAAATTCGAAGCCTTCAAACCCGAGAGAGGCTAAACGAAATTCCCATCCGATCAACCTATCGTTAATCATCCCCTTTCCCACCACTCTTCCAAGGGACTGATTCTCGAGTTCGATCGAGAACTCCTTCCACGTGATATCATAAAAAGCAAATTGGTTCTGCATGACATCGGAAAGACCGGAAATTTGAATTTCCTGTATCGATTCGATTCTCCCTTTCTCATCCCCGGGAACTTTCCAGCGGGTATAAAATGGGAGTTGTTCATCCATCATCGAAAGTGTCACTTTTCCTTCTCCAAGCCATGATCCGGGCTTTAAAATAAATGGATGCTTTTTCAAAACACAAACCGTCTTGTATAGATACTTTGCAATATGCCTAAAGCGCTCATCGTCAAGGTCACGGAAGATCCGCCATAAGTTATCAGAACCAGCGGCACACCGGTAATGGGCAACAAGCCGCACATCATTCCGATATTGATCAACACATGAATTGCCAAATAGATAGCGATTCCTGCGGACAGAACCTGCCCGAAGTAGTCTCTCGCAACTGCCGCAACCTGAAAACTACAATAAATCAGTCCGAAAAACAACAGTAACATGAAAATTGCTCCGAAAATTCCGAACTCCTCGGCAAATGCAGGGAAAACGGAGTCCGTGTGAGCTGCAGGAAGAAAGCAACGCCCTGTAAATAGACTTTTTTTGAACCCGCTACCGGTGTATTTCCCTAAAGCGATCGCCGTTTTCGCAGCTTGATGGTGATAGGTATCGGGATTCAACCGTTCATATTGATATTCTTTTAACACCTTTGCCGCAACGGGTCGCATCTCTTGATGGTCCAATAGCTCCGTAAAAAACAGAGAGATGAAAATAAGTGCCGCCACCCCCAGCGCAGACATGATTTTAATCACCTCTTTTCGAATCCCTCCAAAATAAAGCATGCCGAAAGTGATCGAAAGCAGAACCACGGCGGACCCGAGATCGGGTTGCTTTAATATTAACAGAAAAGGGAGGACAACGATCAATCCCGATTGGAAAAAAGTCCTCCAATCACCAACACTTCTCCCCTTTCTCTCAAGAAACCGACTCAAAGTAAAGACAAGGGTAAGCTTGGCATATTCAGAGGGCTGCAGTGTCCCGCCAATGATAGGAATCCGATACCAACGGTGAACATGTTGAATCGGTTCTGTAAAAAAAAGACCGATTAGAAGTAAAGTGGTAGCGACGTAAAGAATCCAGGTCCATTCTCTCAATTTGCGGTAGTCGAGACCGACGAAAAACAGATAGCAAACGATTCCCACACCGAAGCGGCGGATTTGATTCTTGACATGAGGGGTAAAAAATAACTCTTCCCCCGTAATCCGAGTCTCCGAAGTCGTAGAGGCAATGATCAAAACGCTCATGATCATAAGCGTCGCAATAACGGGGAGCGTTCTAAAATCGATGCGCCTTAACACTTGATAGTTCCACATGATACCTCATTGTCCATAATTCGGAGTTACTATGGTAGAAAAAGTCATACAAATCCATCTGGAAAAAGTGAATTCCACCAATACCTATGCAAAGGAAAACTATTCCCGCTTCGATCGAAACAAAATCACCCGGATCACTGCAGATGAACAAACCGCCGGCCGCGGTCGTTTGAATCGGAATTGGGTATCTCCTAAGGAAAAGAATATTTATCTCACCTACTTCTTCACACCGGCTAAAAAGGTTATAGAGATCAACAATATTGCTCAAATCCTCGCCTTAAGCATCACAAAACTGTTAACTAAACTAGGTCTTTCTCCGGATATTAAATGGCCGAATGATGTTCTGGTTAACGGGAAAAAAATTGCAGGAATTCTTTGTGAAACGATCGATCTTCAGCCGAACTTCGGAGTCGTGTTAGGAACGGGGGGCAATGTCAATATGTCCGAAGAAACCCTAGATCGAATCGATCGACCCGCAACATCTCTCGTCGTCGAAATCGGACGGCAGCGGGAGTCGACCCCTTTGATCAAAATCTTAGAGGAATTCTTTCTCGAAGATTATCACCTCTACTTAAAAAGTGGGTTTCAACCCTTTTATGCGAGTTATAATGCTCTACTAACCCATAAAGGAAAGCCGATAACCTTTGAGCAAAACGGTCGTCTGATTTCAGGAACCCTTCACTCTCTAAATCCCGACGGTCGATTGAACGTTTTGTCGGATCACGGTCGGATTCAAACCCTCTCATCGGGAGAAATCAACAATTAGCTAGTACTGCAACAACGATAGATCGGGTTTTACATCGAGGGAAGGGGAGAGACGTGATCGCAAAATGTGTTGGATTGCCTCAAGGGTCGCACCTGTCGACGAGGGGCAAGTGGTGCAAGCTCCTCGGTAGGCAATGATCACCTCCCTCTCATTATTGAAAGCCGCCACTTCAATGCCCCCCGCATCGAGTTCGATATAGGGTTGAATTTCATCACGAATCACCTCTTTGATATGATCGAGCTTTTCATCCGGCGAAAAGAGATCCCAGTCGAGGTGACCTCCTTCCGATTGCTGCTCGTGGGGAACCGGCGGGGTGGCGGCAGGATTTTTTAGAGGAATATCGGTGCATTTTTCCGCGACCTTTTCAATGACCGATAGGAGAAAATTAAGAGCGGCATCCGCACTTTTAGGGAAAGCCGGAATATCGGTAAAGTCTCGCAATTTACGGTCGATCAGATCGGCGGTTAAGCGACGCGCTTGATCATAATTTTTCCTAAGGAGAACTTCGCAAGCCGCATCGGAGGCTCCGACGAGCGCGGTTTCTCCAACAGCCATGAATTTTGCATCTACAATAATCCCGTCGGTTTCATCGACAATGATTGAAAAAATCAGCAGATTGCCGTCCCACTCTCCTTGCGCAGTGACAAGACGCATTTCTTGCAGCGCGCCGGCGTTATCCTTGAAGACCCCGACGTTACGGGGGTGAAGAATACGTTCTTTCAATAGGTTGCTATACGCCGTCCACGGATAAGGCTTCATAGGAAAGCCCCCTTTGAAAAGGTGCGACATTTTTGAGCACAATCGACGATGATCGCTATAGCGCGATCGATATCTTCTTCAGTCGTGGTGTAAGCTAGAGAAAAACTTAATACGCATCGACTTTCGATCGGATCTTTTCCGATCGCCGTCAATAAACGGTGGAGTTTTTGAAGAGGTCCTCCTCCGAACGAGGCAAAAACTCCTTCCTCTCTTAGGTGAAAAGCAAGAAGTTCTCCCATCACTCCCGGAAAGTAAACCGTTGAGACGTTGGGAAGACGTTCCGCCCGTTCAAAAAGAACCCGAGCCTCGGGAAGCGCTAACAGGATTCCTTGTTCCAATTTATCACGCAAGCGTACGGTCTCCATACAAAGGTGATCGACGGCTTGATCGAGCTCTTCAATCGCTATTCCGAGACCGATAAAGGCCGGCAGATTGAGATCGGCCCCTTCCATTCCTTCTACGGTACGGCTTTGAAAATCGACACCCGTGCGAACGACAAGACCGCCACTTCCTTTAAGAGCATGCAAGAGTACTCCGTCAAATGTCAAATAATCGATGGCAAGTTGTTGAAATTTGAAATAAAGCTTGCCTAGAATGGTCGAGGCATCGACATGAAAAAGAATCCCTTTTTCCCGACAAAGCTCCCCGAGCTCCCAGATCGGATGGACCACTCCGGTCAATGCATTCGCCCACGAAAGGGAAACCAGTCCCGTTTTCGGGGTGATCGCTCGCTCTAAAGCTTCCCGAGTCACCTGACCGTTTTCGTTCAGAGGAATCGTCTTTTGATAAACCCCGAGCTTTTCAAAACCTTGACCGATCAAGTGTATCGACGCTTCTTCGACTTCGGTGGTTAAAATGTGATTTTTTCCATTCTCGGCGATATGATCGATGTAAACGCTATGATAAACCTCTGAAATAGCGTGCGCTCCCGAGCTGCAGAATTGAAATAGATCGTTCTCGGCCAATCCGACAAAGGCTCGAATAGCTCTCAATCCTTTATCGATCGAGGTAAAGGGCTCCTTTCCTTGGATATAGGGAGCCGTTATCGAGCTCCAGTGCCTTTTGATAAAGGGCTGTATTTGAGCGATGAGGTGATCGGAAGGACGGGCTAAGGTTCCGTTGTCGAGATAAACGGGTTCTTTCATAGGATTTCTCTCTTCCATCGCCCTTTTTCAACAGCGTAACAAAGGGGAGCTCCGGTCGGGATTTCAAGATTCGAAACCTCCTCCTTCGAGAGGTCGTCGAGATACATGACGATCGAACGTAGAGAATTGCCATGGGCGGCAACCAGAACGTTTTTTCCCCCTTTCACGAGCGGAGCAATCGTATTTCTAAAGTAAGGGACCGCCCGCTCGGCGGTCATTTCCAAACTTTCCCCACCGGGGGGAGGGGTATCGAAACTTCTTCGCCAAATCTTGACCCGATCGGCTCCGAACCTTTCTCGGGTTTCATCTTTATCAAATCCTTGGAGCTTTCCATACATCCGTTCATTGATTTCCCAAGACGGGTAGACGGGAATCGTATCCTCCTCGGCTTCGGGGCTATAAATTTTTGTCCGCTCCTCAAGCCTTTTTTCACCCCGATGCGAAATAACGGGCGTTTTACCGCTCCGATGCTCCGTCATCGCAATCATCGCCGTCATTTGTGCTCGCATCAAAGAAGAGGTAAAGATCGCATCGACGGCGATATGGCCGATGACCCGTCCCGCTTTCTGAGCTTCGATAATCCCGTCTCGACTCAGCGGGACATCGACCCACCCCGTGAAGCGATTTTTTTGATTCCAATCCGATTTTCCGTGGCGCATTAGGATAAGTTTTGCCCGTTTTCCCATGCTCCCATGATAGATGAGATTGTATTATTCCGGCAGTTATTTTATAATCTTTTCGTATAGACCCGTTTAAAACCAAAGATATTTTTCCCTCTCTCTTTTCATCCGACGGAAAGCGGAACCGGAAAAACGGGTAGAGATCGAACCGCACCTTTTATTCGGGATAGATGCATGGAACCGAACCGTTTAAGTAAAATTTTAGCCAAGGCAGGGGTGGCATCCCGTCGCGCCGCAGAGTCTCTCATTGTTGCGGGAAAGGTTCGTGTGAACGATGCGGTCGTCACCGTCCCTCAAACGATTGTCGACTCGGAAAAAGATCAGATTTATGTCGAAGACCGGCCGGTGACGCCGAGCGGTGAAAAAGTCTACTATATTTTGAATAAACCTCGGGGGTTTATCTGTTCCAATAAACCCGTCGGGCGAAAAAAATTAGTGATCGACCTGTTTGCGGAGATCGAAGAACGTTTATTCACGATCGGAAGGCTCGATCGCGATACGACGGGTCTTCTTCTACTTACCAATGACGGACATTTTGCCCAAGAAGTGATTCACCCCTCAAAAAATATCCGTAAGGAATACCTTGTAAAGACGGAGCAACAGATCGGTCACGAACATCTTCGACAGCTGTCTAAGGGAACATTGATCGAAGGAAAATGGACCCGCCCCGTAAAGGTAACGAAGGTGAGACGGGGGACACTCAAGATCGTCGTTAAAGAAGGAAAAAAACGGGAAGTCCGCCTAATGATTCGAGACAAAGGGCTCAAACCGCTTTCCCTGTCCCGTATTCGAATCGGAGGTCTGAGGCTCGGTCGCCTCAATGAGGGTGAGTGGCGCGTGCTGACCGAAAAAGAACGGGCACTTATCTTTGCTTGATATCCTTTTTTAAATGCTATAGATTTAAGTCCATGAGTCATTATCTGATCGTAGGCGGCAGCTCCGGGATCGGACTTGCCTTGACACGCAAGCTAAGCCGAGAAGGTCACACCCTAACCGTTTTAAGTCGCAGCAGTGAAGCTCTGGACGGGCTGGTAAACGTTACGCACCATCCCTGCGACATTGCCGCTAACGACCCCGACTTTCCACGGGTGACAAGCCCGATAGACGGTCTGGTTTACCTTCCCGGAACGATTACCCTTAAACCGTTTTCTCGGCTCAAAATCGGAGATTACCGACAGGATTTCGATATCAATGTTCTAGGAGCGGTAAAGGTGATTCAACACTATCTTTCTCACCTTTTAGCAACCGACAACGGCTCGATCGTCTTGGTGAGCTCGGTTGCCGCCGACAAGGGTTTTCCTATGCACTGCTCGATAAGTGTCGCAAAAAGCGGCGTTACCGGATTGATGAGAGGGCTCGCCTCCGAATATGCCCCTAAATTAAGGGTCAATGCCGTCGCACCTTCTCTGACAAAGACTCCGCTAACCGCCTCTTTGTTGGATTCCGATCTAAAAACGGAGGGCTCGGCAAAAAAACATCCGATGAAACGGATCGGGAGCCCCGACGATAGTGCGGAAATGATCGCTTTTCTTCTGTCGCCGAAAAGTCGTTGGATCACGGGGCAACTGATCGGGGTCGACGGCGGAATCTCAACGTTATAGCTCGAGCGATTTATTCGAGTGCGCCTTCGGCTTTGAATACAAGGCATCGATATCGCGAGACCATGCCTCGTTCTCGTAGACATCGATCTCGATTTTCCCCCGCGTGTTTGCACCGAAGTATCCCTTACCGACATTTAGCAAAATCGGGAAGATTTTCCTAAGATCGCTAGACGCCCCCCAACTCGTTACTCTGGTCTTCCAAATCTCTTTAGCCTCTTGAAAATCACCTGTCTGCTCATATTTTTCTAAGTCGAATCCACTTATAGTTAAATACCTATAAAATATGGTTGATTTTTCTGTTCTGTATCCGGTGATACCATATTTAGGAGTATAATCAGTCGTTTCTGAGTAATTACCAAAATAATCGAATTTTCCGGATATTGTAGAAGAAGAAATTCCCGTCTTCCCTATTATAGGAACATCGTATGTGTATACTACCGGCTCACTGATTCCATAGGAGAAAAAGATAGCAATATCTGCTTGTGTTATATCGTCAGTTTTGATGAATTTCTTTTGTCGTAACGCGTTGTCGGTGTAGGATGAAAACTCCAAATCTTGTAGATTCGACTCTTGATCACTCTCATTCTTAGAAAAAAGGAAGTATTTCTTTTTTTCCAATGAGGTTGGAGAACATATGGCATCGACGCTTACATTGTAGCTAGGTGTGCAAGCGGAGAACCACACAAGAAATAGCAAAAGAAGAGCGACTTTAAATGTTTCGACCGTTTTCATCTCGATTGACACAAGATCCCGCAGGGTTTTTCGAGCTCCGCATGATCATTCGCTTTTCCGTTGCGATTTAACTATAACCCCTCAAAATAAGTCAACGCCTTTCGGCGCATCGCTTGATGATCTACGATAGGTTGAGGGTAGTTTCGACCCAGCTCGACTCCGCTTTGCCTGATTATTTCTTCGGGAGCCATCGACGGTTTATGGACCCATTTCGGAGCGAGATGTTTCAGTTCGGGACAATAAGTCTTGACATATGTCCCTTCGGGATCAAACTTTTCCCCTTGAAGGATCGGATTAAAAATCCGGAAAAACGGCGCGGCATCGGGACCCGAACCGGCGACCCATTGCCAGCCGAGGGTATTGTTTCCTCTATCGGCATCCACAAGGGTATCCCGGAACCAAGCAGCCCCTTCTCTCCAATGAATAAAGAGATCTTTTACCAAGAAAGAAGCGACGATCATCCGAACACGGTTATGCATCCATCCTTCCTTCCACAACTGTCGCATCCCTGCATCGACGATCGGATAGCCCGTCTCTCCTCTTTGCCATTGTCGCAGTAAAGGGGGATTGTTTTTCCAAGGAAAACGATCGAACTTAGCTTGCCAATTCTCGGTCGTCGTTTGTGGAAAGTGGGTGACAAAAGATGTTCCGAATTCTCTCCAGGCAAGTTGTCGTCGAAACGGCTCACTTTCCACTCTATCCCAGACTTCATAAGGGCTCAATTCACCGAAATGAAGGTGGGGAGAAAGAAGCGATGTTCCCTGTTTGAATGGAAAGTCTCTTTCCTCTCCATAATTTTTACCGTTAAAGGCATCGAGCCGTTTGAGCGCCCCTTTTCTTCCGGGCATCCAATGCATCTCAAGCGATTTTATCCAATCCTTTTTCGGTAACAGACCTAGCGCATGCAACGATTCGCTTTCAATTTCTTCCCGTTGTTTAAGCTCGAGCTTCGGTATCTTTACGGTCTTCATCTCCTCTAATAGCGCCCGGTAAAAAGGGGTAAAAACGGCAAACGGTTTTCCCGATTTATTCAAAAAATTAGGGATCTCCACCAGGTGGTTTCCATTAAAGGGTCTCCCCTTTTGCCCCAACGCTTGAGCTACCCGCGCCTCTTGTTCGGAAAAGGTCCGATTCCAGAAAACTTTTTGAACGTTTAACGCTTTGAAGATCTCGCTCGGATCGCCGCGGCGAAGGATCAGCTTCACCCCCCTTGCCGCATAATCTTTTCGGAGCGCTTCCAAACTCTTATGGAGCCACCAACGACTTGCCTCTCCCAATTTCACCGGATCGGATAGAATAAAGAGCGGGATAACGTGCGGATCTTCGGCGCAAGCCTGACTCAACCCTAAATTTTCTTCTATCCTTAAATCTTGTTGGTGCCAAAATACGAGCACGATGCGACTCCTCTCGATAATATGATCGCGATGAAGATACTATAAATCGTTGCCGATGACAACCCGATAGACGAAAAGAGAGACTATTTCCGAAATATCGTTCGGACCCGAGCGGCGAAAATCCCCCTCATTAAAAAATTTTTCGGAAGCGACGGATCGAACGTTAGCGCTCTATTTTTCGTGAACTTAAAGGAAGCGATTGCTATTTTTGAGTAAAATAATTTAGCTAAGCGACATGTTAACGACCATCGCTCGAATTTTCGGAAAATCTCCCTTCCATCCTCTCCAGTCTCACATGAAAAAGGTGAGCGGTTGTATGAAAAAACTTACGGAAATATTCGGCAGCCTCAAAGATCAATCGCCCGAAAAACTCGAACGGTTGGTTAAAGAGCTTTCAAAGCTTGAGCACGAAGCCGATTTGACAAAGAACGACATCCGTAATCATTTGCCGAAAAGTTTCTTCCTCCCTATCGATCGGAGTCAGTTTCTCGATATCCTATCGATTCAGGACAACATTTCCGATAAAGCCGAAGACATCGGTCACCTGCTGACTCTATATCCCGTCGGTGAACTCGGAGATCTTTGCGATCCTCTCGATCGACTCTTTAAAAAAAATATGGAAGCCTTTTGGGCGACTCGCTCCGTGATCAAAGAACTTCACGAACTGTTAGAGTCTTCTTTCGGAGGGATCGGAGCTGAAAAAGTCAAAACCGTTATCGAGAAAACTTCGGAGATCGAATACCAAGCCGATAAAATGAAACACGGGCTGATGAAAGTGTTTTTCAAAACGGCCGATGATGTCAAAACCCCCGTCTTCTACCTCTATGTGCGCCTTGTTGAAGAGATCAATCATATTTCACATATTTCAGAAAAACTAGCGAATCGGATCCGGATGATTTTGGAACTGAGATAAGTATGCCTATAGATGTTATTTTAACGGCCTTAGTCCTCGTTGCAGGGTTGTATATGGCCTGGAACATCGGTGCCAACGATGTTTCCAATGCGATGGGAACTTCCGTCGGATCGGGCGCTCTTACCCTGTTTAAAGCGGTTATTATTGCAGGGGTTTTAGAGTTTTGCGGCGCTTTCTTTTTAGGCGGCAACGTTTCCAAGACGATGCAATCGGGAATCGTCAACCCCGATATTTTTGCCCATCACCCAAAAACTCTCCTATACGGAATGTTAGCCGCATTAACCGCAACGGCGCTCTGGCTCCAAGTCGCTTCTTATTTCGGTTGGCCCGTTTCAACAACCCATGCGATTATCGGAGCCCTACTGGGGTTTGGCGCAATGGCCGGCGGGATTGATGCGGTTCGATGGAGTGAGGTAGGACGGATTGCAATGAGTTGGGTCATCTCCCCTGCTTTAAGCGGTCTTTTTGCCTTTCTCATCTTTAGTACGCTGCAGCGGAAAATTCTCTTCGCGATGAATCCTATCAATGCAACACGGCGCTTAATCCCCATCACGGTTTTTATCGTTCTCTTCGTATTCTGTTTGAGTATTCTGTTGAACGGTTTGGGATCGTTTCAGATCGAGTTTTCGATAACCGAAACCCTTTTAATCGGTTGTGTTGTCGGTTTCATCGGCGGGCTGATCGCTTTTTTCGCTTTAAAAAAAGTGTATCTTCCCCAACCGCAATCGGTCTCTACCAATATTTCCCAACAGGTCTTTAGCTTAAATAAAGCGGTTCGCCACTTGAAAAGAGTACAGCTGACAACTACGGGAAAACAAAGGGAGCGAATAGGAGATCTTCTTAAAGGTGTTGAGGAGTATGCTACGAAAGTCGGCGAACACTCCAACCTTTATACCTCCGGCTCCGACTATAAGATTGTAGAAAAAATGTTTGCTTCTCTCCAAATCATGAGCGCTGCCTATGTTGCATTCGCTCATGGGGCAAACGATGTAGCAAACGCAATCGGTCCCGTTGCGGCCTCGCTCGAAATCATTAGAAAAGGGGGATTTGCCGCCCATTCTCCCGTTCCCCCCTGGCTGCCGGCGATGGGAGGAATGGGGATCGTTTTGGGACTTGCCACCTGGGGTTGGCGCGTTATGGAAACGATTGGAAGAAAGATTACCGAACTCACCCCAACGCGAGGATTTAGTGCCGAGTTCGGCGCCGCGATTACAATCTTAATCGCTTCAAAATGCGGTCTGCCGATTTCTACAACCCATTGTATCGTAGGAGCCGTCCTCGGTGTCGGATTTGCAAGAGGTCTTTCTGCCCTTAACCTACGGATCCTTCGGGATATCGCCTTGTCATGGGTGATCACGATTCCCTCAAGCGCAATCGTTTGTATTCTTTTGTTTTACATCATCGATGCCGTTTTCTCCTAAACTTAAGACTAAAGATTGTTGATGGATGTTTTGATGCCGGACGATACGTTTCTTTTCTCCGATTGTACAAATTATAGGAACCGTTGCTTTTATCTTTGCTGCAGCATCTTTAACCACCCTGTTGATCGGTGTGTTTGTTACCGTTCCGTTCACCCTTCCCTGCATTCTAGCTACAACTACAATGACCTTAAGCCTTTTACAGACCGGGATCTCTATGGGAATGATGAATTCGAGAGGATAGTCCTTCGAATCCAAGAAGTTGATCCCTAATTTTATACGGAAAAGAACTTTTAGCAATCCGGGTACGGTCGTTCCGGAGATCAAACATAATTACAAAAACGAAAATAACCGTATGTACGTAGAGCTAACTAAAGAAGAAACAGCAAAACTGCCGGAAGGGCTATCTACCAATTCTATGTCTATGGACAGGTACAGAGGGCAAACCGCTGTTATATAAGTAATAACGATTGTACTAAGCGCATCTCTTTTAAGGGAGTCGCATCCGGCTGTCGCCGCAACAACCCGACATTGAGTAAAAAAGGTCCGTTTTTACGGAACATTTTTTCGTAAGGTAAGGACATTGGCATTCCCTTCGCGACGATACTCAACCTTATCCATAAGCTTTTGCATCAAGAGAATGCCGAGCCCTCCTTCTTTCAGAGAATCGGTAGGAGTAAGGAGATCCGCCTTTCCGCCGTCCTTTAGGGGATTGAAAGGTCGTCCCGTATCTTTAAAAATAATGGCGATATGACTTCCCTCTTGGTGGGAAATAGAGATATCGATGCTTCCGGTGTTTCCTCGATAGGCATAGGAAAAAATGTTGACGAGCCCCTCTTCGAGGGCGATTTCAATCCGACGGATTTCAAGGGTGGAAAGTCCGATATCTTCCAGATACTTTCGAATCCAGTCGAGAATGGGATGAAGCGAGACAAGCTCTGCCGTAAAGGTTTTTTCCATTACTCCGCATTGTAGGGAAGATTGGAGATCCCCTCAACGATTTTGAGAGATAAGCGGTGATGAATCGGATCGAGCGCCGCTTTTTGAGCCCCGTCGATCGAATCGAGTTGCCCCATGGAAAAGAAGAGGGAGGGCTCACGAGCACCTGTAGCATCGATAAAAGAGGTATCTCTCAAAGAATCGGAGTCGACAAAATCATAATCGCCGGAAGCGGCGATTTCGGCAGGTCCGTACACGACTTTTTGCGTCCGCATATCTGTGAGAAGAATCTCCACAACCACTTTTCTACGCCCTTCGTTCGGGACCAATCGGCGAACCATTTGATTGGAGATAGAATCGCGATCGAATCGATAGCCGATATTTTCGTTCGTATCGGAAATGATCGTTCCCTCTAGAAGAAGATCTCCACTTCTATCCGTATAATGAAAATCCCCTGAGGTCGCCAAGGCTTTGATCACCAGATCGGTTAAGGCTCCGTCGGTATCCCCTTTAAAGTAAGGTATGGAAACGGTCCGTTCCCCTTGATCCGTATGATAACCGCAAGCGGTGAGTAGGCTAAGTAGCGGGAGGATCGACGATAGAGCGATTTTCTCGAGAAGGTTTCTTCTTAGAATCGATAGCAGGGGCATCGAAAGCCTTCAGTTTCTTTTCGGATTTTTTAGCAGCGTCGGTTTCCGGGTATTTTTTGAGGACGGTTGCATAATAAATTGCCGCCGCATCCCCTTTTTTGGTTCGCTCGTAAAACTCGGCGATCTCTAAAAGGTCATCGGCAAGCTCTTCTTTCATACCTAGCAGTCTGTTACGAACCGCTTCGATGCTCGGGTCACCGGGAAAATGTCCTTTAAATTTTCGGAGATTGATTTCGGCAAGTTCTAATTTATTCGGATCTGCAAACTCTTTTCTACATTCGGTTAAGTAAACATCGGCAATCCCGACGTAAGCATCGGGTGTTAACGGATGTTTGGGAAAACGTCGGGTGAGTGTTTGAAAGACTTCGATACTCTTCTTATACTCCTCCATCCGGAGGAGGAGAATCCCTTTACGATAAAGAGACTTGGCGGCTAAATCGTCTCGAGGCATCGTCGTAATCACCTCGTCATAGATCTCAACGGCGTCTTGATAAGCAGGAAGCCATTTCGGCATACGGTTCCAGCCGAAAAGACGGTTACGAGCTCCCCGATCGAACGCGGTTGCGATCTCAAATTTAAAACGAATGGTCTGTTCAAAGAATTTCGGCGTCAGGTCTTCTTTGAGGTAATCCGAAAAGGCTTGATTCGCATGTTCATATTCCCCTAACTTGAATTCGGCAACGCCCAGATAGTATAGGGCTTCACGTGAAAAAGGACTTGTCGGAAAGTCGGCGATTATATCTTTACATTTCCAGGCAAGCCTTTGCCACTCCTCATTTTGATAGTGATCGATCATTTTCGAGTAATGGCTGTGGACATTGAGTTGACCTCTGACGACCGGATCGAGCGGGTTAGCACCGAGACTGCCCAAACAGATGAAAAAAACGAGTAGGTTTCTCATGGTTACCCCGATTATAGCCGTTTAAGAATCTAACGTAAAGGCTTGAATAAAGGAAAGGGTTTTCAGCCGACCTTCAAACTCACGGCTCCAACCGATCCCCCATTCCGATTCGACTTGAACGGTTCCCACTTTCCGACCGGTTGCTTGAAAAGCTAAAAAAACGGCAGATGTTCCGGGATATTCGGAAAAAAGTTTTTTGAGTTGTACAATTTCCGAAAGGCGAACAAGATTCACATCCAACGTTAGATAAAGTTTTTTTTCCTCGACTTTTTCCATCGGCTTCCTATCGTTTTGTTTTTTCTTTCTCCTTGCATCGGAAACTACGTCTTGCTTCACTTGCCGATATAGAGCGTTGAGCGTCTCAATATTCCCTTCCGAAACGACCGCCAGATCCTCTAAACCCCGACATCGAAGACGGATCGAGTCTTCTCCCCTTTCCAGTTGAAGAATGGAAAATAGACATCGATTTTCAATCAACAGATGACTATACTTTTCATACATATCAGACCAAATCGGAAGCTCCGACCGCTCCGTCCCGTCACTAATGACTAAAACGGCAAATTTTTTCTGAGTTTTTTGAGAGATTTTTACCTTCACACTCTCGATAATAAAAGCCGTTTTAACAACAGCTCCGCCTTTGGCTTTCTCAAGCTCATGAAGCGAAGTGCACGCCAGTTTATCGATAAGCAGGCGATATCCATCCATAGGGTGTCCGGTGAGATAAAAGCCGAGAAACTCTTTTTCCTTTACAAGAATCTCTTTTTTATCCTGTTGCTTTTCAACTTTGGGGGGGCTATCGAACGGGTGTTTTTCCTGATCTTCAAAGATGGAAAAGAGGTCCATGACCCCTTTAGACCGCTCTTTTCGTTCTCTAAGCGTTTGCTCGAACATCGGGTTGATACTCTCTGACAGCTCTTGACGCGTCCAGCCGGTAAAATCAAAACTTCCGGTATCGATTAAGTTCTCAACAACTTTCTTTCCCACTTTTATCAAATCGATCCGTTTGAAGAAATCGTGAAGCGATTTATACGGTCCCCCTCTTTTTCGCTCCTCAAGAATCGCCTCGACGACACCGCGACCGACTCCTTTAATCCCTGACATAGCAAACCGGATCCCCAAGGGCGCCGCAGCAAATTCAATACCCGATTCGTTCACATCCGGAGGAAGAATCTTGATCCCTATCGCTTCACATTCTCGGATATGCTTCGATACCTTCGTCAAGTCATCGCTATCACATGTCATAAGAGCGGCGAGCCATTCCTTGGGGTAGTTGGCTTTCAAGTAGGCGGTTACGTAACTCAGATAGCCGTAAGCCGCCGCATGAGATTTATTAAAACCGTAGGAAGCAAACTTTTCGATCTTATCGAAAACTTGCATCGCTTTTTGTTCGTCAACCCCCTTATCGAGAGCCCCTCTACGAAATTTTTCCCGCTGCTTTGCCATCTCGTCCCGATCTTTCTTGCCCATAGCGCGACGTAAAACATCCCCTTCACCCAGGGAGTAGCCGGCGAGTAGAGAAGCGATCTGCATCACCTGCTCTTGGTAAACCATAATTCCGTAGGTCTCTCGAATCACATCTCCCATTAGAGGGTGATCGACTTCAATCGTTTCTCGCCCATGCTTTCGATTGATAAAGGAGGGGATCATCTCCATCGGTCCGGGACGATAAAGGGCACCCGCTGCAATGATCTCTTCGAACTTATCGATGTGTAGCTGTCTAGCCAGCTCTTGCATTCCCGTAGATTCTAACTGGAAGACCTGTTGGGTTTTTCCTTGATTGAGCAGATCGAAGGTCGGCTTATCATCCAACGGCAAGTCGGTCCAATCGATATGCTTGCCGCTACTCGCTTCAATGGCATCGACACTCTTTTGAATCGAGGTGAGCGTCTTGAGTCCCAAAAAGTCGATTTTCAACATCCCGACAGCTTCTACCGGTTTCATAGAAAACTGGGTGACGGCTATTTCCGAATCCTTAGCATTGCATATAGGAATATGATCGGTTAACGGATCTCCACAAATGATCAAGCCGGCAGCATGGACTCCGGTGTTTCGAATGGAACCTTCCAATCTCCGAGCATATTCCAAGATCCTCGCGGTATCTTCATCATTATCGGCCATTCTTCTAAATTCCGGGTCCGAATCGAGAGCTTTCCGCAGCGTCATCATCGGGTCTTCGGGAACAAGTTTGGCGATTTGATTGACTTTTGCCAGCGGGACGCTTAAAACCCTCCCCACATCTTTAATCGCCATCTTGGCTTTCATCGTTCCGAAAGTAATGATCTGAGCGACTTTCTCCGTTCCATATTTCTTTAAAGTGTAGTCGATCACTTCCAACCGACGTTCCATACAGATATCGACATCGATATCGGGATAGGACATCCTTTCGGGATTGATGAAACGTTCAAAGAAGAGATGAAATCGTAGCGGCTCGATGTCGGTAATTCCGATCAGATAAAGAATGATCGAGCCGGCCCCCGAACCGCGCCCGGGACCTACCGGAATACCCCGATTTTTTGCCCAAGCGATGAAGTCGTAAACGATGAGCAGATAGTCACACATCCCCTTAGAGGTAATGATTTCCAGCTCACTTTCCAACCTCTTTTCGACGACATCCAACGGGTCTTTGTCGGGATATTTTTCCCTCACTTTGTCGAGACGGCCGGGAGTATACCTCTTTTTAATCCCCTCGGCGCAAAGCTTTCTTAAAAAAGCCTCCCCCTCTTTAGCCCGTGTTTCTTCCGAATATTCTTTTCCCTCTAAATAGGGCGGGACGAAGACGGGATAAAACTTCGTCTTCAAATCAAGCTCGACATTGCAAAGAGTTGCTACCTTTTCGGTGTTGGCAATCGCCTCGGGAATATCTGCGAAAAGCGCTTCCATTTCCCGTGGAGATTTGAAATATAGTTCATGGGTCGGAATCGCTTTTCGCTTCGGATTTAACTCTCGCCCCCGCAGATTACCGGAAGAATCTCTTTCGATCATCTCTACAGGTTCCCCCGATTGAACATTGATCAAAATTTCATGGGCACGCCAATCCGCTCGATCGATGTAATGGACTCCGTTTGTTGCAACGACGGGAATGCCCCGTTCCTTTGACAGAGTCACCAGTCGCTCGTTTACTTTATCTTGGTTTTTGACTCGGTCGAGATAATATTGATAGAGCCAAGATTCTTTATCAATCCCTTCGGACCGGATATGGTCGTCGGACATTTGATGTCTTTGCAATTCAAAATAGAAGTTTTCTCCATAAACCCTTCGATACCAATTCAATTCTTCTTTAATCTCTTGATCTCGATCTTGAATGATAAACTGTGGAAGACGTCCTTGAAACGGTCCTGAAAGGCAGATCAACCCTGCTGCATATTGCTCCAAAATCTCTCGATCGACGCGAGGCGTGTAGTAAAAGCCCTCCAGGTACCCGATCGAAGAGATTTTACAAAGGTTTCGGTAGCCCTGTCGATTTTTTGCCAGAAGGATAAGGGGATAACCGACGGAATGACCCGAAATCCTTTTCTTATCGGTGCGAGAAAAGGGTGCTACCATCACCTCACATCCGATTATCGGCTTGATTTTCCCTCTAGCACAGACTTTAAAGAAGTCTACGACACCGAACATGTTACAAAAATCGGTTAAAGCGAGCGCCTCCATTCCCAGCTCCTCGGCTTTTTCTACCAACGCATGTATAGATGCCGTCGAGTCCAATATGGAGTACTGCGAATGGACGTGAAGAGGGGTCCAACCCATGACGATTCCTTAGTTTGACCCTTTAAAACGGTTGGAGGACGCTCCCTTCGACCAAAGCGGAAGGAGCAATAAAACCGCAACGCCGGCGCAAATCGATAGAAAAAGGAAAAAGGAAGACCAGCCGAATTTGTCGATGATCCAACCGATAGGCCATCCGGCAAAAGCGGCGCCCGCATAAGCAAAAAGACCGGCAAAACCGGTTGCGGTCCCTGCGGCTTCCTTATCCACAACTTCCGCCGCAACCATTCCGATAAGCATTTGAGGACCGAAAATCAGAAACCCGAAGACGAAGGTCGCGATAGATATGATCACCAAACTCACCGACGGAATAAACCATAAGAAGAGAAGATTGGCGATGACGCCGACCGTAAACAGGATGTTGACGGGACCTCTGCGCCCTTGAAAGACGGTATCCGATAGAAGCCCCGCGGTCAAACTACCGAAAATCCCCCCGATTTCGAACCAGAAAACACAGGAGGCCGCAATCGTTAAGCTATAACCTTTTTCCTCCATCAAATAGAGTTGCACCCAGTCGTAAATGGCAATCCGGACGATATAGACGAAGAAGTAGGAAACGGCTAAAACCCAAATAAATTTATTTTTAAGAATATGTTCGACTAAAATTTCCCTATGAGAAAGGTTTTTTTCCCGTTCGATGGATTCCTTTTCTTTATCTTCGGGGTAATCGTTGCGATAGTTCTCGATCGTCGGCAACCCCACTTGCTTGGGATTGTTTCGAATCCGGTTAATCAGGAAAAGACCGATAACGATCGCCGCCAGACCGGGAAGATACATCGCATATCTCCAACCGAAAGCTTGGATGGCAAGGGCGCAAAGGACGGGAATCACCGCACCGCCGATATTATGAGAGGTATTCCATATCCCCCACCATCTCCCCCGTTCCGTTTGCGAATACCAGTAGGTGAGGAGCTTGGCGCAGGGAGGAGAGCCCCAGCCTTGAAACAGCCCGTTCAACCCCAAGAAGGTTGCAAGGAGGACGAACGAAGATGAAAAACCGGCGCATAGATTGAATATTCCCGTCAGGACGAGTCCCGCCCCCATCAGGATTCGGAGACTCGACTTATCGGAAATCACTCCGCTAAGAAATTTGCTGATCGCATAGGTTACGGCTAGAAAAGTTCCCAAGAAACCCAGAGCGGCCTTATCGAAACCCAAATCGGTCATCAATGCCGGCATTGAAAACGTGAAACTTTTTCGGGTAAAGTAAAACATCGCATAACCGATGTAGATACTGTAGAAGATACGGATCCGCCAGTAACGATATTTCGCTTTAATCTCGGCGCTATTTTTAATCGATCGTTGAGGGAGTTCGGGCTTTAGTTTATCAAAAATATTCACGGCGGTCTTAATCCAAATTTCTTTCGAAAAACAGGGGTGTTGTTGATTGTCCGGATGAGGAGGTCAGACTATAGTAAATAGCATTCCCGGTCAATGTTTTAATCGGTCCCGATTTGCCAACTATCCGGGGTTTCATATAGAGTAAAGGTGAAGATTCGAGGAATGATTATGACCTTTTTCCCAGAACCTCTCAAACCCTCGGAAGGACGAGAAGACGATGAATACCGCGTCAATCCGATTGAAGCCGATCGCCATGCAAGAGAAAGCTTCGATATCGAACGATTCGACGACGACGAACGAAAAAAGAGGGGAGCACTTTACGGGTCGCTTCTCATCTACTTTAAAAAATTTCTCGATCGTTTTGACACGACCGAGCAAGGAAGCGCTAAGGTTTTTTCCAATAACGGTCTTCCCGGCAATCTACAACAATTCAAAGCTCTTTTAGCCGTTATTCAACACTCCGATCAAAGTAAAAACAGCCGTTTTTGCCAACAACTCTCCGAAGTCTGGATTCACCTCGTTCAAGATATGCAGGTTTCGTCCATTTCCAAAAGAACTCAAGAGATCGACTTAAAATCGCTCACTCTTATCATGACCGCTATAGAGCACTATCCGGAGGATGAACAACATAAACTCGGGCATTATTTATCGAATTATGCCGGTGAAAGTTGGCTCCCGATTCCGTTCAGAGATATTTTAAAAGGGCTCCACTCCAACCATCTGACGGATCAAAAAAACGGCACCCTGAGTCAATGGATTCGAATGATCGAAGATCTGTTGCATAATTAATTTAGAACACATTATTATCATCGCCAAATGGATCTCGAATACTCTCTACCCAAAGGAACGTTTGACATCCTTCCAAACGAACCCGAAACACAAGATCGATGGAAGGCGTCTCATCGTTGGCATTACGTCGAATCGGTCATGCGACGACTCGCCCATACCTACGGCTACCGAGAAATCCGGACCCCTATTTTTGAAAAAACGGAGCTTTTCATTCGAGGCGTCGGCGAAACCTCCGATATCGTTTCAAAAGAAATGTATATTTTTCGGGATAAAGCGGACCGATCCATGACTCTCCGCCCGGAAGGGACAGCGTCCGTCATGCGAGCTTTTGCTCAAAACAGCCTCCACCGGCTCGGTTCCCACCACAAATTTTTCTACATCGGTCCCTTCTTTCGTTATGATCGTCCTCAAGCGGGTCGTTTTCGACAGTTTCATCAGTTCGGAATAGAAGTCGTCGGAAACGGAGAGCCCGATCAAGATTTCGAAGTCATCGAACTCCTCTATCGACTCTTCTGCCGTCTAGGTCTTAAGAATTTAACCGTGCTCGTCAATTCCCTCGGCGATCGCCGCTGTAGAGAGAACTATCAACAAGCCCTTCTGGTATTTCTCAAACCTCATTTCGAGGCTCTATCTCTCGAAAGTCAAAGGCGCTTTACAAAAAATCCTCTGCGGATCCTCGATTCAAAAGATGAGAAAGAGCGTGCTCTTCTCAAAAATGCCCCCTCGATTCTCGATTTCTTAAGCGATGCAAGCCGCAGACACTTCAACTCTCTTTGTGAATATTTAACCGCTGATGCGATCCCTTTCCAAATCACATCTCGGCTCGTTAGAGGTCTCGATTATTATAATCACACCGTCTTCGAGATCACTTCCGATAGTCCGAAAAGGCAAAATACCATCGGCGCCGGAGGTCGATACGACGGGCTCCTCCCCGTCGTCGGCGGTCCGGACCTTCCCTGTATCGGTTTTTCAACCGGAATCGAGCGGATTTTACAAGCGATGTAAGATCAAAACGCCCCCTTCCCGGAAAAGCCTAACCCCTTGGTTTCCCTTATCCCTCTAGGAAGCGAGGCAAAAAAGACCGCTCTCACCCTACTGTATAAACTGAGACGCCGGGATATCGCCTCGGTTCTTATCGAAACGAAAAAAATCCGGAAAGGGCTGCGACAAGCCGAACAAATCAACGCCTCTTATTCCGTTATCATAGGGGAGGAAGAGCTTAAAGAAGATAGGGGGCAAGTCAAAACGATGAAGACGCGGGAAACCGAAAAACTTCCCTTGAATAGACTGATCGAATTTTTTAAGGAAAAGAATGGACTACAGAAGAACGCACCGCTGTAACGAGCTAAGGAAAGAAGATGCCGGTTCCGCCGTGACCCTTTCGGGTTGGGTCCATAGAAGGAGAGATCACGGAGGGCTTATCTTTATAGATCTCCGAGACCGCTTCGGTCTGATGCAGCTGATCTTTGATCCGGAAATCTCAAAGAAGGTCCATGAAGAAGCATCCAAGCTACGTGCCGAATGGGTCATCAGCGCCAAAGGGAAAGTAAGGTTAAGAGAAGAGGGATTGGAAAATCCTAAGCTTGAAACAGGGGCGATAGAAATCGAAATCACAGAGCTTTTCATCCTTTCCGCCGCAAAAACTCCGCCGTTTTCCATTTGCGACGATTCTACGGAAACCTCGGAAGATATTCGATTAAAATACCGTTACCTGGACATGCGGCGCGAAGAAATCGTTGAGAAGATTGCTATGCGCCACAAAGCGATGATGGCAACACGGACCTTCTTGGATCGTGCGGGATTTTTAGAGGTCAACACCCCTATTCTCAGTCGCTCAACCCCTGAAGGCGCTCGAGATTACCTGGTTCCTTCCCGAATTTATCCCGGCAATTTTTACGCCCTTCCGCAATCGCCTCAGATGTTTAAACAGCTTTTAATGGTCGGCGGACTCGACCGCTATTTTCAGCTAGCTCCCTGCTTTCGAGACGAAGACCTCCGTTCGGATAGGCAGCCGGAATTTACTCAGATAGATATCGAAATGAGCTTCGGATATCCCGAAGATATCGCACGCTTGATCCATGACTACTTAAAAGTCGTATTCAAAGAATGTGTAGCCTATACCGTCCCCGACGAAATCCCGACAATGACCTATCGTGACTGTCTGGAGAACTACGGAACCGATCGTCCCGACCTCCGCTTCAAAATGCCTTTGGTCCGTATCGACGAGATCGCCCGAGCCTCCGACTTTACCGTCTTTCGGGAACAATTGAGCGTCGGAGGCTGCATTAAAGCGCTTTGCATAAAAAGCGGCGCCGACATGTCTCGCAAAGAAATCGATCGTTACACCGCATTCGTAGCAAAGTTCGGTCTCCGCGGACTCGCATGGATGAAAAAACAGCAAGACGGCTTGGCATCGAATATCGTCAAGTTCTTTTCAAAAGGTCAGCAAAAAGCTCTGGAAAAAAAACTCGAGGTCGAAACCGGAGACCTCATCTTTTTTGCGGCCGCTCCCGAAACCCTTGTGAACCAATCGCTCGATCATCTACGTCGCCTTATTGCAAAAGACCGCAATCTGATCGATCCCGATACCTACGCATTCCTATGGGTCGTCGACTTTCCCCTTTTCGAGTGGGATGAGAAGGAAGGGCGGCCGCAGAGCACCCACCATCCCTTCACCATGCCTCATCCCGATACGATCGAACTCTTAACAACCGATCCCTTAAAGGTTCGCTCCAACGCCTACGACATCGTCATCAACGGCTATGAATTAGGGGGCGGCTCCCAAAGAATCCACGACTATAAAATCCAGGAAAAAATCTTTCAAATTTTAAAGCTCGACCCTCGAGAAGCGGTTCAAAAGTTCGGATTCTTTACCGATGCCCTCCAATACGGAACCCCCCCTCATCTGGGGATTGCCCTCGGGTTTGATCGACTGGTCATGCTCCTTGCAAAAACGGAAAATATTCGCGATGTGATCGCTTTTCCCAAGACGCAAAAGGGAAGTGATTTAATGATGCAGTCTCCTTCGACCGTTCACCCGAGACAACTCGACGAACTCGAAATAAAAACAAATCCGAAAGAAATAACTTGGATATAAATCGGCAACCTAATACATTCACGGTATTCGAGAATGTCCCGGAGGTAAAGTTCGCAAGTGTTTGTTAAAAAAAAATTCGTATTCCCTGTGATAACCCTATTCGCCCTGTCTTTATCTCTGTCGACGATCTATGCCAAAACGCCCGAAAGCGATAAGGCTCGAAATCATCTTCTCGACGAGTCGAACGAAAAAAATGAGATCGACCTACGAAAGGTATCCCAAGCCTTCGGACACCTTATCGGCAAAAACTTGGATTCCATCGGTTTCGAATTCGATATGAACCAAGTCATCAAGGGGCTGGAAGACTCTCTTGCCGGCAAAGAGTCGCCGATGAATGAAACCGAATGCGTCCAAGCCATCTCGGTTGTGCAAGAAGAAGCATTTCAGAAACTTGCGGATAAAAATCTTGATGAAGCCAACCGTTTTATGGTCGAGAATGCCGAACAGGGCGGAATCGTCGTCCTTGAAAAGGATAAACTCCAATACAGGGTTGAAAAACAAGGGGAAGGAGCGATCGTTGAAAAACATTTTTCACCGATGATCCGTTACTCGGGGAAATTTCTCGACGGAAAAATTTTCGGAACTTCGCAAGAAGACGAACTTCTCTCTCTGGATGAAACGATTGCGGGATTCTCGCAAGGAATCGTTGGGATGAGAGAGGGTGAAAAACGGACCATTTATATCCACCCGGAGCTCGGATACGGAACAAGCGGTTACCTTCCGCCTAACTCGCTCCTCGTTTTTGAAATCGAAGTGATAAAAGCAAACGCAGCTCCAAAGCAACAGGATTCCCTCAGCTCGATTGCGAAGGAAGGAGTGGGAGAAATTGCAATTCCGGAAGAAATGGTTGAGGAAGCTATCCGCTGATACTTCTTACCGCTCTTTAATATCCGAGCTCCTCTCTAACAAGTTGAGAAATCGTTCCTCCCCGGTAGTGCCGTTATTTAGGGCTGACATTTCTAAAACATACCTAATTCATCCACCAAATCGCAGCATTCAGACTCAGAGCATAAAGAGTCCATATCAAGTAAGGGATAAGCAACCATCCCGCTAAAGGGTAAATTCTATAAAAAGAGAAGAAGGTCGGCACAAGTAAAACGATCAGTAGGCTTAAGTCGATAAGAGCCCATCCCGGTGAGTGGAGTCCGAAGAAAAGAAAAGACCAAGTTCCGTTGATCAAAAGCTGCATAAAAAATAAACTATAAGCATACCTATGTTTTCCGGTCTTAGGTCTAGTGAGAAAGACCATCCAAACAGCTACCGCCATCATAAGATATAATAGGGTCCAAGTCGGTCCGAAAACCCAACCGGGCGGATTCCAGGGCGCTTTATTCAACCGTTGGTACCAAGGGTTGATCGAGGCTATAGTTATTTTTGAAGAGACAAGCTGCACGAATGCTACAGGCAAATACCATAGGATTAAGGAGGGAACGGTTGCTTTTCTTTTCAATATCGATGCTCCGCAAATACTTCCGATAGAGTCGATCCTTATTGTTTGTCGACCGAACGAACGCTTTAGAGCCGTCGATCGATATCGGGTTTAAAATCCGAAAGCGTTTGAGCGCTGTTTTCCATAGGTTCCGACTTAAGCTTCTATCTTGTCGTTCCGGTCGCTTCATCATAAGGATAAAAAGGACTATAGGAATTCCGATGTTGTAGGTCTTCAGCGTCCGAAACCTATCGATTTCCCCCTTTCCGGCTCTCTTCGTCCAACCTAGCTTGCTTTAGATTGTTTTTCCAACCTTTTTTACCGATCAATCGCTTGGCGTCTAAAAGTAAAGGGAGACAACCGGAGAGAGCTTGATGAAATTTGGGTGCAAATAAAAGAGGGTTGGAAAAAGCTAAGCCGCAACAGTTTCCTATCGATAAGATCGATAGGTATTGATTTTTTAGATCGATGATGCCATCCTCTTAAAAGAATCTACAAAACAAGGAGTTTTCCATGGAATCTATAAAATCTGAATGGTGGATAAGCAAAATGTTTAGGTGTCTATCTTCAACTCCAAAAAAGGGATATCAAAAACTTAAAAATAGAGGAATCAATGTTGAGGCACTCACCTTTACTTCTTTTGATCCCAAAATGCTTAAAAAGGACGACGAGTTGATCGACAAAATAAATAAAATGATCAAAGACAAACTAACTGAACCGCAACCCCCAGAAAAAGATATAAAGTTGCTTGCTAACCTGTATCTGATTACCTATGCACATATGCCGATTGAATTGAAGAATATCGATAACACACTCGATAATGCTGAAAAAACGGTTAAAACTTCTTTAAAGAAGAAAGTGTATGATTTATCGAAGAAAAACGGTTTTTCTAACCACCCAGAACTATGCACACACCTACTATCCATAAGTTGACAGTATTGATTTTTTAGATCGATCATTCTATCATCACAACAAAAAAGAGGTAAAATGGAAATTGCAGATTCTATTAAATTAACTAGCCGTAAACATTTACGTTCAATTGCATAAAATATAAATATAAATCTAAGTTTTGATGATAATAAGAAATTAA
>JBCDES010000136.1:0-1022 GCA_039179295.1 Chlamydiota bacterium
AATCTTGGCTACCTCTTCGGGCTTTTCGTTGACATTGACCGAATCGACTTTTTTGGCGATATAGACATCCCGGATAGGTACTGTGGTCGATGTGGTCAATAAATCCTTAAGGGATAGCCGCCCAATGAGTTTTTCGTCATCGTCGACCACATAAATGGAATGGACCCGGGTAACATTTTCGGCCTGGGCCCGCATCTCCTTCACGCAGGTCAATACATTCCAGTTGTGGTTGACCTTAACCAATTCCTTGGCCATGAGACCTCCAGCGGAGTTCTCGTCATAGCGCAATAAATCGACGATGTCCCTGGCATGTTCCTTATCGCCTATTTCCGCAATAACTTCCTGAACGATTTCCTGTGGAAGTTCTGCGATAATATCAGCGGCGTCATCCGTATCAAGTTCCTCCAACTCTTCGGCAATCTCCTTGGTGGAGAGGTTGTTTAGAATCGCCTCGCGCACATCCTCATCGAGCTCTGTAAGTACATCGGAGGTTTTGTCGCTTTCCAAAAGCTTGATAAGATAGGTGGCCTCATCCTCGTTCAACTCGTTGATGATTTCGGCAATATCGGCATAGTGGAATTCCTCCAAAAGCGTCTCTAAGGCCGAATCCTTTTGGGTTTCGATCAACTGCTCGATCTTGGCTACAAGATCTTCTGTGAGTTTAAACGGTGTCATTTGCTATCATCTCGGTCAACGCTACGAATTCGGCTACGGCCAATTGTTCCGGGCGTCGGTCAAATATAGTATCTTCTTTGAGAATATCGGATAGCTCGAAAGTTTTTAAACTGTTGCGTAGGGTCTTTCTACGTTGATTAAATGCCGCTTTGACCACCTTGAAAAGGAGCTTCTGGTCACAGCTTAAGGAAAAATCCCTTTTTCGGGTCAAACGAAGTACTCCGGACTGCACCTTGGGCGGTGGATCGAATACTTGGGGATGGACCGTAAAAAGATACTCGGCCTCGTAAAAGACTTGACATAAAACGGAGAGTATGCCATAGGTCTTACTCCCTTCTTGGGCACAT
>JBCDES010000001.1:0-59826 GCA_039179295.1 Chlamydiota bacterium
CGGATGTGATAACTATAGATAACGGTGACAAGCTATCCAACCCTCAAAGAGTTCAATGCTATGACAAAAAAGGACGGCTCGATTGCTCGATCGCTTTTTCCGAAGAAATTAATCGTGATGACAGGCTTCAACAGCTGAATTTTCAGAGACATTAAAGACGACCTCCATCCGTTTACTACACTTCCTGCATCTTTTTCCCCTCTTAAGGGGTCCGCTTTTGACAGCCGGACAAGGGAAGAGGGGGCTAAAACGGGACGGCTGTTGAAAATCGGCGACGAAATCGCTATTTTCCTTCCCTTTTCTCTAAACATCCCTTATACTGATCCCCATTCAACACTTTAAGGAGAGACCGTGTCGACAGCTATCGAAGCCGATCAAACGTCAAACGGCGCGATTGAAGAGAGTCCGGTGCACTGGGGTAAAAACCTTCCCGAAGAGCTCTGGGAAGAGGCATCGTCGGTATCGAATCTTGCCTTTGACCTATTCCAAAAACTTAACGTCCATCCGAATGTTTACGTTCCTTGTAAAGATCCTTTGTCGGTGAAAAATGGGTGTCGGTTTTCTTGGACGAATAACCGAGGACAATTCGGATCGATCGATCTCGGTAAATGTATAAGCTTAGGCGACAACAAGGAGTACCCCCAGATCCTTCTTAGGATCGGTAATCAAAAAAATATTTCAACATCTCCCGTCGTAACCGATGTAACCTTCAAAGAGGGAACAGGAATAACCACCATGCCGGTAGAGCTGAGACGAGAAGCGGAAAATCTTATCAAGGTTGCCGCCGGATTCTTCAGAAAGCTCGTTCGACATCCGACCGTTATCACTCGGGACGGAGGCGATAATCTAATTTTTTGGGACTACTTCTATCGTTATAAAGTATCGGAAGGGAAAACAGAATGGTATAGCAACATTCGGTATTCCGATAAATTGAACGAGTGGTCTGAGGATAGGGTACAATCACTTTATTTTCAAATCGCCGGGGCTCTTTCTCAAAGGATTTTAACGACGACGAGCGATAAGTCGTCGAATTGAGCCGTCCCTTCGGCAAAAAGGGTGACCTCTTCGATCACCCGATCGACAATTTCCCGAGTCTCCCACCCCTTCTTCCGTTGCAAAGAGGCGATAAAACGGTCCTCTCCGAAGAGTTCCATTTTCCGGTTATGGGCTTCAACAATTCCGTCCGTAAAAAGAACCAACCGATCTCCCGATTCGAGCGTTATTCGAGCTGTGCTGACGGCATCGAAGGGAAAAACGCCAAGGGCCGTCCCGTTCGTCGTTAAACGCTCAACCGTCCCGTCATTTTTCAGCCGAAGCGGCGGAAAGTGTCCGCAGTTCGAGTAGTGAAAGATCTTTGTCTCGGGATCGAAAAAGGCAACAAAGGCCGTAACGAATACCCCCGTATCGCCGGTATCCCGACAAAAAAGATCGTTCGTCTCTTTTAGAATCAAATCAAGCTCTCGATAGATTTGTCCGTAACTACGGAGCATACTCCGAACGCTGAGCGAATAAAGACAAGCGGAAATCCCCTTGCCGGCGGTGTCTCCGATCGAAAGCATCAGCCGATCTTTGACTAAAAAGTCATAAAAATCCCCTCCGACTTCTTTAGCCGCAATGAAACGGGCTGCCATTTCCAATCCGGGAAACTCCGGAACCTTTTTGGGGAGAATCGAGCGTTGCACTTCTTCTCCGATACGGAGTTCTTTTTCATAGGTTTCCCTTTCCACACGCTCTTTTTGAACCGCTTCCATGTTTGCATTCAATGAATCGACCGTTTCATTAAAGATTTTTCCGATCGTATTGATTTCAAAACCCATTTTTTGAACGGCAAAGCGACATGAAAGATCCCCTTTTCCCACTTGTTCCATGACCCCGATCAATTTTTTCAAAGGACGGGAGAATTTTTTTGTCAATAACAGCGCTCCCCCTCCTCCAATCACAACGATAAAGGATAAAGCTATGCCCACTTTCAAAATGAAATAGGGAATATCGACAAAGTTGATCTCTTTCGGAGCAGCGATCATCAGAGAAAAATTTGTTTCGGGAATCGGGCGGACCAGCGTCACATAGTCGATCCCTTTGTATTGATACTCTCCCCGAACGGGAAGGGATAAGCGCCGTTTTTTAAATTGGGTCTTGGTTGACGAAAAGATTGTTCCGTCATTTGCAATGAGCGAGATGGAAGCCGGTCGAATCACCGGATGTTCAATCGAAAAATTGTCCAGTACGCGGGGCAATGTAAAAGCGATCACCCAAGCTCCCGCCCCGTTTTTTTCCGGCTGCGTTAAATAAAAAAGATCCGTCCCCGAATCGACAACGAAAACGGTCCCTTTCTTCGCCTGCGTCACCAATTCGGAGTAATCTTTTCCTAAATAGGTCTCACTCGATGCCATATCGGAATAAAAATGACCCGTCGGAGCTTCGGTAAGATGAAAAAGGGCTGAAACCTTCTCCCGTTTTGCCAGTTCCTGCAAGGTAGAGGAAAAATCGGCAATCTGCGGAAGGAGGTAAGCAATCCCCCCGACGAAATCGAGTTCATGTCGAATCATCTTCCTCACAAAGTCTGCTTTCTGACCCATTAAGAGCTTCAGTGTAAAATAATTGTTATCACTCTTAATCCGTAAGTCTTCGATGTAGAGGAGTCCCACTAAAGCTAAAAGAGGGATGACGAGGAAAACCAAGGCAATCAGTAGGATACGAGATGCCAGCGACCCTCGGACGCGATGATCTTTTCCCTTTTTCTTCCGCTTCATGGTATCCTTTCCTCGATGGCGATATATACAAAAGAAATCAAGAGTTTACAACACCCCATTGTCAAGCACCTTGTCAAACTCAGAAAAGAGCGACGACACCGCCTTGAAACAAAGTCCCTTCTTTTGGAAGGGAAGAAGATGATTGTTGAATATCGAGGACCGATAAAAACCCTCCTAGTGACAAAAGATAGCGCTATCGCAAGACATCTCGAGTTCAAACGGCGACTGTTCGTCTCCAATCAAATCATTGAAAAGATCAGCGGGACAAAATCTCCCGAGCCCTACCTGGCGGAAGTCCCCCTTCCCCCTTCCTCCGACTTAGGAGGAAAAAAGCGTCTCTTAGCATTAGACGGAGTCAACGACCCCGGCAATGTGGGAACTCTGATTCGAGCGGCGCTCGCTTTCGGTTTCGACGCCGTTTTTCTCACGAACGATTCGGCAGATCCCTATATGCATAAGGCGCTTCGAGCGGCAAAGGGTGCAACCTTTCATCTCCCCCTTCGAATCGGGACGGAGGAAGAGTTGATCCTGCTGATACAAGAAAATACCCTCACCCCTTATGTTGCCGATGGGCAAGGTGTTGCAACATTTCCCCTGAGCGCCCCCCTTATTTTAATTCTCGGAAGTGAAGCAAACGGCCCTTCAGAAAAACTTAAAGCTCTAGGTAAACCGCTCTCGATTCCTATCGCCCGCGAAACGGAATCGTTGAATGTTGCCGTTGCAGGTGGTATTTTGATGCATCAATTCCAACAGACATTATGGCCGAGATAGACGACTATTTAGATCACGAAGAGCAATTCCACCCCAAGGGCAAGCGAGAGAGTCGAAGAGAACGGAAGGAAAGACGTATTAACGATCGGTCAAAATACAAAAAAAGCGATCGAGATCAAAAAAAAACCCGGTTAAAAAACGGACAACCGCCGTCCGGAGTCCGCTATCTTCGAGGGCGTGTTTTGACGATCTCTGCCGCTCTGATCACCGTTTCAAGCGGTCGAGAAGCCTATCGCTGCACACTTAAAGGTTCCCTAAAAAAAGAAAAAACGAAACGTAAAAACTTGATAACGGTTGGAGATTGGGTCCGCTTCGACAAGACGGATAAAGGCTCGGGAGTCATTGCATCCGTCGAGCAACGGAGCTCTTTTTTAATCCGTGCAGACAATCTATCCAGGAGAAAACAACAACTCATCGCTTCCAATATCGATCAAGTTTTCATCGTTCTATCGGTTGTTCATCCGAAGTTCAAGCCGCTTCTCGTCGATCGTTATATTTTGTCTGCAAAAAAAGGAAAGATGGAGCCGGTGATCGTGATCAATAAAATCGATCTTCTAAGTAACTCAGTAAAAACAATTCCGGCAAAAGAAGTCGCAGCGGAAAAAATCTCGTTCGAAACGTTCTTGGATGCCTATAAACCGATCGGTATCCCGATCATCCCCCTCAGTGTCGCTACAGGTGAAAACCTCGATCGGTTAAAAAAACGGCTGGAAAACAAAACATCGGTTTTTTCCGGGCAGTCGGGTGTAGGAAAATCGTCTTTAATCAATGCCGTTTTAGGAAGAAAGCTTGCCGTTTCCGCCGTTGCCTTGAAAACGAATAAAGGTTCTCACGCGACGACTGCTGCACAGCTGATTCCGATTGAAAACGGCGGCTTTTGTATCGATACTCCCGGGATTAAAAGTTTCGGTCTTTGGGAAAACGATCCCTCTTCAATCCCGGAAATTTTTCCCGATTTTCTTGCCTTCGCACCCGATTGTAGATTTCCGAATTGCAGACACATTCACGAACCGGACTGCGCCGTCATAAAAGCGCTGGAAGAAAAGGCGATCCATCCCTTGCGTTACGCCTCTTATACCGCACTTCTGGAAGATATCCCTCCAAAAGAATGGCAATAAAATTTTCCCTTTGTTAAGTTGAATCCATGGGTAAAATCGAAAGAATCCATGGGCTCGAAATCCTCGACTCCAGAGGAAACCCCACCATTAAAGTCGCGGTTACAACCGACGGGGGGATTACCGGAAGAGCCTCCGTTCCGTCGGGCGCATCGACCGGTGAGCACGAAGCCGTCGAGCTTCGGGATAACGATCCGAAGCGGTATGGGGGAAAAGGGGTCCTCGAAGCCGTCGCTCATGTCAACGGCCCTTTAGCCGATCTATTAAAAGGACGGGATATCTTCGATCAAACGGCAATCGATCGAGCAATGATCGAGGAAGACGGGACCGAAAACAAAGAAAATTTCGGAGCCAATGCCATCCTAGGAATTTCTCTGGCAGTGGCAAGAGCTGCGGCCATGACCCGAAAAGTTCCGCTGTTTGCATCGCTCGGAATCGACGCTAAGCCGAAAATGCCGCTTCCGATGATGAACATCTTAAACGGCGGCGTCCATGCCGATAACCTTCTCGACTTTCAAGAATTCATGATCCGTCCCGTCGGCGCTCCCGATTTTTCCGAAGGGCTCCGTTATGGGGTAGAGGTCTTTCACGCTTTAAAAAAGCTCCTGAAGGATAAAGGCTATTCGACTGCCGTAGGAGATGAAGGGGGATTTGCACCCGCTTTCTCTTCCAATGAACAAGCGTTGGACTTCATCCTTGTCGCGATTGAAAAAGTCGGTCTAAAACCCGGCACTGCAATGACTTTAGCTCTCGATTGCGCCGCTTCCGAGTTTTATGATAAAAATAAAAAGGTCTATTTCGATAAAAAACGAAAAAACGTCGGAAAAAAGTTTGAAGAGCGAAGTGCGACACGGCAAATCGACTACTTAGAGAAGCTGGTTAACAATTATCCGATCGATTCCATCGAAGACGGACTCGATGAAAACGATTGGGAAGGGTGGAAGACCCTTACCGACCGTCTCGGTACGACGATACAACTTATCGGCGACGATCTTTTCGTCACCAACCCCAAATTCCTCCATAAAGGGATAGAGATGGGGGTTGCCAACGCCATCCTCATTAAATTGAATCAAATCGGAACCTTGACGGAAACCCTCGAAACAATGGCTGTTGCAAAACGAAACGGTTACGGAACGGTCATCTCTCATCGCTCAGGGGAAACCGAAGATCCTTTTATTGCCGATCTTGCCGTTGCTACCGGTGCAGGTCAAATCAAAACGGGCTCTCTTTCACGCTCCGAGCGCGTCGCAAAATACAACCGCCTTCTTGCAATCGGCGAGAAACTTTAAGGCTTCCGGTTCCAAAATCGTTATTTAATCGGTTCAACATTTACCCTGCTCTCTTGCATTAAATAGTCTTCGTTGGTTATTGAAAAACGAAAGACAAGGATAGTTATGAGACACGCAGTGGCTCTATTCGGTGAAGCTGAAAAAGGAGAGCTCGGTTCTCCCCTTTTTATGAAATCATTGACCCATTTAAATGAAATCCTGGGAAACCCGCCCGATGAAAGTCGCGGTCTCTTCTTTGCAATACAGTTTCTCATGTATGAACAAGAGCTGATCTATATCCGGGTCAAAGAAGAAGGCTTTAGCACAAAGGATTATCTCAGAGGGATGAAACATCTCGTGAATAAAAAACAAGTCTCTTATCTGACGGCGGTTTGCCTACCCGGTGTCGGCGATTCGCGGATCATCGATTCGGTTCATCCCGTCACCGAGACTCACGGCGCTCTCATCATTACAACGGAGCGAGATCTCTACGATTACCTCACCTCTCTCTAATTCCCCGCATTTGATTTGAATCTTAACCGTTCGTGAATCGAGAGCGATAACCGAGCGCATTCAAAGGAAATTTCAACGGACGATTTTTGTGAAAGACTTTGCTCAACCTATATTTCGCTCGATCGACTTGCGATCCCCCACTACTCACCAACTTTTTCGGTAGATAGCGTAAGATTTCGGCATCGAGGTTAAGACCGCTAGATAGTAACCTCTAGTTGAAATAGGTGACCAATCCCTCTTCCGTCGGCTTCATCGACTTTGCACCCTTTTGCCAATCGGCAGGGCATACCTCTCCGTTTTCTTCGTGGAAAATGAGTGCATCGAGAAGACGGAGAGCTTCATCGACACTCCTTCCCAAAGGAAGATCGTTCACGAGTTGATGGCGGATCACCCGCTTTTTATCCATAAGGAATAGCCCGCGGAAGGCAATCCCGGCTTCTTCGTCGAGAACTTGATAATCGCGAGCAATACTTTTATTGAGGTCGGCAACGAGAGGATAGCTCACCCCTTCAATTCCCCCCTTTTCTTTTGGGGTTTTGATCCAAGCGAGATGGGAAAAGGGGCTATCGACGGAACACCCGATCACCTGTGCTCGACGCTTTTGAAACCGTTCGAGCTTTTCTTGAAAAGCATGGAGTTCGGTCGGACAAACGAAGGTGAAATCAAGGGGGTAGAAAAATAGTAAAATATATTTACCCTCGAAGAGATCGAGGGAAAAATTTTCGTTGATTCGACCGCCCGCAACGGCGCTGGCCTTAAAGTTCGGAGCTTTTTTTCCAATAAGTCGTGTCATAAAACCGTCCTTGTCGATAGAGCCATACTACACCATCGGAGAAATTAACCGAAGAGTTTTCGGGCATTCGGCAACCAATCTTCATCTCCGATCGTGGTCGACGGACCGTGACCGGGATAAACAACCGTCTCGGGCGGAAGCTTTTCAAGTTTTTTCAAGGAGCTCCAGATCGCTTGACGATCTGCCGTAGGAAGGGAAAGGTTTCCTATCGATCCCTTGAACAGCGTATCGCCTGAAAATAAAATTTTTTCTTCATGAAGGTAAAAACAACTGCCCCCCGGAGTATGTCCCGGCGTTTCGATCACGATGATCCTCAGTTGTCCCACTTCGATCGTTTGCCCTTCTTGCAGCTCAAATTCCGGCTCGACCCGATCGATATGCAACTTGACGGGGAGGCGATCCGCCCCGGGGTTCGCGACGTTCGAACGATCGGCGGGGTGGACATAAACGGGAGCGTCAAAACGGGTCTTTATCTTTTTTAGATCGCCGATATGATCCCAATGGGAATGGGTTAAAAGTATGGCTTTAATCTCGATTGCAGCAGACCGGTCGATCAAAGACCGAGCACTACCGGGCGCCGGATCGATGATCACCCCTTGATCGGTTTCGTTGCAGCCCAAGATATAGGCGTTGGTTTCGAGGGGACCGGATGGGAAACGTTCGATGACGGGCATAGGTATCTTCTTACTTAATTCTTGTAACTAAGAGCGCGCCGGAGAGGACTCGAACCTCTAACCTCCTGGTTCGTAGCCAGGTACTCTATCCGATTGAGCTACCGGTGCTCGGAGGGTTTCATTTTGCTAGAGACGATCTTTTCTCGCAAGGAGAAATGAGGGGTATGGATAACGCCCGATATAGAAAGTAGAACTTTGCCTCTATCGACACAAAAACCCGAAGGTTTTCCCTTGAGCTCATCCCTCTCTTTTTGTCGGCGGTTGACCCGCCCCGAACGGAAACTTTGCAGGTCTGTTCGATAAACTGCCGGTTTTAAACGGACCCGATATGGACCGTTTTACACTCCCTGCCGATAGCGATAACTATTGATTTTTTCAATTGCATTTTGTTGAAAAAATTATCCCTTAATGTTATTCGTGTACCTTGAAAAAAGTAGAGACAATATGGACATGATGATATCGATCTCGATCTCGGCGCTAGGACTCTCGGAAGGTCTAAGGCAGGATAAAAATTCTAACTCAATCGCTTCAAAGATTGCCGGACTTGTTCTACAAGCATCCGAACGTAAACGAAAAAAAGTATCGGAATATACCTTTCACCTACTGGCAGGCGGCTGTTCGCTTGCGTTAATCATCGCTCCGTGCTTTGCTTTGGCTCGAATTACACACAACATCTCGATCGCCGCATTAAAAATTTCAGCATTATATGTAGGTGGGATTATCGTCGGAAACAAAGTTAGAGAAAGCTATTCGGTTAAAAAAATTATCGAGGCTTGTAACCGTCTCTTCATCCTTATCGGACGAGGAGGCGCTTTAGCGATTGATGCGATAGCAGCGATTAAAGAGTGCATTATCCACCCTCTTGAAAGTTCGAAACAGACCCTTAAATTGATGGAACAAGAGTTCGTTGCAACCGCAGAGCTTATAAAAAAAGCTTCATCCGTTGACTTTTCCGAAGCGATACTTTCCCAAGATACACGCTCGGTGCTAGAAGATGCCGCTCAAATGGATCAATGCTTGGTAGCCTATCGAGAATCTAGACAAAAGCTTAATGAAGAGATAGAAAATGCCGCTAAAACGATTCGTTCTATGGAGGAAACTTTTACTCTAGAAGTTCATAAAAGCGGAGCATCTGTCGAAACCGACGAGACGGTTGTTCAGCTAAAGGAAGCAATCGCAAGCGCCCATGTCAAGGCTCAAAACCTCCGACAATCTCTAAACGATCTCGATCGCATTGCAGAAGGATTACAAGTAGCCGTAGATTCTATTTTGAAGTGGCATTATTTTGTCCTCAACGAAACAAATCTTTCCGTTAAAGAACGTCTGATCGGCGGGTTTTATGACCGGCAACTTCTCGGAGAACTCCTCGCAATGATTCCGAAAGACGGATCGAATCCGGATCAGAAACTCCTCTCATTAAAACAAGTCTACGAAGATACCGGAAAACTAACCGGTATGAAACGCGCCGACTTCTCAAAAAAACACCGATCCGCCGAACAAAAACTAGCCAATCTGACCCGGGACTCTCAAACATTTGCCACAGAAAAGATAAAAGCGGTGACCGCAAACCTGAAAAATGTCAACGAAGGTTCCGAACCGAGCCCGTTGTTTTCACCGCAAGACGAAGAAAAACTACAGCGGTGGGTCGATGACTCTAAAGAGCTTAGCAACTATTTCGAATCGAACGGACTCACTTATAACGAACAATGGCTGTCCACCACTAAACAACTGATTGCAAGTGCTTTATTAGGCGGACCGCTCCTTATGGATTATGGGGTACGGACGTTGAAAAAAGCCACCTCGACCTTCTCGGGACAAATCGGAGAAGCACTGGGAACAATCACGACGGAGATGAGGAGTTTGATCTTGAACTCGGGACAAAAACCTACAACGGAAATCGAAAAAGAAGCTATCTCGGGAATGGAACGGATTTCAGAAACCCAAGAGCTTTATAAAAAACTACAAGACAAAGTCAAGAGCTATGAAGCTGATTTCAATACGGTTGTAGACCTGGAAGCAAAAATTCATGAGCTTGACCGAAAACAAGATCTCCCTGACAATTCCGAGTCGTTAGAGAAACTGCAGACGATCCGATACTTAACAAAAATTTATGAAATGGTTCACAAGCTCGATCAGAACAGGTTTTTTGCAATCAAAATAGTAGCAGAGATATCGCAAGGGATTCGGCTTTCCGCTCCGGAAGAGATTGTTTCTATGTTTTATGCACCCGATAAAAGAAAGAAGCTAAAAAACCTACCCTCCGATTATACCGATTATACCGATAAAGATATGTTGGAGTTTTACCATAAAATCGCTCATTCGGGGGATAGGTTTACGAAAAAACGTCAGGTAATGTTTCAAAAATCCCGGACCTTCCAAGAGATTAAACAGCTAATCGACCTACTGGACGGATGGAGAGAAGAGGAGGTTGCAAAGAGCCAAAAGGATAAAATAGATGCTCGAATGATAGCTGAAACGGACCAGCTAAACACCTGTCTTCGCGACACAAGGGAAGATATCCGCACATTAATAGAAACATGGATCTAAAGTCTTTGAGACAGCGATTGATTCGGTCCGATGCACTCCTATTTTACGGGTCGGGCGCTATGACTATTTTTAACCCCCGAGGGGAATCCCTCGGGTTTTTTTTGCCCTTCCACCCCTTTTTTTGCTATCCTCGAGGCTATGACAGACAGTCGCGATATCCCCCATAAAGCCGATCACGTTCTCCACCTGATCCTCATCGCCTTTCTGATAATCGCCCTGCGTGTCTGGTATTTAGGAGCTGTGAAACATGATGAGTATCTGGAAAAAGCGTTGCAACCGCAAAGACGAACGGTTGTCGAACCGGCGCCTAGAGGAACGATTCGCGATCGTTTCAACCTCCCTTTAGCGCTCAACAAGGTGCAATATAATGCAGCGGTTTGTTTCGATCGCATCCGTGAAATTCCGGTCGTGAGTCGAGGAAGGGATGAGAGGGGGAAAAAGATACGCGTCTATGAAAGGCGCCTCTACGTCGAAAAGCTTTCGAAGATGCTCGGCGCCGCGTTGGAAATGGACCCGATAGCTATTGAAGATCTCATCTATAGTAAAGCCTCGATCTTTCCCAATACGCCGTTTATCTTGAAAGAAGATATTTCCGAAAACCTCTATTACCGCCTCCGTTTAATGGAAAAGGATTGGACCGGATTGAACATGCAGCGCGCAGCAAAGCGGTATTATCCGCAGGGGAAGGTCGGTTCCGATATCATCGGGTACATGGGTGCTATCGATCAAAAGCGCTATCTGGCCATTGCCGAAGAAATCAAAGAACTGACCCTTTTCTCGAAGCAAAGAGAAGAAGGTCTGCCGGTCCCCCTTCCGAAGGGATATGACAGCTTGCATCAGGTTGAGCTGCGATTGCAAACACTCAAAGAAAAGGCTTACAATATTCATACTCATGTCGGTAAATCGGGAATCGAACGAAAATTCGATGAAGCACTCCGAGGCATCTATGGAAAGCATTGGATAGAAATCGGTGCTAAAGGACGTTTGATTCGGGAACTTCCCGGTGGAAAAGGGGGAGCGCCCGGAGATCGGATTCTGCTAACCGTCTCTTCAGAGCTTCAAGCTTATGCCGAACAGCTCCTCGCATTGAGTGAGCGAGACCGAGAGCGTCATTTTTCATTAGCGGGAAAAAGACACGATACCGTCTACCCTCCGTGGATCAAAGGGGGCTCGATTATCGCCATGATCCCCGAAACGGGAGAAATCGTTGCCATGGCCTCTTACCCCCGGTTTGATCCGAATGACTTCATTTTAACCGATAGCAATCGGAGCGAGAAAATCGGGGGAATTCGAAAGTGGCTTGAAACCCCTCGTCATATCGGTGCGATTTGGGACGGCTTTACTTCGATGGAAAGAGAACTGGAAACCCATATCGAACGGGAAAAGCTCTCCTGGGATTCGTATCTCGACCGAGTATTATCGGTCGATTGCCAAGTCAGAAAAAGTCTTCGACAACTCCCTTCCGTTTATCACGGAGTCCGCCTTCAACATCTGATGGAAACCGTCCGAAAAATGCTCAAAAATGAAACCATGGCCGATACGATCGAAGCCCTTTATCCCGAAACGACAGCAGGAGGGGAGCTTCTTTCAGTCAAAGAGATCCGAAAAGAGATCGATCCGATTTTACAACCGATCGGATCAAACGGCGATAAACTTCTTTTTCTAGACCTGCTTCGACTTCTTGCACCCGGAGACTTATTTGCCAACCGGCTGCTTGAAGAAGCGAAACGGCTTTCTCCAACCAAGTATCGGGACCTTTCACACGCTTTTATAAAGGTGAAACAAGAGGTCGAACGGCGGGTTGAAACCCTCTACCGTCAACGGATTTTTCCAAGATGGAGAAAAAAACACTTTAAAGCTTATCTCAAACAAAAGCGGCAACAAGAAAAAGAACGGAACACCTATGCCCACCCCTATACCGACTATTTAGAAGATGGAGAAAAAAAGCTTTTTGCAGCGTTTTGGCAAAAATATGAATGGAAGTTTTTCGATGCTTTTATCTATGGAAATGTCGCGACCGACCTCGAACTGCAACCGTTTCTTTTCCACCTCATCCTTACGAGTCAAGAGGTCGGAGGAGAGTTGAAACAAGTCCTGGCATCGATTCGCAACGAAAAACCTTCCCTCGATTTACTGGCAACAATCCGCCCTTTCGAAGAATTAAACGATCCCCTTTGGGGCCGTTATCACTCTCTAAGAGAGACGACCCTCAAAGGGTTGGCCGGTGCTTTCTACCCTCGAAACGGCTATGGCTATGGAAAATCCTTTGCCTACGGGCAAGCCTCTCTCGGCGGCTCTCTTTTTAAAATCGTCATAGGCTACGAAGCTCTCAAGCAAAAATACCTCCTCCGCCAAGCCGATCATCTACCTTCGGACGACTTAAACCCACTGGAGATTATCGATGAGACGAAACCTAAGGTTATGACCGATAACGGCATCGTATTGGGGCGCTATTTGGATGGAACGTTCATCACCAGGCATCATAAAGGGGGAAGGATGCCTAGAAGCCACGCTCCGTTGGGAAAGGTTGATTTCCGTACTGCCATCGAGCGGTCGAGTAATATCTATTTTTCTCTCCTTGCCGCCGAGGTTATCGAGCACCCCGCAGACCTTCAACAAACCGCCCGCCGCTTCGGCTTCGGGAAACCTACCGGCATCGATCTCTATGGTGAAATCGGAGGCTCCGTTCCCGATGATATCCGCCATAATCAAACAGGTCTCTACGCCTTTGCTATCGGTCAACATTCCTTAATCGTTACCCCCCTTCAATCAGCTTCGATGCTTGCAACGATTGGAAACGGAGGAGCGGTGCTTAAACCGCAAATCGTGAAAATGCAAGCAAATGTCCGTAAAGTGACCGAAAAAACTCGGGAGGTCAAGCGATATTTAGAGCTGCCCCCGGCTGTTCGAACGGAACTGATCGAAGGGATGAAGCGGGTGGTCATGGGTGAAAAAGGTCCGGCGCAACCCTATCGGATTCGGACCCTCTATGAACACCCGAAATGGATTCCCGACTATAAGGCTATTCAAAGTCAATTGATCGGAAAAACTTCGACTGCGGAATTCGTTTATCGCCCTTTCCTCGACCGAGAAGGACTTCCGCTGATGTGCAAAGATATTTGCTTCGGCGGTCTTTCTTTTAAGGAAGGAGATGATTACCGGGTCGATCTACCCGACCTAGTGGTTGTCGTCTATTTAAAATTTGGTGATTACGGCAAAGAGGCGGCTCCGCTCGCCGCATTGATGATAAAGAAATGGAGAGAAATCCGATCGAAAAATTCCAACCGTTCGCAATGAAGAAAAAAATCGCCCCCTTATCGAGTCGAGTACGCTACCGATCATCCTATTTCCGTTGCTAAACTTTTCTTATCAAGTTTTTCGAGGGGGTGTCGGTCTCTTTCGATCGCTCCTTCGAACGGCAGGCTACTTTTCCTTTTCAAATCCCCCGCCGTTTCAAAAATATATCCCCTTCTACCCGACTGACTTTCGGAACGCTCGACCCTCTTGTCGAAGGAGCCGATCCCGGGGGATGCTCAGCTCATAATATCTACTGACAAATCGCTTCCGAAACAACAGCTTTCGGTCCGATCCTTTTTTTCTCTTTATCCTCTCGATTAGCCGAGAAAAGCAAGAGCATGCCCCCGATCTTCCCAATTCAAATAGGGAACCAGCCCATCATACGAGTCCTCGTTGAGTCGAACTGCGATCACATCGCTTTGCGCAAAAAAGTGTTTGGGAAAGGCTTGTTTTGCTCTTTCATCGACCACCAAGAGAACGACATCATATTTTTGTCTCACTTCACCTAAAAACTGATCAAACTTCGGACTCTTTAACAGCTCTTGAGCATAGGGACGATTCCGTCCGAAGGAGAGGGTTGCTCCAAAATCTTTTTTCCTTACGACCACCTCTTTTACTTCCCCTGCCAAATAGGGACCGAGCCCCGGAAGATTTTCTTGCTCAATCTTTTTTGAAACATTCAAATCGAGTAGCAACAGACGCTTTCCCTCTTTAGCCAGAAGATTTGCAAAAGATAAACTATAATCCTCTCCTTCGCCGAGAATAAGGGTAACGATTAAAGGGAGACGGCCTTGCCGATGTAGCAGCAGGGATAGGTTCCGGAAAACCTCCAGGTCTTTTTCCGGGTTGTTTCTTAGCGTTCCCATCACTTTTCTTCCCCGTACGGCAAGATTTTTCAAGCCGATGGGAAATCCTCTGCAGAGGGCTCTGATAAAATATCCCGCAAAAGCGACCAAGGCGCCGATGCATGCACCGACCGATCCGAAAACCTTCAGCAGCGGACTTTTCGGAATAAACGAGGTATAGGCGGCATTGATCGGTTGAGACTCTATCATCGACAAGTTATTCTCAACGCTCTTTGACTCGACCAGTTGGACCAGAGCTTCAAGCATCCCTTGATTCATATCTGCACTGAAAGCAAGCTCTTTTTCCCGCAGCCACCGATCGGGAACTTCTTCCATCTCATTTTTAAGATGTTCCAATTCCTCCCGAATCAATCGCTCTTCTCGATCGAGCAATCGAAGCTTTTCATCGATCCGGTCTTCGACTTGTCTTTCTATCAAAGCGATTTCTTTCCCTATTAAATCCAGAATTGCCATTCGGATCGAACGGATCTGCTCCTCCACCCCTTCTTTTTCTAACAGGGTTAAATCCATCGTCTCTTTCATATGAAGGATCAAGTCTTCTTTTTTAGCTGCAAACTTTTTCTCCAATCTTTCAATATCTCTTTCAGTCAGAGTGCTTTTCTTCCGTAAAACCTGGGTCATCTCTCCAAGCTCTCGAGTCAGTCCTCGACTCACCGTATCGGAAAATATTTCGGCAAGAGAGATATGCTCGATCGCTTCTTTTTCGAGTTGCTTTTTTCCGAACTCCATTTGACGGTATTTATAGAAAAGATCATCTCTCTTACGGAGGTAGTCTAGAAGAAGCTGCCGTCCGGTTTGCATATCAATCCCCTGATATTCTCCCCTCTCGGTCGCTCCCGATAAAAGACGTTTTTTCAACACCTCTTCTTGTAGAGAAAGGAGGCGAAGATTGTTTTCCAGATAGGTTGTTGTCAGACCGGGATGGAGACCGGTTCTTATTAAACGGACTAACCGTTTTTTCCCCTCTTCGATTTTTTTAAGTTCGACCGATTCCGGTAAGAAAACGGCGCCGTTTTCGGTTGTCGTCAACAACATCCGTCGCTCATCTCGAACAGGCTTGAGAAGAGCGGCAAAGAAGGCATCGACTCCCGTTCGAACCCGGAATTTCTCTTTGTCCAGTCGATCGAGTTTGTGAAGCTGGGTAGCCGTCTCATCTTCCCTTTCAGCCGTTTTAAAAAGGGCTAAAGACAGTGCATCTCTCTCCTTCAACATTTGATGTAAATCGGCTTGCACCGCAACCATTTCCTGACCCAGATCGATCATTTCCCCGTTTTTTAATTTTCCCCTTTTTAGCTTGAGATCGATTAAGTCCTTTGAAAAGTTAGCCTTCCGTTCTTGAAAAATCGGAAGATATTGTCCTAACGTTAGCGATCCTCTCTCCCGAATATTCTTTTTTAAATAGGCAACGTGAGACTGAAAGTGTTGATGCATTTTCATACAAAGTTCATCACGTCTTTTTTCGAGATAAGCGATTTGTCCTGCAGAAACCCTTTCACTTTCCAGGGTTAAATATTTCCGATACCGTTGCATGATCGAGTCGAGGACCTCCTTTCCAACAAAGAGATCCGAATGAAAAAATGTCAGCTCGAGAATACCCGGAGTTGAAGAATGTTGAACGGCATCGATTTGAGACCTCAGAGATAAAACGACTTCTTGAAGAGGTTCTATCTTAAGGGGATAATAAGTCCTTAACTCGATATCGTCGGGAATCGCTTTTATCGTGAACATAGCCCGATCCGCAACGATTTTTTCCCCCGTTTTCCCTCTAAAAAGGACCCGTTTTTTCCCCTCTCTAAGCTCAAAGGTCTCATCGGTGATAAAATAGAGGTGATAAAACTTCGGTACGTCTCCTAAATAGGAAACGTTTTCAAAAGCAAAACAACGACCTTTCTCAAGGGGTTTTTTCCTTTCCGCACGGAGCGCTTCAAAAAAACGGGTCCGACTTTTTTTCCACTTCGAGCAGCTGTTAACGGTTATTTGTAACCCTAACTTTTCAACGACCGGCTCGAGAACGAGCGATGAAGTCATCAGCACATCGCCTTGTCTCTCCCCTTCAATACTCATATTTTTCAATAAGTTTTCAAAGATCCCCCCTTGAGAACCGGTCGCCTTGACCCCATCTTTAAAGGTAGCTTTTATCTCATATCGGACAGGAATCTGAGTCCTGACCCAAAGCCCTACCCCGCCGAATAAAAGGGCTCCTAAAACGACGCCCTTAAAATGACGGCTGAAGAGACGCTTGACATCTGAAAAGAGGATAAATTTTTCATCGTTTATCATTGAATCGCAATGACCCCCGAAACACCTTTTCTAAAAAGCTCGATACCGGTCAACGTAGGGAAAATTTGTTGGATAAAACGATTCCACTGCGTAATCGGTGTTGTGGCAACATAGACGATATCTCCCGGCATCAAGAGCATGCTCGAGGTAGGCAAGCGGATGACATGTTTCCAATTCAAGGTATAGATTTTGGGACGGAGAATATTGCCTCGAACGACCTGAATCACCCCTTTATCTCCCGTGTAAGGAATCCCCCCGGCTAGGGCAAGAGCCTCGCGTAGGGACATCGAACCGAAGGGGAGGTCGAAAACACCTTCTTTTCTCACTTCCCCGAGCACCATGATCGTTGCCGCCGAACTCTCGGCAATATAGATTTTATCGCCGCCGCGCATGACGACATTTTGAGACATATCGCCCTCTTTTATCAATCGGTGCATATCGACGGGAAGAGGCTTTCCGTCCCGTACGAGATAACTTTTAAAAAGATTCGCATTGGCGGGAACTTTTGCTTCGGCAAGAACTTCGAACAGACGTTTTTTTCCGTTCACCGGAATAGAGGATTGACCGACCAGTCCGGCAAGCTCGATTTTTTTCAGATTCCGTTTTTGATAAGCGATGAAGACTTCGATTCCGTCGATTTGACGATCATAAGCTTTTTGAATGCGGTCTCGGACCTCCGATAATTCCGACCCTCTTACCTCAATGGGCGGAATATCCGGAAGGGTAATTTTCCCATCGGTAACGGTATAGCCGATCGTTTCGCCGATGCATTGCACGGCTCCGGTTAAATCGCCTCGAGACGGATGAAAAAGGGCAATTTTTAATACATCGCCGTTATCAACCGTATTCGTATACTCTTTCAAAAGCTCCGGATCCAGCACTTCTAAAGGATGTCCCTCCAGCTCTAAAATCGAAAGCTTCCCCTTTTTTATTTGGTAGGAATCGATGACAAATGCATCGGCTCCTACAACCTCACCCCCTTTAAAGGGGGGATTCGAACAGCCCGGGAAAAAGGCGATCAGGACGAATAGCGGTAGAATTCCGACTCTTTGCATGCTATGATCATCGTATGAAAACCGAAAAAAAGATTTTGATCACCGGCATCGCCGGCTTTATAGGTTTTCATTTAGCTTTTTTTTTAATGAAAAGAGGAGATTATGTGATCGGGTGCGATAATTTCAACGATTATTACACCCCCGAGTTAAAAAAAGCCCGCTCCGATCGGCTGAAACGATGGGGAATCGAAGTCATCCCGCTCGATATCCGAGAGATTCGAACAATCGCCCCTCTTCTTAGGGAAAAAGGGATCACTCACATCGTTCATCTGGCAGCACAAGCAGGCATCCGTTATTCCGTTACCCATCCAATCCCTTACGCCGATTCCAATTTAACGGGCTTTCTTTTTATCTTGGAGTTGGCGCGCTCTTTGCGAGTAAAACTCATCTTTGCATCGTCTTCCTCCGTTTACGGAGGCAATACAAAAATTCCTTTTGCAGAAACCGATCCGACCGATTGTCCGCTCAGCCTTTATGCAGCGACAAAAAAATCGGGAGAACTCCTCGCCAAGAGCTACCACCACCTCTATCGAATCCCGATGACGGGTCTTCGTTTCTTCACGGTCTACGGTCCTTGGGGACGACCCGATATGGCCTACTTTTCCTTCTCCGAAAAGATTCTCGACGAAAAGCCGATCGCCGTTTTCAACCATGGAAAAATGAAGCGAGACTTTACCTATATCGATGATATCATCAAGGGAACTGCGGCAGCAATCGAGCGATGCAACGGTTTTGAAATCTATAATCTCGGAAACCGCCGTCCGGAACCGTTAATGAACCTGATCACCCTCCTCGAATCGGCACTCGGAAAAAAAGCGATGATCGATTATAGGCCGATGCAAGCAGGAGATGTAACGACGACGTATGCCGACATCTCAAAGGGTCAAAGAGATCTCGGGTTCAGACCCGCGACCTCCCTTGCAGCCGGTATCGACCGATTTACCGATTGGTTTCTCGACTACCGCTCGTCTTCCCTCGATTGTTAAATCGAAGACGGGATAGTTGCAGGCAACCGGCGCTTTCCGAACAAGTACGCGACATCCTTTTGCCTACGGAAAAGAGGGAGGCGACATATTCGGGTCGAGAATCGTACTCGAACGGGATGTCGCTACGAGCAGCGAGGATTCGAAGATTTTTATTCTCGAGGCAATCGAGCAACGAGTGTTTGAAAAGCTTCGGGAAGGGCTGCGATCAGATCGCTGGCGATCAGATTATACGAGGTTTGCCTCGTCGCTACGATTTCTCCACAAGTTCCATGGAGGTAAACTCCGAGCGTTGCCGCTTCTCTTCCTTGCAGCCCTTGGGCAAGGAGAGCCGTAATCATTCCCGTCAACACATCTCCGGTCCCGGCCGTTGCCATCCCCGGGTCTCCCTTGGGAACGATCAGCGGCGATGTATCGGGATGAAAAATCCAGCTAGGAGCCCCCTTTAAGACAATGGTGACCTCATTTCGATCGGCGAATTTTTGACAATCATCATGCACAAGCTCTTCCCTTCCTAGCAGCTGAAGCATCTCGTTCTCATGGGGAGTCAGAATCGCTCCCTTGGAGAAAACCTTAATGTGATGCAGCCCGTCCGCATCGATAACCAGCGGCAGATTGAGCTGTGAAACAATGGCTTGAACAGAGGTCCGTATTCGTTCCGATTTTCCAAGACCCGGTCCGATCAAACACGCTTTAGCTCGTTTTGCCTCTTCAAAAACGGGTGAAGGGTTGCTTGGAGAGTAGGGGTTTCGAATCAGTTCGAGGGGTGCGGCGACCAACTCGTTTTCCATTCCTTCGGGATGAAAAAGGCGAACGATTCCCGCTCCCGATCGGAGGGCCGCTAAAGAAGCAAGTATCGCCGCTCCGGCCATTCCCGGAGATCCCGCCAATGCAAGGACATACCCCGCCCGATACTTATGACGCACCCTCTGAATCGGTGGCAAAAGATGGGGCATCGCACTCTCGTTCACAATATAAGCGGTCCCTCGGGCTTGACTCGAATATTTCGGGTCCATTCCGAAATCTACGCGGGATAACCGACCGATATGATCGTACCCTTGTCCGATAAAAAACCCCAGTTTGGGTAGCCCTAGGTAAAGGGTTTCGGTAGCATAAATAGCAGCGGGATCGACTTCCCCCGTATTGCCGTCGACTCCGGAAGGGATGTCTATCGATAAAACGGGAAGGGGCGATCGGTTTGCCTTACGGATCAGATCGAGCATCGGTCCTTCCGGCTTGCCTCGAAACCCCGTTCCCAAAAGCCCGTCCACAATGACTCCTTCCGGGGAAGCGACAATGCCTCGCATCACTTTTCCTCCGGCTCTCGAAAAATTCTCCTCATACTTTTTACATAGCGGGCTACAATCCGCAGCTTCAACGAGGGTATATGCTCGAACCTTAAACCCGCGCCGGATCAAAAAGGTTGCCGCAACAAAGGCATCCCCTCCGTTATTCCCTTTCCCCACAAGAAACGTCACCTCTTTTAGCCGCCCCTGTTGTTCGATAAAGGTCTCGATGCGACGTCCGATTCCCTCACCCGCTTCGAGCATATACCCTTCATCCGAAGCTCCGTCCCGAATGCTCTTTTTTTCAATCCGGACCATCTCTTCGGCTTCGATAACCTTTCGACCTTCCAATCGCATCACCGATCTCAATTCGTTTGTTGCTTAAATAGCAATTTTTTTTACTACATGTCCTATTTTCAGGCAACGGCAAGAGACCTAGATGCTGTTAAAACAACCTAAAAATCAACGAGAAAGGGCTGTCAAGTCGATTACAAACATCTAGCTTCAATCAAATGGTCCGGTGATGGCTTAAAAAAGATCCGAACCGCCTTAAACATAACGTTTAAAAAATTTTTTGAATCAAACCGAGATCGATTCTCGTGAATTACGTAAGACAAAACGGAAAACGACACATTGCCAGCTACAACCGGAAGAAAATGAAGAGCACTTCCGTTCGGTCTTCCGACGGTGTGCACGGGTTAGATAATCGTTAACTATCCTTTCCGTTCTTAAAATTTCTTCCTCGCAATGGCGGGTACCGGTTTCGATTTTAAAAGGGAACGATCGGCAAAATATCTCACTCACCTAAATCGTCTCGATTTTGAACACATCTAATCATAAGCTCCTGCTCCTACTGCCCCTAACAGGTGTCAAATCCAAACTTCCACTATTCGAGTTTTGTTGTTGAGGGATTGGCACATTAGACCTCGGTAAAGGACTTGGTGTAGAAGAACTTCCATTGCTTTGGAAACCCGGCACGTCTGCCAAGTTGATTTGTCGAATATTTGCATTAGAGTTGGCTTGATTAAAAATATCTATCTGCGCATTTGCTGTTACTATTAAAGTTTGAGCCAAATTATTTACCGTTTGGGCAAGCTGTTGAGTCTCATTAGTCAGGTTTTGTTGGGTTGCAACAATTTGCCCTAAGACATTTTCAATCCGATCCATTCTTTGATTGGCTTGATTATTGATTTGATCCATTTTTTCTCCCGGTTCTCAGATTATTTCATTCATGTAACATCTTACTCTTGTTGCTTGAAAAAATACAACAAAAAAAACAATGGTAGGTCGGATGCCAGGAAAATAGTCGCTTTTTAACGAGAAAACCACGAACCGGACTTAAGGCACTTACGATCATCGGCATATTCGCGTCGCCCCTTTCATCTATCTCATGAATCGTATCGATGCCAATATAGCCGGATGTGTTTAAAATCGAGGTGATTCAGGTAAGCCGTTTTACCGGACTTTCCCTTTCTAAAAAACCGATACCTGAATGGATTAAAGCGGTTCTTGCTTCGCAGCACGCATAAGAAGGGAGGCGACGACTTCCCTAGGGTGAATTCCGTCGTAGATAACGGAATGAACCGCTTCGGTAATCGGCATTTCGATACCCATTTTTCTGCTCAGTTCCAAAGCGGCAACGCAGGTATAAGCCCCTTCAACAACCATTCCGATCTTTTCTCGCGCTTTATCGGGAGGATCCCCTTCGGCTAACAGTTTCCCGAAGATATAATTTCTGCTACGCGTCGATAAGCAGGTGGCACAAAGATCACCGAGCCCGGAAAGACCGTTGAGTGTTTCCGATGCACATCCGATCGTTTCACCCAATCGACAGATTTCGTGAAGCCCGCGCGTCATTAAAGCCGCTTTTGTATTTTCTCCGTAACCGAGCCCATCGGAAATGGCACATGCAATGGCAACGATATTTTTCATCGCCCCGCCGAAAGAAACCCCTCGCACATCATCGGTGGGATAGACGGAGAAATAAGGGGTGGTGAAGATCTCGCAAATTTGCATCCTGAGGTCGGGATTATAGGAAGAGGCAACGACGGAGGTCGGAAGTTTGCTCAGCACCTCGTTTGCCAGACTGGGACCGCTGAGGCAACCGATTTTATCATGGAAATCGTCGCCCATCACCTCAACGGCAACTTCGGACAGCAACAGCCCGGTCCCCTGCTCGATACCTTTCGAGGTCACGACAAGGGGAGCTCCTATCGGTCTCGAGTTCTTCACACGGTCGAGAACGGGTCTAAGCCCCTTGGAGGTTACCGACTCAATAATCAGATCGACATCGGCAACGGCTTCATTCAGTTCGGTGGTTAAAACGAGGTTTTCCTCAGCTCGATGGTCGCGCAGTTGCGGATGGCTCTCCCCCCTTTTCAAGACTTCTGCAAGGGAGAGGTTTCCGGTCCAGAGTTTGACCTCATAGCCTTTTTCAGCCAAAAGATTTGCTAAGCAAAACCCCCAAGCTCCCGCTCCTAAATAACCGATTTTCATAATTTCCCCTATTTTTAACCTGTACGAAGCATTTTTCCTCCTTTATCGGAAAACACTCGTTACAAAAATTTCTATGCCGATTATACTCGAAAATCCCTTTAAATGCGAATGGTAGAACCTAAACCGTACGGGTCGGTTGCGACTTAAAAAATTTACCCCACCCTTTAAAGCCCTTCTTTACCGATAACCGACCGATCATCACGGATGAAAATCTTTCCAACCTTTAACCGGCTTCCGAAGAGATTCGATAAACCGATACACTACCGACTCTCGACCGTTTTTGCCACAGACTCTAAACCATCGGGTCCCCAGGCATTTTTAAGGGGAGCAAAACATTTTTCCCGCATGGAAAAGAGAACTTTATAACTGTTAGCATAGGGAAACAGATCGAAAATGAAGTACTCCTTTTTTGAAAAATAAGTCCCTTTCACCCTTTTTCGAACCGTATGAAGAGGAAGGGCAACGGTAGCTCCCAGCTTGACAAAATCAAGAGTACAAGAAAAAATCCCCGTATTCCGCAGCAATCCTCCGTTCGATCGGGTCGACTCCGTATACTCCTCGACCCGAAGCGTCTCCCGATCCAAAATGACCCCCGTCTTCTCATCGGGTCTTTGTCGCTCGACCCCTCTCAGAACGAGGTCCACCCCATGATTAGCATCGATAAGCTCTTGATCGAAAGGGGTTGCAAGAGGATTATCGATCGGAAGAACTTGGAGATATTTTACCCCTATTTCTTTCCATCGGTCCCAAATTCCTTCCCGATAAAAATAGGTAAAAGCTTTTCCGTTTCCGTTCGGAACCCCCCCTTCCGTTTCCTGCTGAAAAAGGGTCACATTGTATAGACCAAAAAAATTTTCCCTTTTCAAATAGGTGAAGGTCGCTTCATGATTTAGGGGTGAAGTCATGATCGCTATGGGCGCCTTCCGATCTTTTACCTTTTGTAACAGAATCTGAAAAAGTGTTTTCCTTTCTTTTAAAGGGAGCTCGACGCACCCTTTCGGCCCTTCGAAGCCGAGTCGCGTTCCCTGCCCGCCCGCAAGGATTAAACAACCGGAATCAGACCGGATTTTTAAAGAGTGTGTCATAGACCGTATCGACAGAAATATTCGCGATCATATCATCCTTCCCGTGAAGGGGCAGGTGCTCAAATAACGGATTGGGAGGATCGACTTTTTGGCGCAGGACCCCTTGGCACGGATCGCTCCAAAGAGAGACGACGCGGATCGGATAGGAGGCATCGACATAATAAGCAACCGATAAGACTCCCGAATCGGGGACCACCAAATAGCGACACCGATTTTTAATCAGCGACAGCATTTCAAAAATCGTCGTTTCTCCTCGAAGATCGATCACATCTTGCATTAAAAAAGCGGGCGTACTTTCCTGTCCGAAGAGGAGAACTTTCCCCTTTTTTTTCCGTTGAATCTTGTTAAATAGATTTCTCCAGCAGGAGAGGTCCCAATTTTTTTCATATTCATAATAGATGCCCGTCTCTGTTTGGACGTGGCAGCCGATATAGGTTTCACTAGGATCGAGTCCGTATTTATCGGTTAAGGGATCCCACTTCGGGTTCCAGCTAAGTCTCGGGGTCAACGTTCCGAGTTGCCATTCCAGCCAACGGCCAGGATCGGGTCGTTCCAAAATAACGTCGAACATATCGGCACTGAGTTGATGCTCTTTCAACGCCGTATCGACATCGAACGGCTTTCCGCGAACGATATCTCTCGCAACGATCACTTTAACGGCATCGAGCATTGTAAAAAGATCGGCTAAATCTTTACGTGTGATGAAGGTGATCGATGCTCGAGGGATATAGCTCCTGATACGATAAACAAGGGCATAAAGACCGAGGGGAATATCTCCCAATCCCCGATTCCAAACGACTAAAAAGTGAGACTTCTCTTCCCGTTCCATTTTTTTTAGGAGCTTATCGAAAGGATTCGGGCGAAAAGGTTTGATCAGTTGTTTAAACAGGACTGTATCTCTCCTCCATCTCCTTCAATACGGCTTCCGTAACCTCTTCCACCTCTATCTTTTTCATGCAGCGGAAGTCGATCGGACAGACCCGTTTAAAACAAGGAGAACAGCGAACTTTTTTCCGAATCACATTTCTACTTTGTCTATAAGGACCTGTTGCAATCGGGCTTGTCGAGCCGAAAAGAGCGATCAGAGGAACGGCTAAAGCGTCGGCGATATGCATCGGACCGCTATCGTTCGTCAATAAGACGGAACAGATTTTGATCAGGGCTAACAGCTCTCGAAGCGTTGTCCTTGCCGTTAGATTGATCACTCGTTTCGGAAGGTCTACGCAACTATTTCCGGTGAGCTGCCCGTGCGCACCATCGCCGAAGAAGAGAACGACGTGACGAGGATCGGCTTCCACAAGTTTTTTTGCCACTTGTCCGAACCTTTCAAAAAGCCAACACTTTGCCGTTCCGAAAGCCGACCCGGGATTGATTCCGATCAGCTTGGCATCGGGAGGAAGATCGAAACGGTTGATCTTCTCCCGACCGCTTTCCACCTCTTTCGGCAAAACGACCAGGCGAGGAAACGTCTCCGAAACGGCGATCCCGAGAGGAGCTAATAATTCCTTATAGGTAATGACAAGATGCTGCTCTTTCCTCTTAGTAGGAAACGGGAGGGGATGACTGAGTAGAAACCGGCGTCCGTCACTGCGATAACCGATGATGTTTTTCACACCTCCTCGCCGAAAGCGCCACGCAGACGAAAGAGAATTCGTCAACAAAATACCCAAATCATAACTTCTCCCCTTCAAGTGAGCGGCAAGATTGCGTTCGCACCTACGAAAAATCCTCCTTTTAGAAGGACGTTTAAATCGCACAACGGTATCGACGGCAGGGTCATGCTCTAAAAGGGGTGCGACATTTTCTCCACCCACCGCCGTGATCGCGGCTTTCGGAAAGCTCTTTTTTAAGTCGATAAGAATCGGAGTTGCCATAACCGAATCTCCCAGCCAATTCGGCATCCGAACGATAATGGAGCGAGGATTGAGATTTTTTAGGTCGTTCATCTTAAGAGAAAGATTAACAGAAAAGTCTTTTCGAGCCATACTGGAAAAAAGTATGAGCGAGATAAAGAAAATCATTATTTTAGGTCTTGACCCGGGAACGCGGATGACCGGCTATGGGATTATCGAAACCGATCTTCGAAGCTATACCCCGATCGACTTCGGTTGTATCCGTCCAGACATCAAACTCTCTTTACATGAAAGATACGCTCTTATCCATGAAGGGGTCGAGCATCTTTTGAATCGATATCGTGTCGAAGCCCTCTCGATAGAAACACAATTTGTCGGTCGCAATGCTCAAAGCGCCATCAAGCTCGGAATGGCGCGCGGCGTTGCAATCCTTGCCGCGGTTAAAAGGAACATTCCCGTCCATGAGTATGCTCCGAAAAAAGCAAAACTCGCCGCCCTCGGAACAGGGGGCGCAACCAAAGCTCAAGTCCGGCGGATGATGCAAACCCTTTTAAATTTAACAAAGCCTCCGACACCGGAAGATGCGGCGGATGCTCTTGCCATTGCAATATGTCATGCAAATTCTTTAAAACGGATTCCCCACGATGTTTGAATATATTAAAGGAACCCTCATTTCGATCGACTCCCGCAAAGCCGTCGTCGATGTCGGGGGAGTCGGCTATCTTCTCCATATTCCTTTGAGCGCTTTTTCCGCGATGCCGCCGCTTGGCGAGGAGATCGTTTTTTACATCTCTTCCGTTATCCGAGAAGACGACCACAAAAATTTCGGCTTTCTAAATGTTGCGGAGCGAGATCTGTTTGAAAAAATTAGCGGTATCTCGGGAGTCGGTCCCAAAACCGCCTTGACACTCGTCGGTCATCTCAACACCCGGGTTCTCGAATCGGCGATTACAACGGCAAACCCTACGATTCTTTCTAAAATCCCGGGAATCGGAAAAAAAACGGCCGAGCGCCTCATCGTCGAGCTCCGCGATAAGGTTATCGAAGACCTCAAAAAATCTCCCGCACCGCAAGGACCTCAAACAGCGTTATCGGAAGAAGATCGAAAAATGAACGACGCTCTTTCAGCGCTCATGAATCTCGGCTATAATTCTCTTCAAGCACGGCAAGCCCTCGAACAAGCCCTTTCAAATTTTAAAGGGATACCGGAGCTTAGCACACTTATCAAGTATGCGCTGTCAACTACATAACCGATTTTTACAAAAAATTTTTCAAAAAGACTTGACCCATTTTATTAAAAGCTGGTAGATTCTTGGATTTGATCCAAACCAAACCATTTTTAGGAGAGAATCCATTATGATAGAGATAGTTAAAAATTCTTTTTTATTTGCCGGCAAAACCGCTGCCTATGCCTTAGGAGTTGCGTCTGCAATCAAGCTGGGATGCTTAGGATTCCGTGTCATACATAATTTTACTAAAGACGTCGAATTTCTCAAACAATGCGCCGATTGGGCAAAAGGTTTCGGACTCATGCCGTATGCAGAAAGCGACATAGAAGAAGCAGAAACGAAGGAACTTTTCAAGCAAGTCGTAGTGTTAGCGGCAGCTGCGGCGATCATCCATGAAGCGAGTTGCTACTTTCAAGAGGCTCCTTCCAAGATTTTCAACACATTTCTTTCCATCACACCTATTGAGGTAAAGAGTACGAGTATTATCAAGAGCGTCAAAGCGGTAGTCGAAGGTTTTGATGCAAAAGCTCTTCTTTGGAAGTAAGTAGCCCAAAGAAAATTTGATCGTAACCATTCGAAAAAAAAGAGAGGCGTCCCAACGTCGCCTCCCTCTTTTTGAAAACGCATTGCCGGATAGGTATGGAATCGAATCACTATGGTTATGATGAAGATCAAACGATCGCTGCCGTAGCGACCCCTCCGGGAGAAGGCGGAATTGCCGTGATTCGAATTTCGGGTAATCGAGCTTTAGAGATTGTAGATCTGATCTTTTCGGGACCCGTCCGAAAATATAAGTCGCATACCGTCCATCTCGGTAAAATCGTCGACACACAAGAAAATGTCATCGATGAGTGTCTTGCCGTGGTCATGAAAAGTCCCCACTCTTATACGGGCGAAGACACGGTTGAAATCCATTGCCACGGGGGCTGCATCGTCACCCGGAAAGTTCTGGATGCCGCACTGAAAGCAGGTGCCCGCATCGCCCTTCCCGGCGAGTTTACCTTTAAAGCGTTCCGAAACGGAAAGATCGATTTAACGAAGGCCGAAGCGGTACAACAGGTGATCGCCGCCAAAAGTGAGATGGCGTGGCAAGTGGCTGAACATCATTTGGAAGGAAAGCTTTACCAAAAAATTTCGGGGTTTCAAAAGGAGCTCGTAGCAATCGCGGCCGTTCTTGAAGCATGGGTCGATTTCCCCGGCGAAGGACTCGAATTTGCAACGAAAGAAGAGCTGTTAACCGATCTTTCAGATTTACAAGCCGACATGTCCGCTCTACGCGATACCTTTTACGACGGAAGCAATCTAAAAACAGGTTTTTCCCTATGCCTCATCGGGGCTCCTAACGTCGGAAAATCTTCACTGATGAATGCGCTGACGGGAAAAGAGCGCGCCATCGTCACCCGAATTCCCGGAACAACCCGTGATATCTTAGAGGAAGAGATTCAAATCGCCGGGTCGAATTTCCGCCTAATCGATACGGCCGGTATCCGTCAAACCGATGATATCATTGAAAAAGAAGGGATCCGTCGCTCGGAAAAAGCGGTAAAAGAGGCGGACCTCGTCTTAGTCGTTTACGACAGTACCGACCCCATAGATATCCCATTGAACCTCCCGGAAAAAAAGACGATCGCCATTTGGAACAAAGTCGATTTAGGTCATCGGAAAAAAGAAAAACTCCCCTATCCTCATACCGTTGAAGTTTCTGCAACAAAAGGATCCGGTATCGACAGTCTCAAAAAAGAAATCCATCAAGTGCTCTGGAAACAAGGTCCTCCCGCGAAAGGAGAGGTTCTTCTAACAAGTGAGCGCCATCATCAAGCTTTATGCAATGCAACCGCCGCTTTAAAAGCTGTTTCGGAAGGGTTTCGAACGGAGATTTCTCCGGAGTTTCTCATTTCCGATCTTCGCTCGGCGTTAAAAGAGTTGGGGACGATCATCGGCATGAACATTACCGAAGAGGTCTTAAGTGCCATCTTCTCAAAATTCTGCGTCGGGAAATGAGTCACGTTCCGCAAATTCGAAGCATCCTAAACGAGCTCTTTCCCGACCCTCCCATTCCCCTTAAACATTCCAATCGCTACACCCTACTCATTGCAATCCTTCTTTCGGCGCAATGCACCGATAAAAAAGTCAATGAAGTGACCCCAAAACTTTTTGCAAAAGCAAAGACGCCGGAGCAAATGGCAAAGCTTTCCATCGCTCAAATCGAATCGATCATTCGCCCCTGCGGTCTCGCGCCCACAAAAGCAAAAGCGATAAAAAAGCTGTCGGAGATCCTCGTTGAAGAGTATCAGGGGAAGACCCCTTGCACAATTGAGGCGCTGGAAAAGCTTCCGGGAGTCGGTCATAAAACCGCTTCCGTCTTTGCGGTTCAAGCCCTAAAAATTCCCGCTTTCCCTATCGACACACATATTCATCGGTGCGCAAAAAGATGGCGACTTAGCAGTGGAAAAAATGTAAAACAAACGGAAAGAGATCTCATGAAAATTTTCCCCAAATCTTTATGGGGAAAACTCCATCTTCAAATCATCTATTACGCCCGCAAACATTGTCCCGCAAAAAGACACAAGTTGGAACAGTGTCCGATTTGCAAAGCGATTCATGAGTGTAAGAGGCTAAAGGACCCTAAAAGGGACGGGAATTCTCCGGTCTCCTTTTAATACCGTTTAACGTCTTAAGAAGGAAGGGCGAATAGCCGTCCCTAAAGAAGTTCCCATTTTGGCATAGGTTTCGATGTACTTTGCGGAGTTATCGATTAAATCTTGATCGAACCGAATGGTATTCGGTTGAAAAAAGAGGATGGTGCAAGACCCTCCGAATTCAAAGTATCCCTTTTCTTCCCCTTTTTCATGCGGTTTGTTCGGATGGAAGGTTTGTCTGATCGATCCGACATAGGTCGCCCCGACTTCAATGTAAAGTGCTCGACCGAAGGACCCCGTTTCGAGAGAGGTTACCATCCGTTTGTTTTCACTAAGGATAGCGATATGCTTTTTTAGCGCCAGACGGTTTACGGAAAAGAGAGGACCGTTGATAAGCTCCGCTTTTCCCGGAATGCAGCTGCAGGGAAAATGAAACCGATGATAATCGGTAGGGCAAAGGCGAGAAATGACCATCGCCCCCTTTCTATAAAGGGCAAACGAGAACTCATCGTTTAAAAGACGACGGAGGTCAAGCTTACTACCTTTGATGTAAAACCCCTCTGCTTGAGCAATGTCGGGGAAAACCAAATGTCTTCCGTCTGCCGGAAAAACCGCAATATTTTCACCGGCAACAATCGGTCGTGCTTCCGGTTTTAATTTACGGATGAAGAAGTCGTTAAACGAACAAAAACTCTCAACCGGATCGGCAAATTCGGCAACATCGATATGAAAGTCTCGGATAAAAGGGAGAATCTTTGTCCGGCTTTTCTTGCCCTTTTGTTTTTTTCCGTAAAAAAAAGAAAGGGCTGGAATATATGCAATCAAAGAGAGAATGAAAGGGGAGAAAAATTTTGATAAAAGACTGCTGCCGTACAGCGCTTCAAGAAAAAATTTGCCATAAATTTTTTCTTTTTTTAGCTCCTTTGTCATTCGATCTCTATAGATAATTTCTCCCATAGCACAAATGATAACATCTAAAATCAGTTTTAAGCTATAATCGGTTATTAGACATTATCTAAGGTCGCTATGTTCGGATTGATAAAGAAAATTTTCGGAACGGCACAAAGTCGTCGGATCAAGCGCTATCGGAAAACCGTTAGAAAAATCAATGATATCGAGGAAGGCTATCGAAGCCTAACGGACGATGAGGTTAAAGGAAAAGTCCCCGAGTTTAAAAAACGGCTAAGCGACGGAGAGACCGTCGATGCCCTCCTCGCCGAAGCCTATGCCCTGGTCAAAAACGTCTGTCGACGCCTTTGCGGAACCTACGTTCATGTCTCCGGATACGATCAAGAATGGGACATGATCCCCTATGATGTCCAATTAATCGGTGCGATTGCCATGCATGACGGCTCTATCGCCGAAATGATGACCGGCGAAGGGAAAACCCTGACCGCATCGATGCCTCTTTTCCTAAACGCCCTAACGGAGCGACCCGTTCATCTCGTCACGGTCAACGATTATCTCGCTAAACGCGATTCCGAATGGATCGGGGAAATCTTCCGCTGGTTAGGGCTGAGCGTTAAAGCACTGACCGGCACCGCTTCCCCGCATAAGCGTCAAGAGATTTACGGAGCCGATATCGTTTACGGAACCGCTTCGGAATTCGGTTTCGATTATCTCCGCGATCATTCGATGGTACATGCCGTTGAAAAGCAGTGTCAACGAGGCTACCACTTTGCGATTATCGATGAAGTCGATTCGATTCTCATCGATGAGGCGCGGACCCCTCTTATCATTTCGGGTCCTGCGACTCGATCGAGACAAATGTATGATGCGCTCAAAGACTCCGTTTCACGCCTCGTAAGACTGCAACGAGATCACTGCAATAAATTAGCGTCCGATGCACATAAAACTTTAGAAAAATTCGACCGTTTTTCCGAAGGGGAACCGAGGAGAAAACTTTCTAAAGAAGAAACGAAACAAGAGGAAAACGCTTACCGCAACCTTTGGCTTGTGGGCAAAGGAACGCCTCAAAATAAAATCCTTAAACGGATCAAAGAACACCCGGACCTGCGTGCAAAACTTGAAAAATGGGAAACCTATTTCCATGCAGACTCGAATAAAGACGAGCGCCACGAAATGCTCGCACGGCTCTACATGATTATCGACGAACGTGCCGATGAATTCGAATTAACCGATAAAGGGATCGTTTCCTGGACCGGAGGAGCTCGAGAAGGAAAAGACGATTTTCTGATGCTCGACTTGGGCGACGAATATGCCAAGATCGATGAAAATCCGTCACTTTCCGAGCAACAAAAGATGGAACGGAAGTTAACCCTCCGCGAAGAGGATAGTCGACGGAAAGAGCGCTCTCACAACTTAAGGCAGCTCTTTCGCGCGCACCTTCTAATGGAAAAAGATGTCGATTATATCGTCCAAGACCGAAAGATCGTCATCATCGATGAAAACACCGGACGCCCTCAACCCGGACGTCGTTTTTCCGACGGTCTGCATCAATCGATCGAAGCAAAGGAATCGGTTCCGATTCAAGAAGAAACGCAAACCTACGCGACGATCACACTGCAAAACTATTTCCGGATGTATGACAAGCTTGCGGGGATGACCGGTACGGCAATGACCGAAGCAAACGAGCTCAAAGAGATCTATAAAATCGACGTTCTCGAAATACCGACCCATAAAAAATGCCGTCGTAAAGATGCCGATGACGAGATCTATATGTCCGAGCGAGAAAAGTACAACGCCCTTATCAAAGATATCATCGAAATTCATCGGCAAGACCGCCCGATCTTAATCGGAACGGAATCGGTTGAAGTCTCTGAAAAACTCGCACGGATTTTAAAACGCAATAAACTGAAAGCGACCGTCCTCAACGCAAAAAACCATGCTAAAGAAGCAGAGATCATCGCTTTAGCAGGTCAGCCGGGAGCGATTACCGTCGCTACCAATATGGCGGGGCGGGGAACCGATATTAAATTGGGAAAAGGGGTGGTCGAGGCAGGGGGACTCCATGTGATCGGAACCACACGCCATCAATCTCGACGGATAGATCGACAACTCCGTGGACGTTGCGCGCGCCAAGGAGACCCCGGAACGTCAAAATTCTATGTCTCTTTTGAAGATCAACTCATGCGCCTTTTCACCTCACCGAAGCTAACGGCATTCCTTCAACGCTTCCGCCCTCCCGAAGGAGAGCCGATTTCAGCAAAAATTCTTAACCGATCGATTGAAACGGCCCAAAAACGGATCGAACAACGGAACTATTCGATCCGAAAGCATACCCTTCAGTATGACGACGTGATGAATAAACAAAGACGAGAAGTCTATGCTTTTCGCAACGAAATCCTTAAAGAAGAGGATTCGGTCAAACTTGCAGAAGATGTTCTCGAAGAAGTCTCCGACAACCTTGCGACTCCCTTCTTTACTTCAAAAACCGTTGAAGGCGGCTGGAATCCTGACGGATTTTCACAAGCTCTGATGACTCATTTCCCGATCACTGTCGATAGCAATGCTTTTGACGACGATTACCTCTCTATTGAAGAGATCAAAAAGAAAGGGGGACGACTGATTATCGATGCGCTCAAAGCAAAGCTCGATCATGAAGCGCAAATCATCACCTCCTTTCGAGAAAATGTAGGACAAGAAATCGACGCTTCCCGTCTGTTACACCAAGTAATTCGCAGTATTCTCCTAGAAAACATCGATAAGTTCTGGCAACAACACCTCCTATCGATCGACCATCTCCGCATAGAGGTCAATATGCGTGTTGTGGGACAAAAAGATCCTCTGTTGGAATTCAAACATGAAGCCTTTGCTCTTTTTAACACCTTTAGCACCGATTTAAAACTTGCCATCGCGCACAGCTTATTTAAGTTCCAATTGATACCTCCTCCTAATCGGCAAAATACCGTTCATAGCTCCGAGCAAAAGGATCCGGCGGGATTGTTTCTACCGACCGGTCCCACCCAAGCTTAAAAATTGGTGAGCGTTAGGGAAGTCGAATGACGGTGGAAAAATCGGGACAAAGAAACTCGATCGCTACCGATTCGGCTATAATAGATAAACGGTTCGAACCGGTATCGAGTCTTTAGGAGAAAAAAACTTGACCTGCTTAACGCGACTTAAGCGCTTTGGGTTTTGAGCATCCTTCCTCCGAAATAAAGGAGAGGAAAGCTGATTAGGCAATAGAGGAACCAAAAGCGACTGCTCCACTCAAGGGTTACGATTCCATCTTTTGCACAGAAAAGAAGGAGCGCTCCGATAATAAAAAGATGCGTTCCAATCATAAGAAATAGGAGCGGTAAAACATTGCCTCCCCTTGCCGTCTCTTGTCGTTCATCCGGAGGTTGAATTCCTCCTTTAGGGATCGTCGGATCGTCTTGATCATCTCCTTTTTCATAAGACTGCAAAAGGGCATCCTCTTTTTGCGGCTCCGTTTCAAGATAGGACGACTCTTCCCTTTCATCGGGCACGCCGAAGCCTTGACGATTACGTACGGAATAGGGAGGCTTATAAAGAGATGCCAAACTTTCCCGAAGAGGTTGATCGGAAAATTTGTGGTCTTGCTTCGGGAGTTGCCCCCCCTTTTTAATCGATGAGGTTAGAAGATCGGTTCCGCAAAATAGGCAATAGGTCGCTTCATAACTCACATCCGCTTCACAGTTCCAACAAACCTTTGTCCGATCGACCCGTTTCATATTCAATCCTTTTAAGCCCGAGCACTTCCCGATTCCATCGATAAATTTTATTCTAACCGATTTTTTGTAGAAGGAAAAGTAAAATTATCGGTACGGTTGATCAAATATATGTTTAGCAGAATTGCCCCTTTAACTTATGGTGAAAAGGGGATGGCATCGATTTTTTAATTCGTAGAGAATCTCTTACAAAGGTTTCTGAAGAAAGCTTTTCTCAACACCAATAAATTATTCATGAATATTTATACTTCGGTACGTTATACTTAAGAATAGTTATTTAATTTTTTGAGGAATGTCGAAATGATAACCAAAGAAAGGTTTGACTTAGCAGTCATCGGCGCCGGTCCGGGAGGCTATGTCGCAGCTATTAAGGGAACGCAAATGGGGAAAAAAGTAGCTCTTATCGAAAAGCGCCACCTAGGGGGAACTTGCTTAAACGTCGGTTGTATTCCATCCAAATCTCTCCTTTCAAATGCAAGCGTTTTTAATAAGATTAAACGGGCAAAGGATTTCGGCATCGATATCGATGGAGTCTCCTTTAACTACAAAAAGATGCAACAACGTAAAGATAGCGTTATCGAAAAAATAAGGGGAAGTCTCGGACAACTTTTAAAATCCAACGGCATCGAAATCTTCCGCGGAACGGCTCGTTTCGAATCCCCTAAAGAGTTAAAGGTTACCGGTGAAGATAATACCCTCGTTCAAGCCGAAAAAATTATCATTGCAACCGGCTCGGAGCCTATCGATATTCCCACCTTTCGATGCGACCATGAACGCATTTTAAATTCCACCTCCGCTTTAGAACTGACCGAACTTCCTGAAAAAATAGCCGTTATCGGCGGAGGTTACATCGGGTGTGAGTTTGCTTCTCTGTTTGCAGAATTCGGCGTAAAAGTAACGATTATCGAAGCCCTGCCCGCCATCGTTCAAGCGCAAGGAAAGACTATTTCGGATGCCCTCACCTCAGCTTTTACAAAACGGGGAATCGCTATCGAAGCGAATACGGTTGTAGAAAAAATTGAAAAGAGTGTCGCAGGACTTGTCGTCCGTTTCAAAGGAGGAAAAACCTTGGCCGTCGATAAAGCAATCGTTTCCGTCGGGAGAAGACTGAATTCGGAAGGACTCGGACTGGAAAAAGCCGGTCTCAAACCCGATTCTAAAGGGGCGATCGAAGTCGATGAAAAAATGGAGACCGGTATGCCCGGTATTTATGCGATCGGCGATATCACCGCTATCGCTATGCTCGCTCACGTCGCTTCTCATCAAGGGATCATTGCGGCATCCAATGCATGCGGGCAGAGCGCCTATCTCCGTTATCATGCAATTCCTGCGGTTATTTTTACCCACCCGGAAATTGCAATGGTCGGGATGACAGCCGAAGAAGCACAAGAAAAAGGACTCGATATAAGTATCGGAACTTTCCCCTTCCAAGCCCTGGGAAAATCGGTAGCGACCGATGAAACCGACGGATTTGCACAAGTGATTTCCGACAAGAAAACGGGTGAAATTTATGGAGCTCAAGTCATCGGACATAACGCTTCGGTCATGATTGGAGAAATGGCTCTCGCAATCAACAATGAACTCACCTTGGATTGTGTGATCGATACCGTTCACGCTCACCCGACAATTTCCGAAGCTTGGCTTGAAGCCTCACTTCTTGCAAATGAAACGCCGCTTCACTTCCCGCCAAGAATTCAGACCGGAGGATAAAGTGTCGAACGATCTCTACGATCACCACAGCAGAAAAGTGAAGGGAAATACCCTACCCGAAAATCCTGAACAAAAAAAGGTGTCGGGTCGATTCCCCTCATGGCTTCATAGAAAACTCCCCCGCGGATCGACACTTTTTAAAACCCGTGCAATGCTCGAGAAAAATCAGCTCAATACCGTTTGCGTCCAAGCAAAATGTCCCAATCGCCTAGAGTGTTACTCAAACAAAACGGCTACCTTTTTAGCCTTGGGAAAAGAGTGTACGAGGGCTTGCGGTTTCTGCGATATCGACTTCGATAAAAATCCTAAACTTCCGGAAAGCGATGAAGCAATGCGCATTGCAAAATCGGCTAAAAACTTAGGACTTCGTCATGTTGTCGTCACGATGGTTGCCCGCGATGATTTGCCCGATCAGGGAGCTTCCTACATTGCCGAGATTATCGGAGCGATTCGCAGTGAAAATAAGGAAGCTACGGTCGAAGTCTTGACCTCCGACTTTTCCGGAGATGAAAAGCTCCTCGACATCGTCCTGGACGCAAAACCGGAAATCTTCAACCATAACCTTGAGACGGTTAAACGTTTAAGTCCTAAAGTACGGCATAAAGCGACTTACGAAAGGACTCTAAGCGTTTTAAACTATCTACACGAATCGGGAAAGGTTCCCTTCGTGAAGTCGGGAATGATGGTCGGTCTCGGAGAAACGACTACCGAAGTTAAACAAGCACTCCGAGATCTTCATAAAGCGGGTTGCTCAATCGTTACGATCGGACAGTATCTACAACCCGATAAACATAAGCTCGTCGTGAAGTCATTCGTCACACCCGACCGATTTAAAGACTATGAACGTTACGGACAACGCCTCGGCATCCGTTATGTCTATAGCGGACCGTTCGTCCGCTCAAGTTATAACGCTTCGCTCCTCAAAGATCGTGCTTTCAAAGGAGAAACCGTCAGTGGTTAACATAAACACGCCGCTGATCGACACAATCGATACGGAAATCCTGATGCACCGCGATGCTCACTTCGGAGGGAGCTTCGACATGATGCTCGAATACTACGGAGGACAAGGTGTAGGGACGATGCCCGATTTTGAAATCGACGAGATACTCCGTCTAAAAAAGGTGGAAGAAAAGCGCAAAGACAATCTCTCCGATCAATACCTTCCGACCGTAGAAAAAGATCGAATAGAAACGGCAAAAAAGATCTATCGAGACCTGCGCGATGTCTATTCGGATAAAAACTCCTCTCCGGAAACGATCCTTTTGAGCGATCTGATTCTATCCGAAGAAGAAACCCCCGAGAAAGAGATTCAAGCAATCGTTGACGGAGGAAAAGATACCGTTCCGCTACTGATCCGCCTCCTCTCATCACACACCTTTTACGACCCCTTGAATCCGGGGTATGGAAGGAGCCCCGTCTTTGCAGCAAAATGTCTGGCCCGGATTCAAGACGAGCGGGCAATTCCTCCTCTTTTCGAAGCGCTTGGGCAAGACAACTTTTTTACCGATGAAGCGATCATCCAAGCTCTTGCAGCGTTCGGAAATCGATCGAAAGCCTTCCTGATCGCTCGACTTAAAAGCGAACCTTTCTCAAACGATAACGAATACGCAGCGATTGCCCTGAGCGGTTTTACAGCCGACGCCGAAATTGCACGGACCTGTTTAGAAGTCCTTGAAAAAGAAGAATCGTTAAAAAGACCCTTTTTCGCAAGCTATCTGGTTTTTGCCTGCTCCGATCTCACTCAAGAGAGTGAACGAAAACGTTTTATCGCGATCGGTAAGAAAGAAAATCTTCCCGAAACAATCGTTGAAGAGATGATGATCGTGATAGAAAGCTGGGTGAAGGCAACCGAGTCTCGGACTGAAAAAAATCAAGATTAGTTCATTGAGAATCAAAAAGCTCCCCTTCGATTGATGTGATTCCGGGCAATTTGATTGATTTCCCCACTTTTATAGCCTATAAGGAAGATAGGGGGAACCGATGAATCGCAACAGGGGGCATCAACTCACCGATAGAGTTGCTTGTATTATTTTAGCAGGAGGGCGTGGCACGCGCCTTTTCCCACTCACGCAGCGTCGATGTAAACCGGCCGTAAATTTTGGCGGACGTTATCGACTGGTCGATGTTCCAATCTCTAACTCACTTAACTCCAACATGAACCATATTTATGTGATCTCCCAATATTTTTCGTCAACATTAAATCAACATATCAAAGAGACCTTTCCGTTAGATCATTTTCAAGGGGGAAGTCTTAACCTTCTTTGTCCCGAAGAACGACCCGAGGGAAAAATCTGGTACAACGGAACGGCAGATGCCGTACGGAAAAATCTCGAGGTGTTAACACAGTTGCCGATCGATTACTTTTTGATCCTTTCAGGCGATCAACTATACAATATGGATTTGGAAAAAATGGTCCAATTTGCTCACGATAAAGATACCGATTTAACAATCGCTTCTCTACCTGTCGGGCAACGGGAAGCCTCCCGTTTCGGTCTTCTCAACATCGATAGTCAAGCCAATATCATCGATTTCCAAGAAAAACCGTCCGACCGACGCGTTCTGAAAACATTCGAAATCCCCGATGATTTTCTCGACGCACATGATGTCCGCTGCTCGACCCCCCCCTGTTTTCTAGCCTCGATGGGAATTTATGTTTTTAAAAAAGAAGTGCTCATTCATGCATTGCGGGAAAGCGAAGGGGACGATTTCGGAAAGGATATGATTCCGTCGCAACTAAAAAAGGGGAAAAATGCGGCTTTCCTCTATCAAGGTTATTGGGAAGATATCGGAACCATTTCCTCCTATTATGAAGCCAATCTTTCCCTTACCACCAATGAGCTCGATCTAGACCTCTATAACGAAATCCTCCCGATCTATGCTCACAACCACTATCTTCCGGGAGCACGTCTGAAAAACACCCTATTGAAAGATGCAATTATTTGTGATGGCGCAATTGTTGAAGGGAAAGAGGTTTCGCGCAGCATTATCGGTATCCGGTCCGTGATTAAAAAGGGCTCGGTGATTAAAGACTCGATCCTTCTGGGGAATAAAAATTATACAGACTTAAAAGATGCTACGGTCGAATACGCAATCGGTGAAAATTGCCATATCGAAAAAGCGATCATCGATCTCGACGTTCAAATCGGCAATCACGTACATCTATCAAACAAAGAAAACCTTCAATCCTACGACGGAGAAGGGATCTATATTCGTGACGGGATCATTATCGTCACTAGCGGCACAGTCCTTCCCGCCGGTTTTACGCTATAATTGAACAACAGCTTGATACTCTTTAACCGATACGGTTCTTTTCCGTTGAAATAGTATTTTTCATCCCCTTTACACCACCGATGTTGTCACTCCTATTTTCTTGACCGCGGTCTTCACAACCCGCTAGAGGCAATTTGTATCGGGTGAAGGAATAACCGATTAAAAAATCATTTTTAATCGATTGTCGATTGTGATAATTCTACAATTAGGAATAAAAAATCGATCCGAAATGAAAAAGTATCGTTAATCCCGGATGGTTTTAAGAAAATTCTACAACTATTTTACAAGAGGTCATGATGGTCAAAAAATCGGCGACTTTCATTTTAGCGCTCGGAGCTACGCTCATCGCCGGATGTGAATCAAATACCGGAACCGGCGCTCTTGTCGGAGGAGCCGGCGGAGCCGCTATCGGCGTGATCGCCGGTGGCGGAACGGGAGCTCTCATCGGAGGTGCTGCCGGAGTCATTGCCGGCGGGCTCATCGGTGCTTATCTCGATGACCAAGAGTCGAAAAACCTTAAAAAACAAAGTTCGCAAACCTATCGACGCGTTGATAACGGAGAAAAGCTTAGTGTGAACGACATCATCCATCTTTCACAGTCCGACATAACGGACGATAAGATTATCGGGCTGATTCGGAAAACGAACAGTCATTATGTCCTGAATACCTATCAAGTCGACAAACTAAGAGAGGCCGAGGTCTCCGAAGGGGTCATCAACTACATGCTGTATAACACCTAAGACACCGACTGTAAAAGGGGACGAATGAACATCCCCTTTGATGAAAAGAGCGTCTAAGGTTAAGGAATATTGCTTGAATAAAATTGAGAAAATTGAGATAAATTCGATAGGGTATCGCATTTCAAGAAACGGATAAATGAGCGTCAGTGAAATAGAGAGTGAGACCTTTCGGAAGGTTCATCACGAAGGATTCGGCAAAAATGTGGAGACTCATTGCTCTTCCGGCTTAAAACGATTCAAAAAAATTACCCGCTCTTACGTTTTCTTTCATCTTTTTTTCCTCGGATTGCTAGCAGCGGAAGGGATCGCATTTTTCTTTTCCTTAACCCTCCTCTTTCAAACATCTCTCATCGCCTTCTCACTGGCTATGATCCTCCTCACAGGTTTTGCCTACGCTATTCTCCTCGTCTACTTTCAAACCAAAAAACCGGAACAATTTCTAGAGCTCCGCAATTTTTTTATGCTTCAGTGCAAACGGGCGCTCCCAAAAAACCTGGCTTACTCCGAATACCACCTTTCACTGGCCAATGCCGCTTATCGCTTCGCCACCCTTCTGAGTAAAGAAGAAGGAGAACTCTATGTAGCTGCCGAGATGAGCTCTTTCCATCAGCTCATGAGAAAAATCACCGACCTATGTCATCGGAAAGATATCCGACGGATGAAAGAGATGCTCTTTCTCGTCTCGATCAACGAACATATCCAACTGATTAAAAAGAGCCCCACCGATCTTGAAGTTCACGCTTCCCTTGCAAATACTTATGTAGCACTCTCGCGCCTCTACCGGAAACAAGACCGGCAGCAAGAGAAGTTTAACCCCGCCGTCAAAAAAGCGATTCAAGAATATGAAATCATCGACCATTTTTCCCCCAACGACCCTTGGGTCCAGGCGCAACTCGCTTCTTGCTATCACGATCTACACCGATATCGAGAAGAAATCGCTGCATATGAGAAAGTATTAAAGCTCTGCCCGGAAGATAAACCGATCCTCTTCCGACTCGGCATCCTGTGCTTTCAACAAGGGGAAAATGCACGTGCCCTTCAAATCTATGAGAAACTCAAGGCGATGCGGTTTTCTCGCGCCGATGAACTGATCGATTTTTACGATGCGAATCTCAAGCAAGGATACTTTATCTCATCGTTATAAAGTTTTAGGGTTAAACCCCCGTTTGCAACAAACCGGTATTACAACCCCCGCGGACAAACGATTGTTCAAGAAGCGCTCGACTTGCTCTCGACGGTGACAAGCGTAATCGATCACCGCTTAGGCGACGGATATTTATCCGGTCTATCTGGATTTCAATACTTTCATCGTTAATTTACAAGCTTCCAAATCGAAATCTTTAGGGAGATCGGCGGGGATCGGAACGATCCATTCCATTTCGTGAAACGGCAAAAGGGTAGAGGCGCTATTGGTTTGTGAAATATGTTTTCGATCGATCTCGAACAGGTGACGACCGGAGCTAAGAACCAAGATATAATCGATTAATGTGATATGTTTGTTGCCCAAATTTTTTAGGTTAACGACGATTCCTTTCCCTTCGTCTAATTCGGTAACGGAGTGAGATTTGATGACCAGTTTAGCCTGAGCTTTTTTCGGCTCGACGAATAGAGAGGTGACATACTTCTTGAGGACGTTGAGACCGATCTTTACCCCTTCACGCACCTCATCGATTCGATCTTTATTCAGATCGACCGGAAGGCTTTGGACGATAATGCGATAGGCCTCTTCTTCTCTGGTATCTTTGAAATTTCCTTTCCAAAAAACCCTAACCTTTTGCGAACCGCCCGGCGGAACCACACAAAGGCTAGGATAGATGAGAAACCTATCTTCGATGGGCTCCCACGATTCCCTACCATATTTATCGACCGCTCTTCTGGCAGCGGTGACCTCGATCGGAGTTGCCGTTGTCGTATTTGCCGCATTGATATCTAAGTGGTAATAATGTTTGTCTCCCTCTTTAATGGTATATCTTGAAGGGGATACGCCCCAACAGAAAACCTCCGACTGAAAATAGAGAAAAAAGATGAAGATGAACGGGATCGATCTAAACATTTTCTTACCTCTCAAAAATGATCTAATATGATACACGAAGGTGATGAAGATGATTTTCATTTAACTTGAAGGGCTATCGATTGTCAACTAAATTTCCGAAAATAGCCTCTCCGGGCTACCCGATCAAACAGGCTTGATCCTTATTTGAACCGAACAAAATAAAATTTGAGAAGGACTATCTTGTATAAATACCCCTTATCTCTGATCTTACTGATAGCTACCGGCTACCTTTCACTCTGCAGCCGTTCCGATGCGATGGAAACCTCTTTCGACATCCCTTTTTATATCAATGGTAGCCTTCAAGGGGAAACTCCATTTAATTTTGAACAAGAAACAATCGATCTCCGCCCGATTGTGACTCGATTGAATCGGTTGTTGAATGAAACGGGAAGGGATTTGATCAAAAGAGATCTTCACAAACCGACTTTTGCATCCCCCCCCGTTGACTTGGATCAAAGAATTACGATAGATTTTGTCTCATCGATACAAGTCGTTCAAGTGCGGGTAGACCCGAAGCTATTAGCTATCGTTGAAACCGACTTATCTGATCGGGATAAGGCTACAATCAAACCTATTCGACTCATGAACCCGGCAAGTTTCAGCTCTTATATCAACCTAAATGCCGCTCAATATTTTAGAAAAAATTACTACTCGGACCGCTTCAACCAATCCCGTTTCTTCGGATCGACCAACTTTTGTTTCAATCTAAACGAGTGGATTGTAGAAGGGTTTCTCTATCTGATCGATCATAAAAGAGGCTTGCCGGGTAGGTCGAATCATCGACTGAATCGGGGAAACATCTTCTTGACGAAGGATTGGCTACAAAGGGATCTACGCTTTACTTTGGGAGACATTTCTCCGAGGAGTATCGGCTTCCAAAACAGCGCCCCGTTATTCGGTTTTCAAGCAACGAGAAACCCCCTTTTTTTCGGTAAAAGCGCCCCCAATATCGGACCTGTAGGGCAACAGACATTTTTCCTCAACGCCCCTTCAAAAGTTGACGTCTATGTCAATCAAGTACTGATTAAAACCGTCGAACTCGCCGCCGGACCCCATTTAGTCAAAAATTTTCCCATGTCCGGCGGCTTGAATCGAATCGATCTGGTGATCTCCGATCCGATGGGAAATACCACCACCTTAAACCTCAATCAATACTTTTCACAAAAACTCTTACGACCCGGACACTATACCTACTCGGTTTCGACCGGGTTTCCCAGATTTCAAGAAATCTCACAAAAGTATCTCTACTTATTCAAACACCCTGTCCTCAGCGCTTGTTTTGCCAAAGGGATCAATGAACATTTTACTGAAAAATTTTATCTGCAGGCCACGAAAGATTCCATCTTTTCGGGGGGGATTCTTGCCCATGAAAATCGATTGTTTTATGTCGAATCGGACATCGGATTGAGCTATTCTCCATTCAGATCGGGAGCGGCAGGCGTTCGGAGTCGACTCTCTTTGCAAAAAACGCCGACGACAAAAGCTCCCGCCTATCGGCTAAGCGTCGAATTCATCGGTAGACATTTCTCGAATTTTTTGGGCAAAAAAACCGTAAACCCGCAAAAAGTATACTTTTCCGGTTCCGTCGGCGCCCCGATCGGCAACGATTTTAATACAAATATTCAAGCTTATTATGGAGTTGCCAGAAACAGCTTTGCAAATAATTGGAATCTCGGTTGGAGTCTCAGCGGTCGTTTGAGAAAAAATCTTTCATTGAGTTTATTAACCCTGTACAAGAAGATGAGTAACGGCTCAAAGGTTTTCGAATCTATTTTCAGTTTAAGATTTGCGCCATCTACCGATACGAAATTCTCATCCAATTATAACTCCAGAACAAGGATCACGAACACCTACGGGTCCTACCGAAAAAATTTATCGAGAAATCGCTCGCTCGACGCAACGATCGGTCACACCCATGCAAAATATAAAAATCAACTCACGGGTTCCTTGAACTACCGAGGAGATCGGGGAAGTTTTTATGTAGACCACTATTTATATGAAAATTCATTGCCTTCCCTCTCCTCTCGTTCAACCATCTCATCGGTGACAACTATTAAAGGATCGACGGCTTTAGTCTATGCCGACAAAACCTTTGCTCTCTCCAGATCGATCTCCAATAATTTCGCCATCGTTAAACCGGTGAAATTTTCAAACGATAGCCGGATTAAAGTCTATACCAAAGAATTTAGCGAACCTATCTCCCAATCTGCAAAGATGCTTCCCGCCGTAATTCCTAATCTTCCGTCTTACAGCAATACACCGATCTTGATTCAAGCCGGTCATATCGGCTCCGACTATGACCTGGCACAAAATACCTATACCTTGGGTGCAAAATATAAATCGGGCTTTAAAATTAATGTCGAGGTTCAGGACAAGGTTTGCCATGCAGAGGGATTTTTGAAAGACCGGAATCATCAACCCCTCGAGTATAAAAATATCGTCGTGTTCAATAAACTGGGCATGGAAGAAAAGATCGATGCTTTCACAAACTCTAACGGAAAATTTTATCTGATGAACATTCCTCCGGGGACTTATACATTAAAAATCGTCGGGGTCGATCATTCGACTATTCAGGTTGAAATTCCGGATCGATCTAAACCGGAGGTGGTATATCTGGGAGAGATAAAAGTCGATGTAATCGAAAAAAATCGCGCCTTGACCGTCCCCTCGATGTAGGCTAAATCGATGTAAAATTTTATGGATCAAGAACAAACCTCGGTCGGCATCAAAATCGGGAACTCGAAACGAAGGAAAGACCGGTTTTTTCAAGCGACGATCATTAGTAGTTGATTAAGATAACCTGAAGGGTTCCTTGATAAAAGCCGGAGGGGATCGCCCGAACATCGGTGAATAAAATCTCCGGGTAGACAACGTATGTGTATTCCCCCCCTTTTCGATGACAAACCAAAATTTCCGATCGATCATGACAACGAGTGCCTCCCTCCGGTCTGATACAAAACCCTTCCGTTTCAACCGGAGTACACCTTCCGGAGCAATCGTGATCACAAAGGAGATCCCATTCCAAAAACCATTTTTCATCTGCCAGATGCAACAATTTCCAATTTCGACCGTGTACGAATTTAGAGTCGGCCGAAATCATAACGCAGAAGCCCTCTTTACTATTGGACCACGCATATAAGTCGATACCTTTCCCCACAAATGAGAGATCTTCTCGCCCCCTTTTCGACATGTCGATCATTATTGTCGCCGAACCCACCTTCAGCAGACCTGTCAACGGTATTGCCCCCTTGACTATCGATGAGTTAGTAACGGCCAGTAAAGAAGGGATAGATAATAAAATAAAAATAAGGATGTTTCTCATGATCAAACGGCAACCTATCAGTTAGCGATGAAGGATGCCGTGAGCGTTCCCCTATAGTATCCGGCAGGAACTCGATCGAGCGTTTGTCCGATAAAGAACGGGTAGACGGACAAGTAAATCGGCTCAAAGCGAAAATCTCCGACCTCAAGCATCGAATCGCCGCTTTTAATCGTCTTTAACCGTTTATTTTCATCTTCAACGACCAATAGATAGCGAATCGAATGGTGCCGATCTTCCGATAAAAGTAAAAACGTTCGATCGAGGGCGGTATTTTCACCGTCTGCAACGACCTTCCAACCGTTTAAACCATTGGAATAACACTTCAATTGAACCGGAGTGGGAGCGGAGAGACTCTCTTTCGATTCTATCCGGTTTGGATAAAACGCAATAGCAACGTGAGAAGGTCGCCACTCAAGCTGCGCAGATTCACCGATATAGACCGTTAAATCGAGAGCGGCTTGTATAGGGAGGAGAGAGCCGGGTATGATCGAAAATATAAAAATTAAAACGGCAATCTTGATGTAAGATCTATTCCGAAACTTTGATTTCTCAGGCATAAAAAAACCGGTCCTTCACCCTTTGATCAACGCTCTTCGGACCGAAAATATCAGTGGTCATTAAAGCCCCCTCCTTAAGATCGAAATTTAAGGAAAATACCGACTAATTATCGGTTAGGGTCATCGTAATAGTTCCCATATAACTTCCTTCAGATATAGTTGTGAACTGCGCTCCGGGAAGGGCTACTTGTAAATCTGCAAGTTGTTCATTTAATGTCTGCTCTGAAAAGTTAAAAACCTCGCTCCCAACGACCAATTGACCGTCTGCAGGAGGCGGATTTTCATTGACCCCCGGATCCATGCTCGTACCTTTGTACAAATATAATTCCATCGTATCGGTTCCGCCGGACGTTTCATCGAGTTGAAATAATGCGCCCGCCGTTCTACCGTCTTGTGTCACAACCACTGTATATCCATTTCCTCCATTCGACTGCGCTGTGACGGTCGATCCGTTTTTAACATAAAACCCGTCCGATAAACCGGTTGCATTGGGATCGATTTCGCCGATGTCTATACCAGGAAAGACAAGATTTTGAATCGATTTAATAGAAGCGGTTACCTGAGAACTTACTGACTCTGCAGCAAAAGCTTGAGTCCCTAACATTAAACAGCCTAGCAAGAGAAAAGATAATTTACTTTTCATGTTAACCTCTTTGTAATGAAAGTTCTAAATAATGGGGATAATTTAATAGCCCGCATACATTTAGATAAATAACCGACAGATCTAAATAAGTAAATCATTTTAAAAAATTTTATACCATTGCCGAGTTTTAGCGGTTATCTTGATAAATGAGATATCGCTCACGGATTTTCTTAAACCGGTCCCGACCGTTTTGTTGGTGGGCAATCATTTTCCATGCGGCATAACGTTCATTTGACAGCATCCGATAAATCTCATCGGTCCCGTTTGCAAGATTGAACCGTATTTTTCTAGCTCGATCGACTTTTCGGAGATATCGTTCGATCTGTTCGGGATAAAGGCTCTTGAGCATTCCCATTAAAAGGTATTGAACGCTCAAAGGTTTATAGCAACCGATATCGGTTACCCGAATCAGGACGCCGTGACACTCTTGATCCTTCATCGACCCGTAAAAGGGACGGTAGTGAAACGGCAAGAAACCCACTCCCGGCAATCGTTGGCTATTGAGTTTGGCGGCAAAGGTATCGGCATCTATCCAAGGAGCTCCTATCAATTTAAAAGGGAGGGTATAACCGATTCCGATATTTACGATATTGAGCTCGCCGATGATTCCCGTCGATGCGCAAAATAGGGGCGTATCGGACTCCGGAATATGAGGACTCGTCGGAATCCACGTTAACCCGGTCTCTTTAAAGCTCATTGTCCGTTTCCACCCTTTCATCGGAATGACCTTTAAATCGCACCCGATCTTACACTCGCCGTTGAAAAACAGCGCAAGCTCACCGATCGTCATGCCGTGGCAATAAGGGACGTTGATATAGCCGATAAAAGAGCGCCATTTTTGTTCAAGCATTCCGCCGTCGACGATCAAGCCGTTAATCGGGTTCGGACGATCGAAGACTAAGACGGGAAGGCTCCGTTTTGCCGCCTCTTCCATCACATAAAAAAGGGTTGTCGCATAGGTATAGGAGCGGATTCCGATGTCCTGAATATCGTAGATTAAGAGATCGACCCCTTTCAACATCCGACCCTCGGGGCGCCGCGTTTTTCCATGGAGGCTGTAGAAGGGAAGGTTGTCGACGACTCCGTCTGCAATTTTCTCAAAAGCATAACCGCTTCCGTGCCAGCCATGTTCCGGAGAAAAAAGAGCAACGACCTTCATCCCGTTTTTCCGTAGGACTTCAACCGTAGGGGTCAGTTTTTTATCGACACCGGTCTGATTGCTGATCAAACCGATCCGTTGATTCCGATAGGGCTTGTCATGCCCCTCGCTAAAGAAAGTATCCACTCCGAGATCGATCACGCCGACGACGGGGAGCCCCGTGACTAAGAAAATGATAAATCGAACGATCTGCATCATTAGCGAAAATATTAGAGGAAAATTCTTTTTTCGTGTACAAGAACGATTACGGGAACGTCTATTTTAATGGGGATTAAATACGTAAATGACAGAGAAACAAAGTGAAACAAAACAAATGAACCATGCACGAGACCTATTGGGATCGATCATCGGAAATCGATTAACCGGTGAAGAACGGATCGAAAAGACGATAGAGCTTGCAGGACTGATCTTAAGTGAATCGAATAAAAGACTGACCAAAGAAGAAAAAAAGAGATATGGCGAATTCGATCGAATGATGAACGACCCTGTAGGAAAAGTCTTTCTAACGCAGCTGACGGATCAATGTTTCCGCACTAAAAATCATCGACGCATTGCCGATCAAATGGTCTACCTGCTACACCTCTACGGAATACCCAAATTTTTTTCTCCCGTTAAAAGACTCCAGCTCCATCTCTTTAGGGCTTTCGGGAACCGATTTGCAACAATCCTGGTCCCCCTTGCTATCCGGAACCTTCGTCGAAAAACCTCGTCGGTCATCATCGACGGAGAAAAAGGTCCTCTTAGCCGTCACATTAAAAAACGAAAAGAGCAAGATATCCGTCTCAACATTAATTATTTGGGAGAAGCAATCCTTGGAGAACGAGAGGCCGCTTGTCGCCTAAACGGCTATCTCGAAGACTTAAAAAATCCTCTAATCGATTACATATCGATCAAAATCTCAACCATCTATTCTCAAATCGACCTCCTTTCCTATGATAGAACCCTGGAAGATATTGCTCAAAGGCTCCGTATCCTTTACCGCGCCGCGATTAAAAATACTCTCATCAGAAAAGATGGGAGAAAAATTGAAAAGTTCGTCAACCTCGACATGGAAGAATATAAAGACCTTCATTTGACGAAAGATCTTTTCATAAAAATCCTGAGTGAAGAGGAGTTTAAGACCCTTTCGGCCGGGATTGTCCTGCAAAGTTATCTACCCGATAGCTATGAGATGCAAAAAGAGATTACCGAATGGGCTATAGAAAGAGTGAAAAAGGGGGGAGCACCGATTAAGCTGCGGCTCGTAAAAGGAGCCAATATGGCAATGGAGCAACAGGAAGCCTCTCTTAAAGGGTGGCCGCAAGCTCCCTATACTTCTAAGCTGCAGACAGATGCCAATTACAAGCGGCTGGTCCTCTATGGCTGCAAGCCCGAGCATGCACGCGCGGTTCATATCGGAATCGCGTCTCATAATGTTTTCGACATCGCCTTTGCAATGATTTTAAGACTTGAAAATCGTCTGGAGAGAGAGATCTCTTTCGAAATGCTTGAAGGGATGGCCGATCATATGCGTCGCGTGGTCCGAGATTTAACAGGAGATATCCTCCTTTATTGCGCCGTAGCGACTCGAGAAGATTTTCAAAGTGCCATCGCCTATCTTATCCGCCGTCTCGACGAAAACACCGGAGCGGAAAACTTCCTGGCTCATAGTTTCGGACTCAAAGCAGGGACAAAGCAGTGGGATCTTCAGTCCGCCCTTTTCAGAAAAAGTTGCGGTTTGAACGATGCCTTGGAAAACTCTCCTCGCAAAACCCAAAACCGACTGGAAGCCCCGACCGATCTTGATTTTAACGCTCCGTTTGAGAACGAAGCAGACACCGATTTCTCCTTGCCGCAAAATCGTAAATGGGGCGAGACCATCATCACCGAGTGGAAAGAAAAGCAACCGGGTCCCATCCCTCTCGTCATCGACGGAGAAGAGGTTCACACCGATTTACGGGGAAAGGGTTATGACCCCTCCGGTCCGAACCGTCCTTATTACACCTATTCGAAGGGCTGTTGGAAAGAGCTGGATCGCGCCGTTGCCTGCGCAAAAAAAGAAGAAAAAAATTGGGCGAACACTTCGATTGAGAAGCGTTGCACCGCCCTTGCAAAAGCGGCTCGAAAACTGCGACAAGAACGAGGGGACCAAATCGGATCGATGATCGGAGACGGAGGCAAAACGCTCCAAGAAGCGGATGTCGAACTTTCCGAAGCGATCGATTTCGCAGAGTATTATCTCCGATCGATGCGACAACATGCAAGGCATACCGATATCGAGTGGTCGCCTAAAGGAACGGTTCTCGTCGCAGCGCCTTGGAACTTTCCGAAAGCGATTCCGGCCGGCGGCATTTTTGCAGCCCTCGTCACAGGCAATTGTGTTCTTTTCAAACCGGCTTTTGAAGTCGTCATGACCGGCTACGTACTTGTTAAAGCTCTGTGGGCCGCAGGCATTCCGAAAAAAGTCCTCCAATTTATCGTTTGCGATGACGATCCTACCGGAACGAAATTGATCGAAGATGAGCGCATCGATGTCGTGATTCTAACGGGCGCAACCGATACGGGAAAACGCTTCATGAAAATCCGCCCCGGAATCGATCTCTCTGCAGAAACGGGTGGTAAAAATGCGATGATCATCACCGCACTATCCGATCGAGACTTGGCGATTAAAGAACTGGTCCGATCGGCCTTCGGGCACAGCGGTCAAAAATGTAGCGCTGCCTCATTGGCAATCCTAGAAAAGGAAGTGTACGACGACCCTCACTTTATGCAACAGCTCCGCGATGCCGCAGCGAGTATAAAAGTAGGTTCCCCTTGGGATGTCGCAAATAAAATGACTCCGCTGATCCGTCCTCCCGATGAAACCCTTCATCGAGGATTGACCCGTTTGGAACCCGGAGAGTCTTGGCTCTTAAAGCCGAAAGTCGATAGCCATAATCCTCATTTATGGACACCGGGGATTAAACTGGGAGTTCGACGTGGAAACTTTACTCAGAAGACCGAGCTGTTCGGTCCCGTATTAGGTCTTATCCGCGCCGAAAATCTCGATCAAGCCATTCACATCGCCAACTCTACCCCTTACGGGCTCACTGCAGGACTTCAATCTCTGGACAAACGGGAGCAAAAAAAATGGCAACGCCTCATCATTGCCGGAAACTGTTATATCAACCGAAGCATGACGGGAGCCGTCGTCCGTCGTCAAGCTTTCGGCGGCACGAAAGAGAGTTGTTTCGGTCACGGCTCGAAAGCCGGCGGACCCAATTACCTCCTTCAGTTCATGCATCCAAAACAAACGGCGATTCCTAAAGAAAAGTTTCCCGTTAGCGATTGGGTCAATAATCTCACCGGTTTCCTCGAAAAATTCGATCTTTCTGCAGAAGAACTCGGGGTATGGTATGCAAGCATCTCCAGTTATGCCTACTACTGGCAACAATTTAAACGAGACAAAGATCGATCGAAAGTCGTAGGAGAGGACAATTACCTCCGCTATACTCCTCATAAAAAAATGATCTTCCGCATTTCCCTTGAAGATCGCTCTCTCGACTATCTCCGCGTCTTTGCGGCCGCTCTAACCACCGAAACCCGTCTTGAAATCAGCTGGGAGAAAAATCAAGATATGAAGGTCCGCCAAGCAAATTGGGACACCCTCCTTCCCATTTTCAATATCATCGAAGAGGATGAAAAAACATTCATCGATCGGATGCGGCGCGGTCATGCCAAACGGATCCGGATGTTGCGCAAACCTTCTTTAGCCCTAAAAAAAGCGGCAGCGGAAAACGGTTCCTATATCGACCATCTGCCGGTACTGGCAAACGGGCGCATCGAACTCCTCCATTATCTTCGTGAAATCTCTCTTTCCATCTCTTATCACAGGTATGGAAACCTCGGACTCCGTGAAGGGGAACTCCGCCATCCCGTCTTATAACGGGTAAACGTAGCTTGAGCTTTCAAAAAAACGTTTCTTTTCTCCAGACGGTGTTTTCAATTTAAACGGCTTCCTAGCTACAATGTCCTATTTTCAAACCCAAAGCGAAAAAATGCCCGAACATTATGAAGTCAAGCGGATCCGGTCTTATCTCGAAGACGGCGGGATAGAAGGAGAGAAAATCACCGATTTCGAAGCCCTTCCCGGTGCGGAAAAAATCCTTAAAAACGGAACGCTTGCCCGATGGAAAGGGTGGTTGGTAGGTGAAAAAATCCTTTCCATCGCTATTAAAGCCAAGTATACCTTTATTCAATTGGAACGAGGAGCACTCGTCTGGCATTACCGTTTTACGGGCATTCCCCATATCAGAGGTTTCGACTATAAAAGACGACTGGATACGATTTTTAACCTACCCGTCCTAAAAAGTTCTAAAAACTATTGCCGTTTTCGCATCCATTTTAGAAACGGCAAAATCCTAGACTATCTCGATATTCGTTGTCTTTCCACCGTCCGTTATTTTCCCGATACTCGGATCGATGCGCTCGCTATCTTTCAAAAACTTGCGCCCGATTTAACCCACTTTTCGCCCCGATCGTTTACGGAGTGGGAAAAAGGTGTCAAGCGGAGAAGGCGAGATATCAAACGAGAGCTTCAAGACCAATTTACCGCCCCGTCGGGAATCGGAAACTATTTGGCCTGTGAAATTTTGGCACGCGCAAAATTGAGCCCGTGGCTATCGCTGCCGGCCGTCTCTCCGACGGAATATGACGCCCTATGTCGGGGAATCGGAGCGGTTAGAGAGCTCTGCGAAAACCGTACCGACTACCGTTGGTTTACCGTTTTTAACCGCAGCCGTTGCATGCGTTGCAATGAAACGATCGACCGCCGGAAACACCGCCCCCATGCAGCGAGTCAAACGACCCATTATTGCCCGAATTGTCAAAACTTAAGAAAATAGGGAAATCTCTTTAAGCTCCTGATCCTTCCCTCCTTCGGTTGATCATGCCTGCAAGTATTTGATCGCTTTTTCCCCGATTTCAGAGAAATTTTTGGCAAAGGCGTTCCATCTCGTCTTGATCATCCTTTCTTTTTCTTCTCCCGATGCTTCAATCTTTTTCAGAGTCTCATCAAACCGACTCAGTTGATCCAAAAGTGATTCGGTTCCTTCCTTGAGTTTTTCTAAAAGTAATGAAAAACAACGGCTCACCTTTCTAACGGTTTCTAAGTTTCTTTGAATATCGGATCGAATAAAAGTAGTGAGTCGTTTGTCTTCCGAAAAGAGCTGTTTTTCGGTTTTCCCATTTTTTTCCGATGATTCATATCGATCATCGAGTGCTCTTGCCGCTGCAATATTTAACCCCGTTATGGTCGCTCCTCCTGCCAAAGCTATCCAACCGGCGGGATTCCAATAATTGACTGCGCCGAATCCGAACAGACCTCCGGTCAGCCTGCCATTCACAGTGATTATTCCTCCGGAAACAACAGTTTTTGTTTTGTCCCTTTGTATCGCTTTGAGGTTTGAATCGCATTCGGATTGAATCGTCGACGCCTTCTTATCGATATCGTTTACACCGGAGCGGTACTCCTCGATTCCTTTATTTAGCCCTTCACTTTTTTCATCCAGCTTAAGTATCTCTTTACGAAGTGTTTCAACTTTAGTAGCAATGTCGTCCAAAGAACTTCTAACATCGGAGGAAATATCTTTATAAAATCCAATACGCTCGTCAGCGTCATCAATACTTTCTATTTCTCCGTTATATTCATCGATTTCCGATGCGGTATAGGTGATCATTTGGCAGATTTCTACTAACTTTGCATTGAGCCGGAAAAAATCTTTCCCCATCGATTGTATTTCGGCAAAAAAGGGAACGGTATGATCGACGATCTTCTCAAATAGGTCGGCAACCCTAGCGTCATCGATGTCGGATAAGCCGGCGGAATTTTGAATAGCAGCCCTAGTGGGACAGATCATTTTCAACTCATGCATTTCGACTATTACGTTCTCTTTTTCCGCTGCCGCTCTATCTAAAGCCACCGACATATTTTGCATCGGTGATGTTTGTTTGACCGACATTTCCATATTTTGCTCCTTTGACGTTTAAATTTCTTTCTTACGGAACCCATATATTGAAATGGAAAATATTTAACAACTAGTATTTTGAGAATCGTAATTCTTCCGGTAAAACAAGGTCGATCGGTTCTTAAGGTATGATCGACGCTCTCACATCCGGAGCAAAAAACGACTGTCGAGCATCGGACAAGTTCCGTACTCATGTTAGCAGAGGAAAAAGCCGTCGCCGTCACTTCATGATCATCGATGTGCCCCCCGTCTCTCCTCGATCGACGTTTCTCTCTTTTTTTATTGACTCATAAGTTCTTTTCTAGTATGGTTTTGCTCACAGAAAAATACCGATTTTTTAAAAAATGCGAATTCCCCAAGGCGAGCTACAGTTAACGATCGCCCCGTTTCAAGGAGTCATCACATCTAACATCGCTCAAGCATCCGTTCCAAACGCACCTTTTGATGCAAAAATCGTTGCACTGATACATGCCGATGCCGTTGACTTTCTCAGTAAATCTCCCTCGCATCTGATTCAAAGCCTCACAAAAACCGTCGGCATGTCGGTTTTACTGGATAAATACCGCCGCTCACCGAAACCTGCAACAATACTCGCTGCTAACCGCTTGTCCCTTGCCGTCCTTTCTCATTGCCCTCCCCTTTTGATGAAATTAGCCTTCAATGCCATCGGATATAAAATCGATATGAACGGCCGAAAAAAACGGACCCTCTACATCATTTTCACAGTTGCTCTCGGCGCTTTGATGGCTCTTTGTTACCTAAAAAATCATCGGAAAAACCCGCATTGCACTCGTCGCAATCATTTGCCGATTACCGGGATGACTTCGATCGAAGCCGTCGCTGTCGCCTCATGATCATCGATGTGCCCTCCGTCTCTCCTCCATCGCCGTTTCTCTCTTTTTTTTTGACTCAGTAAGTTCTTTTCTAGTATGATCTTAATCGCGGAAAAACACCGATTTTTAAAAAAATGCGAATTCCCCAAGGCGAGCTACAGTTAACGATCGCCCCGTTTCAAGCAGTCATCACATCTAACATCGCTCAAGCATCCGTTACGAACGCACCTTTCGACTCAACAATCGTTGCACCGATACATGCCGACGCCGTTGACTTTCTCAGTAAATCTCCCTCGCATCTGATTCAAAGCCTCATAAAAACCGTCGGCATGCTGGTTTTACTAGATAAATACCGCCGCTCACCGAAGTCTCTAGCACAACTCGCTGCTAAGCGCTTGTCCCTTGCCGTCCTTTCTTATTGCCCTCCCCTTTTGATAAAATTAGCCTATAATGCCATCGGATATAAAATCGATATGAACGGCCGAAAAAAACGGACCCTCTACATCATTTTCACAGTTGCTCTCGGCGCTTCGATGGCTCTCTATTTCCTAAAAACTCATCGGAAAGCCTACGACGAGTCCGACATTAAACGAGTCGCACGGCACGCACTGGCGCAAATAGTCGTCCAAATCGCTGCTATAGAAATTTTCGATTGGAATGATCGAACGATCGCAAAAAAAATCGATTGCCTTCGCTGGCATCAATCTCTCGAGAACTATCGAGATATCGGTCCTAAAACGAAAGCCGCTATCGATAAACGAAAGAACAACTAAAAATACCGGAGACCGAAGGAAAAAAACAAACGGCTCGATTGCAGGCTTTAGAGGAAAAGTAAGTAGAAAAACCTGCGCTTACCCGCAACAACGGCGGACATAGCGATCGATCATCGAGAAGGTTCTATCCTTTTCTTAGCGAGAGTCGGAAAAACCGGTGTCGCCACTCGTCGCAATTATTTGCCGATTACCGGGATTACCTCGCCTAAAGCCGTCGATGTCCGCCCCGTCTCTCCTCCACCCCGTTTCTGTCGTTTTTTATTGACTCATAAGTTCTTTTCCAATATCCTTTCCACAGGTTACATCATAAGCAGAGGATAAAAAATGGGGATTCTTCGCGGCGATCTACATCTGCTACTCGCCTCCTTTCAACCGATCATTATATCCAAGATCGCTCAAGCATTCGTCCCAACCGAATCTCTTGACTTGAAAGCCGTCGCACTGGTAGATGTCAACGCCGTTTCCGCTCTCAGTCAATGTACATCTCTCTGGCAGACTGTTAGGAACCGGATAAGCGTCGCTAGCTTTCTAACCGCAAAAGATAAATTATGCTACCGCTCACCGAAGCCTCTAACACAACTCGCTACCAAACGCCTGTCCCTTGCCGTCCTTTCTCATTGCCCTCCCCTTTTGATGAAATTAGCCTTCAATGCCATCGATATGAAGGGCCGAAAAAAACGGACCTTTTACATCATCTCCACAGTTGCTCTCGGCGCTTCGATGGCTCTCTATTTCCTAAAAACCGATCCGAAAACCTACGATCAGTCTCATCTTAAACGAGTTGCAAAGCATGCAGTCGCACAAATAGTCCTCCAAATCGCCGCTGTGGAAATTTCCGATTGGAATGATCGAACGATCGCGAAAGAAATCGATCGCCTTCCCTGGGGCTGGCATCAATCTCTCGAGAACTATCGAGATATCGGTCCTAAAACGAAAGCCGCTATCGACAAGAAAAAACCGATCGATAATATAAGCAATTTGAGAACTATCGAGATATCGGTCCTAAAACGAAAGCCGCTATCGACAAGAAAGAAACGATCGATAATATAAGCAATCGGTCCAAGTGGGAATACTTACTATACACAATCCTCAACAAACTATAGCGATCAACCGTCCGGAAGGTCCCATCCTCACTCGTCGCAGTCGTTTTCCGATTACCGAGACCGGTTCGACCTTCGCTTATAAAGCCGTCTATAAGAAAAAAACGATCAACGAGAGAGACGATTAGCCCCATTGAAAAGACCGAATCCGAAGCAGACTATAGCGATCAACCATCTGGAAGGTCCGATGCTCGTTTTAGCGGGAGCGGGAGCGGGAAAAACCCATGTCGTCACCCGTCGCATCGGTCGTCTACTAAGTGCCGGGATTCCCCCTTCCGAAATCGTTGCGTTGACCTTCACCAATAAAGCTGCCGATGAAATGGGTATCCGGATCAAAATGCTATCCGATCAGTCCGTGTTCACCTCTACGTTTCATTCTTTAGGGGCGCGTATCCTCCGTGAATCGATCCATAGGCTAGGCTACCGAAGGGATTTCACCATTTATGACGATAAAGACAGTTTAGATCTTTTAAAAAATTGCCTGACCTCCATGGGTTATCAAGATGAAAAGAGACTGTTGAAATCGGTTCGCATAGCCATTTCAAATGCAAAAAACGACCTCCTAACGCCTAATGACCTCGACCGCGATTGTTACTCAAAAACCGATCAAATTTTAAAAGATGTTTTCATGACCTATCAACAAAAGCTCAAGGAATACAATGCCCTTGATTTCGACGATCTACTCTATTTAACGGTAAAGCTTTTTCTCGAATCGAAGGAAACTCTGGAGCACTATCGAAAGCGGTGGACTTTTTTTCTCATCGACGAATACCAAGATACCAATGCCGCTCAGTATTCGATGACAAAACTACTGGTCGGGACAAGAAATAATATCTTCGTCGTCGGAGATCCCGATCAATCGATCTACTCCTGGCGCGGCGCCGACATCCATAATATCTTGGATTTCGAAAAAGATTATAAAAATGCTCGAGTGATCAACTTAGAGCAAAATTACCGCAGTACCGTAAATATTTTGGATGCTGCCAACGGTTTGATTCGACATAATGAAAAGCGGTATGAAAAGCACCTTTGGAGCGACCTCGGAGTAGGAGAAAAAATCGGGGTTTACATTGCCGAAAATGAGAAAGAAGAAGCTTTTTTCGTCGTTGAAGAACTGATGAGAAAATCAAGAAAAGAACGGATTCCTTTAAAGGAATCCGTGATCTTTTACCGGACCAATTCTCAGTCACGTACTTTTGAAGATGCCCTGTTAAAATACCGGATCCCCTACATCATTTACGGAGGACTCTCTTTTTATCAGCGACGTGAAATTAAAGATATCTTATCCCTCCTGAGAATGACGGTTTCCGACTCCGATTTCCTCGCCTTTGCCCGAACCGTTAATTTACCTAAACGGGGAATCGGGAATGCAACCGTTGTTAAGTTACGGCATGCGGCAACCGACCGTGAACTCCCCATCTTTTCTCTTGTCCGAAAACTCTTACGTCGAGAATCTCGCGCCGTCAAGCTAACCAAGCGACTCGAACAAGGGTTAAATGATTATTTAAAAGTGATCGATCTATTGAAGGGGATGGTTGATGCCGGGAAACCTCTGGCAGAAACGGTTCAAGGAGCGATCGAACTCTCCGGCTATGAATGCCTATTAAAAGAAGATCCGGAAAGTTATGAGGACCGGAAAAAAAACCTCGAAGCGTTAATCAATAAGGCCGCAGAGTGGAGCGAAGAAAGAGAACATCCCACTCTCACTCAATTTTTGGAAGAGCTCTCTCTAAAATCGGGTCCGGATGACCATCCCTCACAAGATTCGGTCCGTTTGATGACCCTCCATCACGGAAAGGGATTGGAATTTGCTCTAACCTTTATTGTCGGCATGGAAGAAGATCTCTTCCCCCATATTCATTCCAAAGACTCTATTGAAGCCTTGGAAGAAGAGCGACGCCTCTGCTACGTGGGAATAACGCGAGCGAAACGGTGGCTCTATTTAACAGCCGCCACCTACCGTTTCATATGGGGAATTTCAAAAGTGATGTGTCCCTCGAGATTTTTAAAAGAAGTTCCCGGGCACCTTCTAAATTATATAGACCGACCGTGATTCAAAATGAGTCTTTGCTTAGGTCGTTAAAGGCTCGAAACTCTTCTCTCTCGGGCAACGGTCGCTCGAGCTCTGAAGATCGATCTCGAGGGTCTTCCCGACAAATTCTCAATCCGTCCGTGTCGTTTTCAGTGTCAAGCTTCATACTTACACTCACTCTTTTGATCGACGTTTTCATCTTTACTCGAAAAAAGAGGTTCGCCGTAACTACTTTCGAGCTGCAGAGCTTAATGCCGACCGAAGGGGCTTCGTTATCGATAAAATTTTAAATCGAAGCCATTATAGAATCGTTAACAAACTATTCATCAATCTATTAAAAAAATATCCCTCGCCGAAATTCCATCGATGATATAAGGCAAATTATAGCTAAATCGATTGAGCTATAGGGGGATAAAATGGAATTTCAGCAAAACGTCGGACAAGATCAACGCTTGATTATGAGCGTTGCGATGGAGCGGGCTTTTCACGTATTGATCATGCCTACTTTTGAGCTAAATGGCTGGTTGGAACGGGAAATCGAGAAAAACCCCCTGCTTAAACTCACTCATAGCCCTTCCGGTCCTATTGACACTTCCCTTATCGGTTCGAAAGTCACCCTCTATGACTATTTGGTCCACGAAATCGAACTTTTATTCGAAACCGCCGAAGAAAAAGAAATCGCACGCGAAATTGCCGGATCTCTCGATAAAAAGGGGTTTTTAACCCTTTCGGAACAAGAATTGATGGGGAAGGAAGCCGTCCTGAAAAAATTTCAACGCATCGAACCGATAGGACTGGGGGCGAGGAATGTTCGAGAAGCCCTCCTTCTTCAATTAGAAGAAAAAAAATGTCATCCCATCTATCAAATCGTTGACCGACATTATAACGATCTACTCCATCATCGCTTAGGAAAAATTTCCCAATCCCTAAAGATAGATAGCACCGAGATAAAAAAGATGGTGCGCCGTGAGCTTCGTCCATTAAATCCCTTTCCGGGCAGATGCTTTGAAGATGACTTTAACCCACCTTTGACACCGGATATTTCGATGATAAAAGAGGGAAATTCATGGAGAATCGAAGTCAACGACTCAGACCTTCCCGGATTCGAGGTGCACGAGACCTATTTAAAAGTCCTTGAAAACCCTGATGCAAATCAAAATGAAATCGATTTCATTCAGCGACACCTTGCAGCGGCAAATTGGCTCACCCGCATTGTTGATAGAAGGAAGAAAACCCTTCGACAAATCGCGACCTATCTCCTTAAAAAGCAACGAGAATTCTTAGAAGGGATACGGAATCATCCTAGTCCTATGACGATGAAAGAAGCGGCTAGAGCTTTAACATTGAGTGAATCGACGATGACTCGAGCGGTAGCCCATAAATCGATTGCGACTCCGCGAGGTCTGTTAAAGTTTCGGAGCTTTTTTACTCACGCTCTTCAGAGTAAACAGGGGAATATTTCTAACCGCGAGGCTAAAGATCTCCTTTCACA
>JBCDES010000068.1:0-5720 GCA_039179295.1 Chlamydiota bacterium
CGCCCTTGGACAAAAAATCATACATTTCGGGGTGCATGACGAGCTCTACCCGTTGCTCTTTATCGGTGGCGGTGAGTTTTTTAACGGCTCGCTCGATTTCTATAGAAGTGCTTTCGAAGTTTTTGATCATCCCTTTCCCGTTGCAATAGGGACAAAGAACGAACAGGGTCTGAATCAGCGACTCTCTCGTCCGTTGACGCGTCATTTCTACGAGTCCGAAATCGCTCATCCCTAAAATCGTACATTTAGCGGAGTCTTCTTGCATGGCTGTTTTTAATCTGTCGAGAACCCTTCTTTGATTTCTACGATATCGCATATCGATAAAGTCACAAATAACGAGTCCGCCGATATTTCGGATACGGAGCTGGCGAGCTATTTCCTCAGCCGCTTCCATGTTGATCCGGACAAGCGTCTCTTCCACATCGATATTCTCGTTCGAGGAGGTGCTCTTGCCGGAGTTTACATCGATCGTATACATGGCTTCGGTTTTATCGAAAAAGATATATCCGCTGCTTTGAAGCCAGATTTTACGTCTTAAGCACCGCTCGATTTCATTTTCTACACCGAAGCGATCGAACATCGGGACTTTATCCCGATAACATTCTAACTTTAGGACATGGTCTTCCTTGCAGCGACTATAAATCTGACGACAGTATCGGTAGGTCTTGTAGTCGTCGATAAGGATCCGCGTGAACTTTTTATTGATCGCTTTGAGTACGGCTTTTTTTACCAGATCGGACTCTCTATAAAGACAAGAGGGTTGCTCCGTTTGCTTAAAGTCTTCTTGAATTTTTTCCCAAATTGCTAAAAGTTCCGTAGCTTCGGCGATGAGTTTGTCGGTGGAAGCACTCGTGCTCGCGGTTCGACAGATCAGCCCCATTTCTTGCGGCATTTTAAAAGCGCGGATGATTTTTTTTAGCCGATCCCTTTCGGAATTGTCGGTAATTTTTCTCGATACCCCTCTATGCGGGGTATTGGGGAGGAGAACGAGGTAGCGACCGGGAATCGTGATGTTTGAGGTAAGACGAGCCCCTTTCGAACCGATCGGTTCTTTAACGACTTGAACCAGGACGGGGTGTCCGATCTCCATGAATTTTGAGATGTCGGCATCTTTCAGTTTATGGGGTTTGATAGAGCTGACGTCACAGTCCCAGTCAAACTCCATATCGAACATTTCTTGGAATTTCTGAGTGTTTTCGACGATGTCGCTGATATGAATAAAGCCGTTTTCCCCTTCGTTGATCGCGATGAAGGCCGATTGAATGTTATGAAGAATATTGATCACCTCTCCACGGTAGATGTTACCGGTGAGTTGTCGATTCGATTTGCGCTCGACGATCAGATCTTGCAGTTTTCCGAATTTCAGTATTGCGCATCGTTTTTCTTTAGAGGTTACGTTTAGAAGAATTTCTTTCATCGGTTTTACCGGTCCGTGTCGGGTTGTATTGGCTTCAACCATACATGATTCGGCAATCGATTTCAAGGAATCCGGCAAACTCTATTTTTTAAGAAAAATGTTCATCGGTCGGGGTCGGAGTCTCCCTTGTTTTTCGAACCGAAATCGGAAGGTTATCGTCTCCCGCCCGGCGGGATCGGATAACGGGACGGAGGCGAAGGTCGAAGTTTTTTCGATCTCCGTCCAAAGGATCGAGTCCGATGATCGCCTCTTTATTCCGCCGTCTCCTCCGATAGGAACGGGCGTCCTTTGTATTGTCCGCAGAAGGGACAGATACGGTGGGGAAGATGCATTTTTTTGCAGTTCGAACAAACCGCCGCTTGTTTTTCTCTTTTTGCATCGTGTGCACGCCTGCTGTTTTTTCGCGCATTTGAATGTCGATTGCGTGGGACTGCCACTGCTTTACTCCTAGTTAAGGTCTGCGAAGGGAAGTCGGGTTTCCCCTTTGCTTAAATAATTCTTTAATTCGAGCCGCTTCGGGCAATTTTCCATACATTCTACAAAAGAAGGGATTTCTAGTACAACCGCTTCTCTGACGGGATTCGTGCAATCGTAAATATCTCCTTTAATCGTTGCAATTTCTTTCGTGTGATAAAAACAAGGGATAATGATTTTTTTCGGGGTCGGTTCGTTGCAGATGAGGCAGCGAATCTCGACCTCGGTCTCGATTTTCAGTTGTATCATCAAACGATCCCGAACCGGATAAGCTTTACCGGAAAGTCGGATAGGATGTTTAAACCGAAGATCCTCTTCATCGATATCGATGATCTTTGGAGAGAGGGTTTCGTCGATTTTTTCCGTCCGACCGTTTCCGAAGCGGTTGATGTGAACTTCAAAAGCATTCTTCATAAGAAGTGATGACTTTAGACGAGGCAAAAATAAATAGCAACGATCGATTTTAGTCGATCCCGACCCCCTTTCCGCGGCTGCGGAACTATCCTTTTCGACTTGCCGCGTGACGGGTTAAGGCTAAAAAACTTTTATCCGCTCAGCGATTCCACTATAGCGCGAGCAGCCTCTTTGCCGGCATCTTTTTTCCCGAGAAAGTTTCCCAGTTTTTTGCATTTTTCGATGCACTCGGAACGGGTCGATTGATCGGACATAAAGGCTTCCGTTTTTTGATAAAGGGTTTTTTCCTTCAGACGGGGACCGAAAAGTTCGGGGAAAAGTTCTCCGCTAACGATAATATTGGGAAGGGCAAAATGGGGGAGGTCGATTTGAAAAATGTTTTGAGCGATCAGGACGTCCAGCGGTCTCATGGCATAGGTAACGACTGTCGGTATATGATGAAGAGCAAGCTCCAGAGTAACCGTTCCCGAAGTGGCGATTGCAAGGTGAGAGGTTTGCATCAGTTCATAGGAATGATCGGATTGAATGATCATCAGATCTTTCCCTTGCCGTTTAAGTAACGGCAGAAACCTATCGTCGGAACAAGAGATGGCGATTAAGAGTTCCGGATAGGCTTGTTGAATTTTTTTTGCCACTTTCAGTTGAAGGGGAAAATTGCGACCGATTTCTTTTTCTCGACTGCCGGGGAAGATCGAAAGGATCGGACCTCGATTTTCAATTCCGTACCGCCGCTGCCAATGAGATTCGTAACGGTGGTTTTCGATTCGGGAGATTAACGGCTGCCCGACATACGTGGCGCTAATGCGATCTTTTGAGAAAAGATCGGCTTCGAAAGGGAGGATGGTTAAAACCCGATCTAAAAAACGTTCCATACTCGAGATTCTCCCTTTTCCCCAAGCCCAAACCGTCGGGCAAACGTAATGGATACGTTTGGCTTCGGACCCTTTTCGGGCAAGAGCTTTTGCCAGACGCAAGCTAAATCCGGGATAATCTATCGTGACGACCGCCTTCGGCTTATCGGTTAAGATCTCTTTTTTTATCCTTTTGAACCTTCCGTATAACCGGGGAAGGGAAGGGAAGACGTCGATAAATCCCATCACTTGAAACTCTTCCATCGGCAAGATGCAATCCAATCCTACGGCGCGCATCTTCGGTCCTCCGACCCCCTTAATCTTGAGCTTCGGATTTAAAGTGTAGAGCTCTTTGAGGAGTTTTTCTCCATGAAGATCACCGCTTGCCTCTCCGGCAAAAATAAAAAGGTCATTACCCATTTAGGAGGGCTCGTTTGATCCATTCGGTTCCCGCCTGAAAAACTTCGGCTGAGGTCCCGTGTCCTTTATAACCGATCGAGGGTCCGATCAACAGTTCGATCGGGCAAGAGCGGATCCCGTTTTTATGCGCTTCTGCCGCGAGTTTCGAGATAAAAGAAAAGGTATGCTCCGTCCCTACACGGGTATCGTGATTGCCGATATAGAACCGAATAGCTTTGGTATACAGCTGAGAAATCAGGGTTTCGAGATCGAGATCTCTTGCAACGTCGAACCGAGTGAGAGGGGCAAAGCCTAGAATCGTAGAAACCGTCGGACAGACTGCGGCGACATGACAGGCGATATAGGCGCCGCGCGAAAGACCGGCTACCGCTAACCGTTTCTCTAGAATATGGGGTTGGAGGCGGTCTGCAATTTCCCGGACCGAATCGATAAAACGGGGGATGACCGGGTCCCCTTTTTTCATCCGCTGTTCCCAGATACTCAATACATTTCCCGGAGGGGGGCTATTTTCATGTCCCGGAAGGGTGACGGAAAAAATTCTTAACGGGAGATCTTTTAAATGGCGGACCGGTTGGTTGAAGGGGTGGGATTGCAGACTATCTTTAGCCGAAAGAGCAAAGTAGAGCAGTGTAGGGAGAGGACCTTTTTCAAGGGGAGGACCGACGAAGAGAGCTTCGGTTTTACCCGAAATTTCAAACGGGCGTATCAACATATCTTTTTCCGGGGCTTCCCGGGACGGCGTTCCTTTTTTCGGAGCCGAGGGGGCATTTCGTCAACGGTTACTTTTTTAAAGGCTCGTTCCCATTGATCGCGGATCTGTTGCAAGCCGGGTTCCAAGCGACAACGGATGTTAAAAAACTGGAGGGCAAGACCGAACTCCGGTGCGCGAGGGATACGTATTTTCGGTTTTTTCTTCTTTTGAAACGGGGTGATTCGGTATTGAGAGATCAGAATGCTCAACGTTCGAATTTTTAAACGGCGAGGAATTTTGAGGAAGGCGTGGAAAATCGTATCGATTAAAAGAGCCGCTTCTCGATAAATATCCCCGAGATGGGGAATTTTTTCTCGGGCGATAAACCGTGTTTTTAGGTGTCGTTCCAGTAGAGGGAACGTCAGGCATGCCAAAAGAACCGGATGCTCGAGAGCGATCCGACGGGGCTGTCGGATGATTCCGTCAGCCTCTTCCAGAAAAGCATAGATTTCATTCCCTTCGGAGGTTTCCAGCTGCTCGGCAAGAGCCGGTAAGATTTGTTGCAATAGCCCGTGAGCCGTCATCAACCGAAAGAAATTTTTCGAAACCCCCGACTCGAGCATTTGGAGAACCTCTCCTAAAACGCGAGCATGAGCGCTTTTGGTGATCTCTCCTTTGCAATCGATCAAAGCCCGTTCGGCCTCTTGTTCAACGTCCAAGCCGAATCTCGCTTGAAATTTTAAACAACGAATCATCCGGACGGGATCTTGTTTAAAACGTTGGTGCGGAAGACCGATGGCTCGGAGAATCTTTTTCTCAATGTCGGGGTAGCCGCCGATATAGTCGATGATTTCTTCTTTTTCGCTATCGTAGAAAAGACCGTTGATCGTGAAGTCGCGTCGGAGAACATCTTCTTCGGGAGTGCCCCAGATATTATCCTCCGTGATCAACTCCTCGTTTTCAACATCTCCCGATCGAAATGTAGACACTTCGATCACCTTTCTTCCGAAACGTACGTGGGCTAAACGGAATCTTTTTCCGATCAGTATGGAGCTCGGAAAGAGGCGTTTGATGTGTTCGGGTTTTGCTGAGGTGGAGATATCGAAGTCCTTCGGTTTTTTTTTCAGTAAAAGGTCGCGAACGCTTCCGCCGACCAGGTAGGCGGTATGGTCGGAGGCGCGCAGCTTGTCTAAAATGTATAGGGCTTTGGGGTCGATTTGATCCGGATCGATCCCATGAACCTTTTTTGGATAAGTCTTCGGTTGCACAGATTTCCCGTTGTTACAAGAGAGCTATCGTATCAAGTCAAGATCCGGAAAAAATCACTTTTTAGGATGGAGGGCGGTATATCGATAGCCTCCGACTCTCCAGCATACATGATGGATTTTTTTAGCGAAACACCTTACAAAAGATGGGAGAAAAATGATACGATTTCGATGACGGTCTTAACCGA
>JBCDES010000108.1:0-2102 GCA_039179295.1 Chlamydiota bacterium
CAACGAAGAATGATGGAACACCGCCGATCTCGACTGCTTCTACATCCATGTAATGCATGAATTTATAGAGGAGCCCGGTGGTGATTTGTTCTACTTGACTCTGGGGCCCGGGGATTTTGCCGACGAGAATGTTGCGTAAATCGTCTAGCCGTTTCTTGGTGTCAATGTCTAACATTCTCTATTTGCTTCAATTCTCGCGGTTGCTTCCGATATGGGAGGCATCCTAACCGTTTACCCCCTTTTTGCCAACCGAAATCGGTAGGTCGGATTTCTTTCTTTAGCAACATAATATCTATTATCAGACGTTATGGTCGAGCGAACGTGGGGTTCGCCCCGACCTCTCACCATGCTATGTAACGGTTGATGTCGATGAGGCAAAGGGAAAACAGAGCTCTTCGGTCCTCTTGCCGATTTCTTTATCCAGTCGATGATCGGCAAGGCTGACGGCCGCTTGATGGGTCGATGTCTTGTTTTGCTGCGCAATTTCATAAATCTGTAGCAGTTGGTGATAGACCTGATCGATCATATCGCGCGCTTTTGTCGCCCGATATCCTCCGCCGGAAAGCTCGTTCATCACGTTGATGAGCCCGCCGGCGTTGATGACGAAATCGGGAGCGTAGAGGATCCCTCTTTGTTGCAAGTGATCGCCGTCTGCGGGCTTTAAAAGTTGATTATTGGCACAGCCTGCAACGGCTCGACACTTGAGCTTCGGGATTGTATCCCGGTTGAGAATCCCTCCCAATGCGCAAGGAGCCAGAACGTCGCATTCGACTGCGACAATTTGCTCGGGACCGACCATTTCCGCACCGAACCGGTGAGCGAAATGCTCGATCACACCGAGATCGAGATCGCTGATAATCAATTTTGCTCCCGCCCAAAAAAGGCGCTCTACCAGTTTTTTACCGACGCTACCGATTCCTTGGATCGCAACCGTCTTTCCTTGAAGCGAATCGGAGCCGTCAAGCTCCTGAAGGACCGATCGGATTCCCAAAAAGGTCCCGTGAGCGGTAAATGACGACGGGTTTCCGCTTCCCCTAAGGTTATGAACCCCGCACGCATATTTCGTCGTTTGTAAAATCGTATCGATATCTGCCGGCGTACAACCGACATCTTCGGCGCAAATGTATTTTCCTTCCAAACGATTCACGGCTTTTCCGAAGGCCTGTAAAAGCTCCGGAGTCTTGTCCGTTTTAGGGTCTGCCATGATGACGCTCTTGGCTCCTCCCAATCCCACTTGGGCAATCGCCGCTTTGTAGGTCATCCCTTTGGAAAGGCGGAGAGCATCGGTCAATGCTTCATCAAAATTTTTATAGGGATAGATTCTGGTTCCTCCGAGACCGGGACCTAAAACGGTATTGTGTATCGCGATAATGGCGATGAGCCCCGAATCGGAGTCGGTCACTTTTATCACTCTTTCGTAGCCGTCGATTTCTAAAATTTCTTCCCTAAGATGCATGGCAGCTCCCTACTAAACGAATGGTCGAAAATGGCGATTTTAACACGGCAAACTTTCAACAGGCAAGAAACTTATCTCTTAAAAGGGGACGACCGGGGGGGGGTATCTCAAATTTATTTTTTCATCTTCTTCAACCGAGGATACTTCGGCGTCCACATGTTTTCTTTAACGGTCCGTTCGATATCTTGCGGAGGATCGGGACAAACACCTTCTCGAATCGCTTCTTTTGCTACGGCAACGGCAACATCTTCGGAAATCGACCGTAGTTCGGTAATGCTCGGAAATAATGAGGCGTAAGGGTGATGGATAACGGGCGCATAACGACTCAGAACTTTTGCAGCCTCTAAAAACATTTGATCGGTCACACGGGTCGCCCCCGATGCGATGACGCCCAGACCGACACCCGGGAAGATAAAGACATTGTTGCATTGACCGATCAAGTAATCTTTCCCCTCATATTTTACCGGTTGATAAGGGCTTCCGGTTGCGATTAAAGCCTGCCCTTTCGTCCACTTCATCAGATCGGCCGGGTGCGCTTCGGATTTGGACGTCGGATTGGAAAGGGGGAAGATGATCGGTCGCACGACATGTTTTTTCATCTCGGTAACGACCTCTTCGGTGAAGGTATTCGGTTGGGTCGAGGTCC
>JBCDES010000107.1:0-2166 GCA_039179295.1 Chlamydiota bacterium
ATAAAATCATCCGTTCCCGTCGATCCGGAAATTGGGGCGGCAACCCATAAAAAACTAAAAAAAATGCACTTAACACACCGAGTACTCATTACCAATCACTTAAAAATTTCTTCCTTTTTCATAGAGAAGCAATACTTCTTATCTATACAGAGGACTTGAAATTATCGGCAAAAAAATTTATTTATTGTGTATATATGTTGAATGAAATAAGATTCAATTAAGGAGTACTTATGGCAAACCTACCGGAGTCAAAATTAACAAAAAAATTCCAAAGTCAAGCGGCACGACTTAAAGACAACCTATCGACCCTCAACGACCTTTTCCAGCTGTGTTGCGATTCTTCTCTATCGGAAAAAGAGTTGCTTAAAAAAGCTTCCCCGTTGGTTGAAAAACTTGCTGCCAACAATCCCGATGTTGCAAAAGAGCTGAAAGAGGTACTCGTTTCGGGAGACCAAGAAAAAATTAAAGCCTTTTTCGATCAAGATATTAAGCGAAGAACCGACTTGTAATCTTTTCGAGGCATTTCCTAACCCGATCGGATGAAACCGACGGGTTATCATCGCGCAATCGATTGAAAATCGGGTCGGTTCGGGTGAGATATTTTTACCATCGACTTTGCCCCCTTAAAAAAATCGAAACCTTTATCGCTTAGGGAAAAGAAAGTGGGAAGATCGGGCTGGGATCCCCTCATGTCGCACACCTCGATCGGTGTCAAAAAATCGTTCCATTACAAATAATCCTTTAGCTGTTATAGTCATAAGCTCTTTCGGGGCAGTAGCTCAGCGGTTAGAGCTGCGGACTCATAACCCGTAGGTCGTAGGTTCAAGTCCTACCTGCCCCAGTCTATCGGGTTTTAAGTTAACCGCCCATACCGATTCGGCTCTTGCAAAATCGATGACGTTTCCCGGAAAAAAGGGGGGCGGGCAGAGGGATTGCAACCGACACAACAACAAGCGCAGGAATCCGGTGAACGGCTTATCGGACAACACCAATCCCCCTATCAACAAAACAAACCGAACAGCGAGGTAAACGCTGACAACGAGTTGCCGACACATCCGTATGACTCCGAGAATAAAGGGTTGACCCCTAGAGAAGCGTTAGCATCTTGCGGAAGACCGATTGCCCGAAGAGATGCAAAACGGGATCAAAAGTGGTCCGGGGATACCTACGAGCGATCAACCGCAATCGACATAAGAAGTTCAACCGGCTTAACGACCGATTGAAGAACCGCCCGAGTAAGCAAGGTTCTTACGGCATCCAAGGATCAGACGTAGACGAGAATCGACCCGATGCACCGCAGCGGCAAATTGCAGGCATAGGTATCGGAGCGGACCGGTAATAGTCGCCCGATACTTCCCCGACTTCCGTCGAAGACGGGGCTATGACCGGCATGTCTACCCGATCTTCATAGAAAACTATGACTTTTGACAGCGGGTCTCGGCAATTTTAAAGTAGGCATAAAGAGCGATATCATATTTTTGATCGGCAAGGGACTCGATCATCACTTTATGAAAATTGATTCTATTTTCCTCCGGAACCGGAAGGCGCTTGCCCAAATGCCGTTCCATAAATCGGAGTGCATTTTGAATGTCTTTTTTATGAAGGAGGAATGAAGTATCGGTCCGAAAATATTCGTCGTCTACGGAACATTTTACCAACCGACCTAAGGAGGAAACGGCATCTCCCAAAGCTTCTTTCGTATCCTCTTGATTGTTTAAAGAGGAAATAAATTTTTGGGCAAGTTCTGCAAGCTCGGGGTTTTCTCCCGTTTCATAAGCATGGAGCTTCTCGATCGATGAAGCATATGCTTTTGCTAAATGATCCGGCTCGACAACATGGGATTGATCTTCTAAAATCGAAAAGATTTCTTTCGTAAAATTACAAAGCTCTCGGGCCCGCTCTTCTTTCTCATTCGCAAATAACAAGAGACCGGTCGTTAAAAAAATCGATAAGCATTTCTTCATGTTGATCCTCTTTTCCTTCGATACAGGGCGTTTTGGTACTGAGCTTTGGTCTGTGATACAGGGCGGTGTGGTACGGAGCTGTGGTCTGTGATACAGGGCGGTGTGGTACGGAGCTGTGGTCTGTGATTGAGGGCGGTGTGGTCTGTGGTAGAGGGCGGTGTGGTACGGAGGTGTGGTGTGTGTTAAAGGTGGGTGTGGTGGG
>JBCDES010000086.1:0-3963 GCA_039179295.1 Chlamydiota bacterium
ACTGGCGGGAGGTCATTACTTTTCACATAGCAGAAAAAGTTCGGCCATTTTTCTATCAAATGTAGTTTACCAGATCTCAACAGACCCGGGAGATCGTTCGACCGGTTTCTCCCCTTTTTGATTTGCAATCATTTTGCCTTTGGATAGCTTTTCAAGTCCTTTCTTCGGCTCGTCTCCTCCCTCTTTTCCCTCCGCATCGGCAGACCCTTTATCAACCGCCTCTTGAAACGGAGCGAACGGACGTTCTCGACTACCTGTAGGCTCAGAAGATGGTCCATCGTATCCAACCTTGCGCTCTAATTTCTCAGGCTTTTCCCCCATGATCCGATCGAGCTTCTCAAAAAGATCTTTATCGGACAAATCTTTAAGTCGCTCCCTATCCTTATTGCCCTCGCCGAACATCTTTTCAGTGATTTCTTCGGTCACTCGAACAAACAACTCTTTAGGTAGACGGTCGATCGGTTGTCTATTTATGTAATCATGACACCTACCTAGTGTCTTAATAAGGTCCTCATCCATATTGAGGACATATTCGGTCTTTCGAACGGCCCCCTTTTTCGCCTCTACCGGCGTTTGAAAACCTTCACCGCTTTTAATGATCTCTCGATTAAACATTTCTTGAGACTCAACGGATGAAGGTTTTCGGCTAACCGTAGACACGGAAGAGAGTGGTCTATCGTATCCGACCGGTTTCTCCCCTGTTTCATTCTTGCACTTTAATTTCTCGGTCTTTTCCCAAACGATCCGATCGACCTTTTCGAAAAGATCTTTATCGGACAACTTTTTAAGCAGCTCGTTGTCGGTTTCAACGAACATCTTTTCAACGACTTCTTCGGTTACCCGAATGAGGAATTTATTAGGTAGACAATCGGTCGGTTTTCTATTGATATAATCGAGACACTTATCCAATATTTTACCGCGATTCTCGTCCGGTTGTAGCTTGCGGGATATATTTGCAACCCCTTGATCAATCAACTTTTTACGCATCCCAAACCTCTTCGATTCATGATCGGATTTTTTAGGTAACGGAGCGGTTGATCGCCGGTTGATCCCGGAATCTTTCAGCTTACCAAAGAAACGATCTGCGTATAATTTAAGGCAATCTTCAAACGTTTCTCCAAACTTCTTGTTTTCCATTTTCTCTTTTAACTTCTCGGCGACATTTCTTAAAGCTTCCCTGTTTTCCGCATAGGCATAGGTTAATGATCGAGATAGACCCTTTTCAGTAGTAATTATAGAGTTCGCAACGGCTATTAGACTCGAATCGGTCTCGTTAAGAATCCTGTCTACTCTTACTTCGACATCTCTTCCTCTTAAGTCGGTTTGGCAATTGGGGTCGGGACAAACCTCTCGTCCTTGATTTTCCAAGGTATCTAAACAACTTTTATGAAAAGAATGCCCACATACCCCATACATCGCTTCAGGGTTTTTTTCGTCTATGGGAGTTCTGCAAACGGAGCAGTCATCCCACCATAGCTTGTTTGACGGACTGGTCATGTCTTTCATCCTTTTTTTCTTGAATCGATCGTAGTATGGCAAACCGAGCATTAAAAGGCTAGTTCAACGTCAGAGGAAAGGCGACTCTAAAAATAAAGTCTTTCAAAAAAGCCCCGATTTTCACCCCCCTTATCCGTTGGAAAACGGGACCCGGAAGAGGGGAAAAAATCCGGCGATATCGATGCTTTGATCCGCTCTTATCGAAGACCGGAATACTTGATCCGCTTCAAGAGATAGGGCAATCGACCTCTAAAAACATGTTTCCAAGACCAAATAAAGGGAACTAGGACGAGTCCGAAAAGGACGAGGGCATAGCCGATCATTTTGCCTTTGGATAGCCTTTTAGGTCTTTTCTTCGACTCGTCTCCTTCATATCCGACCGGTTTTTTCTTCCCTTTTTCATTCTTGCGCTCTAATTTCTCAGTCTTTTCCCGAATGATCCGATCGAGCTTTTCGAAAAGATCTTTATCGGACAGCTTTTTAAGTTGCTCGTTGTCGTTTACACCTAAAATCTTTTCTGTGATTTCTTCGGTCACTCTAACAAACGACTCTTTAGGTAGACGGTCGATCGGTTGTCTATTTATGTAATCATGACACCGACCTAGTGTTTTAATAAGGTCCTCATCCATATTGAGGACATATTCGGTCTTTCGAACGGACGTCTTTTTTATCTCTATCGGCGGTCGAAAACCTTCACCGCTTTTAATGATCTCTCGATTAAATATTTCTTGAGACTCAACGGCTGAGGGTTTTCGGCTAACCGTAGACACGGAAGAGAGTGGTCTATCGTATCCGACCGGTTTCTCCCCTTTTTCATTCTTGGGCTCTAATTTCTCGACCTTTTCCCGAATGATCCGATCGAGCTTTTCGAAAAGATCCCCAATGGGTAGCTCCTTAAGTCGCTCCCTATCGTTATTCGCCTCGCCGAACATCTCTCCGACGATTTCTTTAGTCACCTGACCGAGCAACCGATCGGGTAGACGACCGATCGGCTGTCTATTTATGTAATTAAGCGACTTATCCAGTATTTCATCGAGTTCCCGATCCAGCTTTAGCTGACCGGAGATATCTGCAAGCACATTCTCGATGATTGCTACACGCCCCTTAAACTTCTTTAATTCATCACCGCCTTTTTCAGATGACGGAACGTTTCCTCCCCGATCGATCTCGCAGTCAACAACGGAAGATCGATCTTTAGCCTTTATATTATCTCCCTCTCGAACGCTTTCCTTCATTTTATCGACATTGTGCTCGACCAACTCGAGGTTATTTTCAAGCAATTTTTTAAGCTTCTTATCTTTTAGTTGAGAGACGTATTCTTTACCGTTTGCCAGAAATCCTTCAAAAAACGAGCCGCTCTCAACGCCACCGGAAAGCCCGTCTATACCGGGTTTTTCAGATGGCGGAACGTTTCCCTCACGATCGATCTTGCAGTCAAACACGGAAGACACCTTTTTAGCCTTTATGTTACCTCCACCGCGTTCGATCGAATCAAGGCTATTTTCAAGCAATTTTTTCAACTTCTTATCCTTACCCGATATTTGAGAGACGTATTCTTTACCGTTTGCCAGAAGTCCTTTAAAAAATGAGTCGATCTTACTGTCACCGGAAAGCCCGTCTATTTTTGCGTCGACACGTTTTCCTTGTTCACATTCGGGGCAAAACCCTTGTCCCTTATTTTTATTTTTCAAGATATCCAAACAGCTGTTATGGATACGATGCCCGCAAGCCATAGACGTTGCATTTTTAGCTTTTTTTTTGCCTATGCTACCGCTGCAACCGACGCAGTTTTTCCCTATCGATGAATTTATCGATACTGACATATCTTTTATCCCTTTTTCGTGATCGGATCTTAAGTATGACAAACCGAATATTAAAACACTAGTTTAACATATGGAAAAAACATCACCGCTTAAAGGATGAAGTTTCTCAAAAAACTCCATCTATGACAGAGAGGTTTTACGTCCGTATAAAACATCTTCGGAATTTTTTTCATTTTATACTCGCTTAACTTAAAGCAAATTTCATGGCAAAACCACATATTTCTCCTTTAATTTTGCCGGTCGAAAGCGCCGGAAAAGGGAGCTAAAACACTCGATCTGCCATCGATGTGACGGTCTGGTGCATAAATCATCGCTTCGAGTACAATGGAAAAAAATCTTATGGTGACGATCATGTCTAAAAAATTCCTTTCCACTTTGGCTTTTTTGCCGCTACTCCTCTTTGCTCGGGAAAATAGAGCAAGTCCGATGACTCCCGTTAAAACGGAGCTTCAAGTGAGAATGCCTGAATGGCGACCGAATATTGTGGAACAATTCCAAAACGGATCACCCCGAATCGTCGTTTTTTATTGCGAAAATGAGCAAGGGATTGAAGAACCGATCAAGAAGATGGTGTTTTTTGAAAACGGTCATCCTATGGAAGAAACCGATTTAATCTCCGTAGATGAATAATCTCCCGGATAAG
>JBCDES010000065.1:0-5918 GCA_039179295.1 Chlamydiota bacterium
AAATAATTGAACCCCCATTTATTTTAATCGTAACGATTATAAACTTTTCTAAGAAAAAAGTAAAGTCTAATCCGATTTTTCCGAATGATTGTCTACTAACGATCCAATCGGGGAAGATAAGGGGCGATCATCGCCTTGCGAGAGTTCAGCCCCGCCGCATTATAGCGGAGAATCGCTATCGGAAGATCTTCGAGGTTTTTAGACAGAAGACGGTCGATCTTCAAGAAGCTCTCTTTAAAAAATTGGGACAGCTCCTTCCCGTTGTTGCCGGTAAATTCCACCTCAAAACTGAGTTTTTGAGCTGCGGGAGACTCTTTAAATGCGCTAAGGAACAGTTTAAGCTTTTGAGCGGCAAGCTCCGTCGGGGGAATCCAGAGCCACATCTCATCTCGGTAATCGTAGGAGGTGTTCCCCCCTTTAAAGAGCTCTTCGGCACTGGCAATCGTCGAGACGGTATGAAGATGGAGCATGATTTCCCTATTATTGGCATAGATACTCAACGCTTTTTCATACCATTGCCGTCGAAGTTTCGGAGCGATTCGCTTAAACGTTGGATAGTTGCGAGCAAAAATCTTCGTCTGACCGACGCGGTTGCAGTAGCTTAGGATTTTCGTATCGATGAAGATATTGGAGCTTTCCCCTTCGATACACCGCCTAAAGTTTTCATCAACCCCTTGTTCTTTATGCTTATAGATCTTGCTGTAAAGGGAATGGAAATCTTCATTTTGAAGAAGACGTTCCGCAGCTTTTGCCGTAAAGTCCCCGTCCTCTTCGATATCGTCGAAATCGACGATTTCCACTTCTTTTCTAAGGATCAACGACTTTAACCGATTTAAAAGAGAAGCCATACATTCCACATCCGTACGAGAAACCTTTGTCAAAAGATCGGTATCGTCCAAGATGGCATAGACGAAATGAAGGTATTCGATGATCTCTCTTTTGGGTGAGACATAGTACCGACGGCTACTTTGAACGATTTTCTTTTTTTGAAGAAGGCGTTGATAGATGCGGATTCCTTTAATCGTATCGAGCTTTTTTGAAGCATCTCGGAGTTGGGCTTCGATCTCTTTATGCGCCATTCCTCCCGACCCATACCGATCGTTAATCTTAAAAGCCATTTCGGCGACGATCACATTCGCAGACTGTGCATCACTGATCACGGCTTTAGGCGGTAAGTCGGTATTGAGGGCGCTCTTGTGGTGATCGATCACGCTGATGACTTGAAGATAGGGGGGTATCTTCATCTCTTCACGATTACAAAAATCGCGCAGCGTGACGGTTCCCAGGGTCTCCTTCTGAAGGGCGTGGGCATGGACGATACCGATAGGAATCGGTCTTCCCTCCACATCGGTTTGATTAACCGTTAAATAGGAATAATCGGCAATTTTTGACCGAATTTCCTCGATATCGGTTCGGTGGCTCAAATATTGGGGCGAAAAACCGAAAACCTCGGTCTTGATCCGAAAAGCACTTTCCAGACTGTCCACATAGGCTCGAATCGCCCTGAAGGCATCCGATAACATCTTCACCAGAATTTCCAATTGATTGAAGATTCGAGGGCGATTTTCCGTTAAAACCCCCTCTCGATCGAAAAGCGGCGATTTCAGAAGTGAACGGAGCCAGGCGATGATCCGGGTGAAGTTAACGACTTCCGCCTTTTCGATCGAAAGGGCAAACTCTTCGAATTTCGATTCCATCCCCTTGTCGACACCGAGAACTTTAACGAGATAGTCATTCACAAATCGGAGTTGTTGCGGAGGGAGCTCCTTTGCCGGATGGCATTCATCGATTCTGATTTCCAACAGCGCGCGCACTTGTTTCGAAACCTGATCGACGGTTACTTTCTTTGCGGCAAAACAAGAAATCAGTTCGATATGAAGATGAGACTCGAACCACATCAGACAATTGTTGAGCGACATCACGATTTGTCGCACCCCTTGCACATCGATCGTCCTCCAATCCCCTAGATAAAACCCTTCGTTATCGGTCAAGACAACGGCGTTTCTTTGCCGTTCGTGATCGAAATTTAGTGCTAAATCATGGGTATGTTTGCGAACCATCCCGTGCTGGGTCATCAAATCGAGGCTTGTCAGGGTAAGAGAAAGGCGGTTTTTCGCTAAGCAATCGAAAATTTCCCGTCCGAACAGATCGTTAAAGAGAAATCCTATTTCCACTTGTGTAACGGGAGGTCCGCCGGGAATATTCCAAATATGGAGACCGTCGCTCACCCGCGCTGCAAAAGCGTCCACCCAGCCCCAAAAACTGGCAACCGTCGTATCCAGATCGGGTGAATTGTGGGCCGTAACGAAATGGGTCCCGGGATAACTCTTGTCCATCCCGATCGGAAAATAGAGTTGATAAGAATCGCGGGGGATCCGTTTCCCCACAATTTTCCCTCGAATTTTATAGTTCTCTTCTTTGCTCAACTTTGAAAATTGATTGAGCCAAAGCTCGAAAGAAGAAAACGTATACTGCTCGATGATGTTTTCTTTTCGAATTTGTGAAATAAAATCGACCACCGCGCCCATCAAAAAAATAGGTTCGTCGGCGTTAAGAATACATTCGGCCAAAGCTCGATTGACACGGTCTCCCCTGTCGCGAACATTCTTTTGTTGAAATCCTTTACTTCGAAACGATACGAATAGGGCGTCCAGTCCTTCGAATTTTTCTAACCCGAAAGAAAAATCCCCTATTAAAATCCCTTCTGACCGCTTTTTTTCCATGTAAAAAATGCTCTTGAAATACGGATTGAGCAGGACTCGAACCTGCGACCGTCCGCTTAGAAGGCGGATGCTCTATCCGACTGAGCTATCAATCCATAAATATCTAATGATATTTTAGTCATAAGAAAAATGAATTTCAAGTATATTGTAGCTCGATCGGTTGATAATCGGGGCTCGCTTTCAACCGTTCGTTTCCGAAGCTCAGTCACTAGAGGTTTTCTTTTAAGTTTAACGACGGAGGTCGAAGTTGACGTTTAAAATCGGTGAAATCGAGCTGGGCAAAGATCAGCCTCTTACCGTGATTTCAGGTCCCTGCGTGATAGAAAGCGAAGCGCATGCGATGAAAACCGGAGAAGAATTGAAAAAGAGTTTTAGCGACGCCGGGGTTCGGTTTATTTATAAGTCGAGTTATGACAAAGCCAACCGCTCTTCGATCGACTCCTATCGCGGACCGGGGCTAAAAGAAGGCTTGCGCATCTTAAAAAAAGTGAAAGAAGAGCTCGAGGTCCCCGTCTTGACCGATATTCACTACCCGGAGGAAGCAAAACCCGTTTCGGAAGTTTGCGCCGTCCTCCAAATCCCCGCCTTTCTCTGTAGACAAACCGACCTTCTGATCGCTGCCGGAAATACGGGGGCCGCGGTAAATATTAAAAAAGGACAGTTCATGTCTCCCCGGGATATGGAACATGCGGTCGAAAAGGTCCTTTCGACGGGAAATGAAAGGATCATTCTGACGGAGCGGGGTACGAGCTTCGGCTATAACAACCTAATCTCCGATATGCGGGCGATTCCCATCCTCCAATCGTTCGGATTCCCGGTCTGTTTCGATGCTTCGCATTCGGTCCAACTTCCGGGAGCAATGGGATCGCGATCGGGCGGTCAAAGAGAGTTCGTTCCCACACTCGCAAAGTCTGCCCTTGCAGCCGGAGCCGATCTCCTCTATATCGAATCCCATGACGACCCCGAAAAGGCCCTTAGCGATAAACATTCCGTTATCCCTTTCGAAGCCCTTCGAACGTTAATCAAAGAAGCTCGTTCCCTATACGAACTGATCCGGCGAGGTCGTTGATTGATTACGCGCGCGACGATTTTTGCCTCTCTTTTCTTGACCCTTTTCACAAGCGCCTTGATTTTTGGGGCTTTTTACTTCTCAAAAGATCTGAAAAGTGTTGAAAAAGTCCTGACGGAAGAGATCCGCATGGCTAAAGAGGGGGAAACATCTCCCGATAAACAACTGCGGAGTAGGGTCTCGAAAGATCTGTGGTTTTCCGAGAACGGAGCAACGCGTCTGCACTATCACATCGAAAGCCCCCGCTCTATTTTAACACCGATCCCCGATGGAAATCGGCTGGATCTTGTAGAACAAATGTTCGGGATGAAGTGTTATTTTCAGGAAAAAATCGACAACAAGGAGGGGATAGTCACCCAACAGATCCGCTACCTCGAATCGGAAGAGGGAATCTATCGGTATACCGATCACTATTTCGATGCGCATAGCGTTTCCCTAGCTCTGTACCGCCTTCCGGGAGAAACCCTAACGACCGATCTCGATGCAAAAGAGGCTTACCTCGAAGGAATTGCAGAAGGGGTTACCCTCTCGCTTGCCGGAGAAACACCCGATTTCCATGCAGAAAAATTTAAAGCACACATCCGAGCTCAAGGAAATATTCAATGAACCGTCTTCCTTCTTCCCTTTTAACACCGACCTATCAAAGGGATCGACTCCTGCTCGAAAGGGAAAGCGGCGAGCCGCAATCCCCCTCTCGGACTGATCGATAGGAGAAGAGACCTTGATACTCGAAGTCAAAAATCTCTCAAAATCTTATTCCGGCAAGCGGATCGTAAACGGTCTTTCATTCAGCGTTCCCGAGGGGCAAGTCGTCGGACTCCTGGGACCTAACGGAGCGGGGAAAACAACCGCCTTTCATATAACGATCGGTTTGATTAAACCCGATAGCGGTTCCGTCCACTTTAAAGACCGAGAGATCACCCCCTTTCCCATCCATTTGCGAGCACGAATGGGAATGGGATACCTACCTCAAGAACCCTCTATCTTCCGAAACCTCACCGTGGAACAAAACATTCTCTGCATTCTCGAAACCCTCCCTATTTCGAGAAAAGAGAGAAAGCGTCGCCTAGAAGAGCTTCTCGAAGAACTCCGCCTTACCTCCCTTGCAAAAAAACGGGCAACGACCCTTTCGGGAGGTGAACGCCGTCGTCTGGAAATCACACGTTCATTGGTCACCAATCCCCGCCTCCTCCTTCTCGACGAACCCTTTGCCAATATCGATCCCCTAACCATCCATGATGTGAAGCTGATGATTCGGCATCTGACTTCTAAAAATATCACCGTTCTGATTACGGACCACAATGCGAGAGAGGTCTCTTCAATCGTCGACCGTTCCTATCTGATCCAAGAAGGCCGTGTTACCCACGCAGGATCGGTCACCGATCTCCTTGCAAACAAAGAGGCTCGCTTAACCTACTTCGGTGAAGACTTCGAACTGTAAAGGTCGACTTTTCGACCGCAATTTATGCTCGAGCTCGAGCAGTCTTTTTTAATTACATCACTTGAAAGTGATACGGTTCATTCAATTGACCTGTAAAGAGCATCAGGGCCGGAAATCCACGGATGTACTTGGGTATGTCCGGGATTATTCTTCTTCTTTTTTGAATCAAGCGTTCCAATATAAAAAATAGATAATCGAAATAGATTATTGGGTATACTTTTATCCCGGAATCATTCATTAATTGAAGCACTCTACATGTATACGGCGGTGGATTTGAACGTTTAACATGCCTAATCGAAACATCGCAGCTAGTAGTTTCTTCCTTAACTTTTTTATGAAATTCTTTAGCTTTTTTAATTTGCGATTCTATTTCATATAATTCTTGTTCATCTTTTGCATTCCTTACCATTTTTTGCTCAAGTAAAAAAATCTTTCTAAGCGTTAACTTTTCTAATTTTGCTTCCAATTGCAGAAAAGTATCCGGGAACACGAATCCTTGGTACAATTCCAAAACATACCTTCTAAAATCAGAGTTCTGAACTTTATCAGATTTCATATAACAGATATTCATCATATCATTCCGTATAAAATCGCTGCGAACACCATTCCTTTCTAAGCAAGCTATCATATTAGATTTGTTATGTTTCACAATATATTTATGTTTGCGATGAAAATTACTAGTTAT
>JBCDES010000018.1:0-20375 GCA_039179295.1 Chlamydiota bacterium
GAAGTTTTAGGCTACCTTTTAGACGGTTGAGATCGAGTAAGTTGTCGGTAATGTAAGTTGACGCACTCCTTATTCTCCGTTCTCGTCAAGGCTGACCCCGATCCGAACGCCGACTTTAAGGGGGAAAGATTGACCGCACTTCAAGCCGACTAATAACTACTAGTTCTATAAAAGTGTTTTGCGGAGGAATAAAGCGAGACCTTTGAGAAACATTTGAACGGCTATCAAGGTAAGGAGGAGTCCCATAAGCCTTTCACAGGCAACGATTCCCCGTATTCCCAAACTCTTTTTTAAAAAAGGGGCGCTAAGTAAAATGATCGTAGTCGCCATCCATGCGGTGCAAACAGCTCCGAGCAGCACGTCTAACGGCTGTTGATGAGAATAGATCATGACAGCCGCAAGGACGGAAGGACCTGCGATCAGAGGAATGGCAAGGGGAACGATAAAAGGTTCTCCACTACCCGGATTTGCAAAAGCCCCTTTTTTTTCACTCGGAAAAATCATTTTTAAGGCAATGACGAACAGAATAATGCCTCCCGATATTAAGACGGCTTCTTGCTCCACATTTAAAATATCGAGAAGATACTCTCCGACAACGGCAAAGAGGAGGATGACGATAAGAGCGATCAGAAGTTCTCGAACGATGACCTTTTGCTGACGTTTCGCCTTTATATCTTTTAAAACTGCCAGATAGATGGGGATATTTCCGATAGGATCCATCAGTAAGAATAGAGAGAAGGAGCCGGTAAAAAAAGAGACGCTACTCATGGCTACTTTATAAATGAACGGCAGTCTACCGTCAACCGATCTTTGCTTACGAATGTAGCGATCGACGTTTTGCGGTTTCGACCCTTGCCTGTAACGAGTCAATCGTTAACGTCGACAATAATAGGATCTAACCCCTTGTTTCGGCTATCGATTCAGGAGCGATATTTTTGATGAACTTTCTCCTTCCTTAACATCGAAACGGCGTCTTACGAGACGAAGAAGAGAGGTCAAGGAGATAAACGGCAGCGACAAGCTCCGGATAAAGGAGGGCAATTGTCAACCGATTCGGTTCAGGATAGAACCGATGGGAGAAAGCCTGAACGGCTATTCCCAAAAAACCCCTCCCCGTGCAACAATTCGGCTACCGGAACGATCCGGCAAACGAGCAGACGGAATCCCCCTTCTTTTTTATGAAGCGCCATTTTACGACAACGGTTTACCTACTGAAAGAGGGTCAAGCTCTCCTTCTCTTTCACCCGAAACTGAAGAAGTGGTTGCCCCCGGGCGGACACATCGAAACCGATGAGTCCCCTCCGATGGCTGCGCGTAGAGAGGTTTGGGAAGAGACGGGACTTGAATTTACCTTCATCCGTAAGGAAAGTATTTGGATCGATCGGTGGAATGCAAAAAGTTTCGAGTCCCCTTACCTCTGTTTGATGGAAGAAATTCCCGAAGACGCCGGAGTTCCGGCCCACCAACATATGGATTTGATCTATCTCGGACGACCCGTAGGAAATCGACAGCCCGTTTCCGAAGACCCCATTTGTTGGCTGAATCTGCAACAAATCGAAGCGCTCGAAGATGACGAGGAGATTTTTGTCGAAACGAAAGAGGTCCTTCGGACACTCCTATCTGCAGAGGTTTCTCGGTGAACGGAAACGCTTTTTTCGTTGCGGCAACGGGGCAACATATCGGAAAAACAACCGCTTGTCTAGGTCTTGTTTCAGGTCTTATAAAGCGCCATAAAAAAATCGGATTCATCAAACCGATCGGACAAGAACATGTAGAGATCGATACCGGGATTTATGTCGATAAGGATGTCGTCCTGTTCAAAGATCATTTTAACTTTGATGAAAAAGAAGAGGTGATGAGTCCCGTCCTTTTTCCTCGAGGGTTTACCCGTGATTTTATCGACGGAAAAGTCTCGGAGGAAACATTGATTGAAAAAATCCGCAACTCCTTTCATCGGATTGAAAAAAAAAATCGGGGTGTTGTCGTCGAAGGAACGGGACATGTCGGTGTCGGCTCCATCGTAAACCTGAGCAATGCCAAAGTCGCTTCAATATTAGGTCTCGACATGATCCTCATCGCATCAGGGGGTCTGGGCTCTTCTTTCGATGCTTTAGCCGTCAATAAAGCGCTTTGCGATGCTCATGGCGTCAATATTGCGGGGGTCATCTTGAACCGTGTTCACGCTGACAAACGGCAAATGGTTCTTTCTTATATGGAACGTGCCCTCAGCCACCTCGATATTCCGATCCTCGGCTGCATTCCCTTCGATCCCTTCCTAAGTAATCCGACGATGCAGGATTTTGCCCTACTTTTTAAAACATCTCTCCTGTCTGGTGAAGATCATCAGATGCGCCATTTCCGCCATTTGCGCCTTGTAGCGACTTCGCTGAAGAACTATCGAGAGCTTATCCTTCCCAACCAATTGATCATCACTCCTGCCAATCGTGAAGATATCATCCTTGCAACCCTTACCAAACATTGGGATGTTAAAATCGCCAGTCCTACCGCCGATCTGTCGGTCGGAATGATTCTTACCGGAAATGTCCCGCCGCGGTCAACAATTCTCGAAGCCCTCAAAAAAGCAACCATTCCGATGCTCTACGCCTCCGTAAGCAGTTACAAAGCAATGGAGATGATTACTTCCTATACGGTTAAAATTCGCAAAGAAGATAAAAAGAAGATTGTCGAAGCGGTTGAGCTGGTGGAATCACATATCGATTTCGATAAACTTGCGCGTGCATTTCGGGTGAGAAAACAAAAGTGAAGGCTAGAAAAAATTTTAGAGACGTTTTATAGCGATTTAAATCCCTCGATTGCAGCTCGAATCTTAACGTTAAATCGCCCTTACCGGAATCCGAAGCCTCGTTTATCCGGCATTTCCGGACCCCCGAGCTATTTACCGACCCTATTTTGCGATCGGGTGAGGGAAAATAAGGTGAAGCCGATAGAACTTGAAAGACGACAGTCCCCTCGTCGTTTAAAGGGATTGAACGATCTCTTTATAGTATGATAGGATGATCGCAACCGATAAACTCGCTCCAAAAAAAGTCGAAGCCGTTCGAGATCGATCCATGAGACGTCTCCTCTTTTTCACCCTCCTTTTCTTATCTCCCCTTTTCGGACTGGAAAGAGAGTCGAAAATTTCGAAATATCAAGTGCTCTACCTTATCCAAGCGGGAGAGGTGGAGAGGGGAATCGAGCTTTATCAAGCTTACGTTAAAGAGGTGGGAAGTCACGACTTTTCCATCTTAGAGCAGATAGGACACCTGATCTTGAATTTAGGGGCAAAATCGGAAGACGAAGAGAGTCTCCTGCTGACGATGTACGGGTTGGGAATCGCAGACTCACTGGAAGGAATGGAGCTGTATGAACTGGGAATGAACAGTCGCAACCCCGCGACTCAAATGGCAACCGTTCAATTCTTAAGCCGGATTCAAGATGACCGGGTCGAAGCTCTCCTTTTTAAGGGGTTTTCTTCCCCTTTTCTTCAAGTCAGAATGGAGGCGGCCTATGCTTTGGCAATGCACCGCTCCGAAAAAGTAACCGGGATGATCGATGCATTGATGCAAAAACTCCCCCCTTTTTTACATGTCTACTTTCCGGAGCTTTTTGCAATGATCGGAACTTCTGATGCGACGGCGATTTTAAAACGGCTGGTCAGCCATTCCCATTTATCGGTTCGGCTGGCAGCTATCCTGGCGGCTGCAAAATATGGAAGAGATGATTTTGTTGCCGAAATTCGATCGGGAGCAACCCATTCCGATCAAGCAGAGCAGGAAACATGTGCTGCCGCTTTGGGGCATTTAAAGGATTCCCACTCGATTCCCCTGCTAAAAACCCTGTCCGAATCGAATCACCTGAATGTCAAACTCGCCGCCTGTTTCTCCTTATCAACACTAGGTGCCGGTAACTTCCGCGAACCCATCATTGAAAGTGCCCTCCAAAAAAACCCCCTTGCGATTCCGATGCTGATCGACATGCCGAATACCAAACCCCTTTTGATCGCTCTTCTACAGGATCATAGCTTTCATATCCGACTAAACAGCGCCTTGGTTCTTTTAAAAAAAAGAGATCCCGGTTGTATTCCCATACTGATCCAAATGCTTATTAAGGACGAAAAAGACCTGGGGTTTCAACCGGTCTATTCTTTAGGACAAGCCCTCACGGCTTGGAAAGCGATTCCGTCCGCAACGCAGTATGCGAAAAAACATCGGATCGACATTCCTACGATCACCCTAGCTCTTAGAGAACGGATTCTAAACGATGCCGTCGAACTGCCCGAAGAGGATTTTTTAACGATAGCCCGAACCATTTTTTCAAACAAAGAAAATGAGCTGATTCCGCTGTTAGTCCGACTGTTGGAAAACCTTCGAACTCCGGCGGCACTGTCACTTCTCCGAGAAGAATCGAAACGGGCCGGAGCTCCGTTTATCCGCACTTATTGTCATCTGGCTCTTTACCGTCTTAAAGCTGAAGGATATCATGCCGACTTTATCTATGAGTGGTTGGAACGGGGGCAAGATCACGAACTGTTCCGATTCCGCGAAATGCTCTCCTGGACCGAAAGGGGGGAAAGTCAAACGGAATACCTGTTGACACCTAAAGAAACCTCCCGCCTTTTAATCGAAGGATACGAAGCCTTAACGGAGAGCCACGAGATGCGAGGAATCGATCTTTTAGTCCAAGCCATCGGGATCGGATATGGAAAAAATCGCTTCGTTCTTGCCGGGCTCTTGCTCAAGGCAATCCAGTAGGATATATTGGTCCGAGCCTTCGCTATAAAAGTGGTAAAATGATTACCCGCAGATTGATTCATCTATTCTTTTTACTCCCCCTTTCTCTATGGGCAATCCCGCAGGAATGCACGGTTCATTTAAAAAATCCCGAATATCGCGACGGAATCGTATCTACACATCAAGGAGGGATCATCGTCGCACCGGAGCTTCGCGTTCAAGCGCGCCAGATCGTTTATGTCGATCAAGCGGATAAAGAAGAGCGGGTCCATCGCTTCATTGCACAAGGAGATCTGATGCTAAATAGTGGCGGGCATACCTATGTAGGCCGTCGCCTCGAGTACGATTTCATTACAAAAACGGGAATTGTCTATGACGGAGTCGCAGCGATAGATCTATGGTTTTTAGGAGGAGAAAAAATTCGCCTGAATGCCGACCGGAGTTTTTATCTTTATAATGCCTTTGTCACAACCTCCGACAGTAAGAATGCCGATTGGAAAATTCATAGTCGAGAGCTAGACATTACGAAAAAAACCTTCCTCGCCGCAAAAAACGTGACGTTCCGCTTTTTTGAAACCCCTATCTTCTGGCTCCCCTCTTTTAAAAGCAATCTAAAGACCTTTTCCGAATCGCCCGTAAGGTATCGACTCGATTGGGATACGAACCTTCGACCTAAGGTTAGCATCCGGTATCGCGTCTATTCGTGGGAACGTCTCGACCTCTACCTTCGACTCAACGTCCGTCCCTCAAAAGGGATCGGCGGCGCTGTAGAAACCGATTATAAATCTTTCGATCGGAGGAAAAAATTCCGCACACGTAGCTACCTGGATCATGACACCTTTTATCGCGATACCGATCCCGACAAAGCAACAACCCGCTACCGTTTCCAAGGACGATATGAGTCAAGCAGTGAGAATGAACAAGCTCGGGTTTACGGAACATATGATTGGCTGAGCGATAAAAATATGCAAAACGACTTTAGAAGTGGAGATTTCGAGCTTAACACACCGCAGCAAACAAAGATGATCGTTCGGAACTATCGAGATCGGATGATTTTCGGAATAGACGGAACGGTCCGTATCCATCGATTTCAAGGGATGAAACAAGAGCTGCCCGAATCTTTTTGGACTTCCAAACCTTTTGTATTGGGACAAAGCGGGATTATCTCTGAAAATCGAGCAAAGGTTGCCTATCTCGATTACATTTCGGCTAAAGATATCGAGTCCGCCGTTCCCGATTTTAGGGCGGCACGTCTATCGATCCGGCACTCCTTGTACCGTCCTTTCCGTTCTCACGGATTTGCATTGACCCCTACTTTGGGAATAAACGGTCTGTTTTACGGAGATAGCCGAAAAGATCGCCCCGTAGCTCTCGGGGTTTTAACCTACGAACTTGTCGCCGACCTTACCTTGAAGCGGAATGACCGAACCTTTCGCCATCTGTTAAAACCTTATATCCGTTATCGAGGAATGACCTACCCCACCATCTCTCCGGATACGCCCTATATCTTCAGTATCGATGACGGATTGAATCGACTAAACGCGATCCGCTTCGGCATCCGCAACCTGTTTTACTTTAAAAAGACACCTCTATTCGAACCCAATATCATCGCCGATCTTTATGCCTACGGTTTCTTAGGGGAGAATACCTTTAAAAAAACAATCCCTAAACTTCAGGGCAATTTTATTTGGAACTTTCCCTGTTGGCGTTTAACCGGACTGGCGGGATGGAACATTGAAAAACAAGTCCTCGATTATACCAACCTCGGCCTTGCTTGGACAATCGATGAAAACTTCGCCTTCAAAACCGAATTTCGTCACCGCAGTCGTTTCGATTGGCGTAAAGCAGACCCCGAAAACTTTATTATGGAAGTTACGCGAGATATTCGACACCTCGAGGACTCCCCACTGTCCGATCGGAGAAATACCCTCTTAACCCGCCTGCAAATGAAACTTACTCCTCAATGGATCGCTCGGTTAGAATCTCATATCGGATGGGGAAGAGATCGAGAACCCCGCTACGATGCGGCTAAGGTAGAATTGATCACTATGATCAGTACCGGCTGGCGGTTGCGTCTGATCTTCATCCGCTCTCCCACTCCTTATGGAAGAGATCATCGGTTTACTCTGAGTCTTTCTCTTGTCAAAAAGTAAGCGACTGCCGTTTAAAGCCGGGATTTCTTATATTTTTTTTTGAGGGAGAGGAGGGGGGGATCGATCTTCTTTCGTCTTTTAGGGTCAATCCGATCGATATAGAGAACGCCGTTGATATGATCGTTCTCATGCATGATATTACGCGCAAGCCAGCCCGTAGCGATTTCGGTAAAGGTCTTTCCCTCCAGGTCGGTTGCCTGGACATGAATTTCCCAAGGACGGGTCACCTCTGCATGGATTCCGGGAATCGATAAACACCCCTCACCGCGGGTCTCTTTTCTGTCGCTAGGTTTAGACAAAATCGGGTTGATGTAGATCTTCGGGGGACTGAGAATCGGCCACCCCTCGGCGTCCGTTCCGCCGCCGTAGCGGGAGACGAACATTCTGACAAAATAGCCTATTTGCGGCGCCGCAAGACCTGCGCCGTCTTTTTCAAGAACGGTATCGATCAAATCCCGAGCTATCTGCCTGACTTCGTCATCGATCTCTTTGACTTCTGCGCATCTTTTTCGGAGACCGGGATTGCCGTAATAGAGAAGGTTTCTAATCACATTCTACCTCTCCGAAAACTCTTCGGTATCGACATCGAGTCGAGGCTTGGAGGATCCCATCGACGAAGTCCATAAAGAAAGGATCAGGCATGTTATGAGAAACATTCCGGCTAAGTAGGCGGTAAACTTTTTTACGACAAAGGCGGTTGAAGTTCCGAAAAGAGAATTGCCGTTATCCCCTCCGAAAGAGGCTCCCAGTCCCAAGCTTTTACTCTCTTGAATCAGAATGATAAAGCAAAGGAGGGCGCAAAGGAGGACAAACAGGGATAAAACGATATAAAACAAGGCAGTCATGGTTTCTCTCATTCCGTAGCAAGTTCGATAATTTTAGCAAAGGAGTCCGGTTCCAGCGATGCCCCTCCGATAAGAGCGCCGTCGATGTCGGTCTCGGCTATTAGAGCCGAGGTATTATCGGGCTTTACCGATCCCCCATAGACGATAGGAATATGCTCGGCGATTTCCTCACCCCATCGCCCCTTGATAAACGAGCGGATGAGGCGATGGGTTTCTTGAGCAACGACCGGGGTCGCCGATTTCCCCGTTCCTATGGCCCATATCGGTTCGTAAGCGATCACTACATTTTCCAGCTCTTTTTGTGAAACATCTTTTAACGCTTCGCTCAGTTGGCGGGTCAGAACTTTTTCCGTCAGTTTTCGATCCCGCTCTTCTTGACTTTCACCGATGCAAAGGATCGGCAAAAGCTTTTTTTGAAGGACTTGTTTCACCTTCAGCCGAATCATCCGATCCTGTTCATGAAAATGTATCCTTCTCTCGGAGTGACCGAGGATCACGAAACTGACGCCCCCTTCTTTGAGCATATCCGAAGAGACCTCTCCCGTATAAGCCCCCGTAGAGAACGGGCTCACGTTCTGTGCTCCGATATTTAAATCGCTCCTTTCCGCCTTCCTCATCGCTACTTCGATGGAGGTGAACGGAGGGGCAATCCCTATAAAGGTTGTCGTCTTTCCTATTTTAGGGAGGAGATGTTGCACGAAGGCAATCGTTTCAGCCGCTCCCATGTGCATTTTCCAATTGCCGAGAATCAATCGTCGTCTCATAAACCCTTTTACCCTTTTCTCCAACCGTAACATAATGATCGGAAATATTCAAAGCTTGAAAACTCCCGAGAGATACTGTTAAAGTTATTTGCTATGAAAGTTTTGACGGTTACCGAACTGACTCTCGCCATAAAAAAGGAGCTTGAACCGCGCTTCGATCAACTCCGAATCGAAGGAGAGGTGACCGATATCCGCGCTCAGTATTCAGGTCATTACTATTTCAGTTTAAAAGACTCGGGAGCTCAAATCTCCGCCATCCTCTTTAAGGGGAATGCCCGGCAGGTGTCACGCCTTCCCAAAGGGGGCGATCGAGTGGTTGTTAAAGGAGAACTGAGCCTTTACGCACCGCGCGGCAACTACCAAATCATTGTCAGAGAGCTCGAACATCTCGGTGTCGGAGACCTATTGGTCAAACTGCATCGACTGAAAGAAACGTTTAAAAAACGGGGATGGCTTGCACCGGACCGGAAAAAACCTCTCCCGAAATATCCCAAACGGATCGGAGTGGTCACAAGCCCTACGGGTGCCGTCATTCAAGACATTATCCATGTCCTTAAGCGTCGTTTTCCCCGTTTTCATCTGATTTTAAACCCCGTTCGCGTTCAAGGAAACGGAGCCGCTCCCGAAATTGCCCAAGCGATTAGAGAGTTCAACCTCCGGCAGAGTGTCGACGTGATGATTGTCGGCAGAGGGGGGGGAAGTTTGGAAGACCTTTGGCCCTTTAACGAAGCCTGCGTTGCCGAAGCTATTTTCCACTCAAAAATCCCGGTGATCTCGGCCGTGGGACATGAAACGGATCTGAGCTTGGCAGACCATGTTGCCGATATCAGAGCTCCCACTCCCTCGGCTGCTGCCGAAATTTCGGTTAAAGAAATGTCGACGCAGTTGGATTTTCTCAAACGCTCGGGACAACAAGTCGATCATCTGATCAAGCAAAAAATTCATCATTTAAAATCTCTGGTGGACGGAATCGGATGCCACCCCTTGCTGGCTTCTCCTTATGCAATGCTTTCGGACCACTACCAACGACTGGACGATTTCTCGTCCCGTATAGAGACGGCCATCAAGCATAAAATGAGTCGACAGAGACTCGGTCTTACCGCCGTTGGAAGAGAGCTTCATCGCTCCCTCCCTTCGACTCGAATCACCCATTTCAGACAAAAACTCTCTTCTCTGCAATCGGGCATTGAAACGGCTTATAAACACCTGATCGAAAGAAAAAAGAGAAACTTCGATCGGCTCGTCGAACTGCTGGGAGCGGTCAACCCCGACACCGTCCTAAAAAAAGGTTATTGCATCCCCTTTAAGGAAAACACGAATTCCGTTATGCTATCGTCATCGATCGTCAAAGTAGGCATGGGTATTTCCCTCCGCTTTCACGACGGAACGGTTAAATCGCGTGCTGTGGAGGTCCGAACCGATAATGAACGGTGAAAACGGCAATTTCTCCTTTGAAACATCCTATGAGAAACTGGAAAAAATCCTTGCCCGGCTCAATAGCTGCGAAACCTCTCTCGAGAAATCGCTGGAACTGTACGAAGAAGCGACCAAACTGATCACCCTCTGTTCTGCAAAATTAAACCGAGCCGAGCAAAAAATCGAAATGCTCATAAAAAATAGGGAAGGGGCTCTCCAAACGATCCCCTACACTCCCGAACCCGCCGATGACAACCGTTCTTGATACACTCACTCACCCCCGGGAATTAAAAAAACTTTCCCCCGAAGCCCTGAAGGTTTTAGCCCGGGAAATACGTATCCGCATCATCGACGTCCTGTCGGAAATAGGGGGTCATCTCTCTTCCAACCTAGGGATCGTCGAACTCACCGTTGCACTCCATTATACCTTTAATTCTCCTCGAGACAAATTTATTTTTGATGTGGGTCACCAATCCTATGTCCATAAGCTGTTAACCGGAAGAAACCGCCGCTTTCCCACCCTCAGACAAACCGACGGCCTTTCCGGCTTCGCTTATCCTCCGGAATCACCCCACGATCATTTTTATACGGGACATGCGGGAAACGCTCTTTCCCTCGCTTTAGGTGTCGCAAAAAATCGAGACCTCAGAGGGGGGGATGATCTCGTGATCCCGATTTTAGGCGACGCCGCATTGACTTGCGGTCTGACCCTGGAAGCGATGAATAATATTCCCGAGAAGACGAAAAAATTTCTCGTAATCCTCAACGATAACGCTATGTCCATCTCAAAAAATGTCGGGGCTATCACCAATATCCTAAGCCGCTTTTTCAATAGCCCGACGGCGAATAATATCTATCAGGAACTCACTGCAATCGTTGCAAAAATCCCCGGTTACGGCGTAAGCCTTGCAAAACAGGGAAACAAGATGAAAGAGTCGATGAAAAACCTAATCAGCACGGCGCCCTTTTTCGAACAGTTCGGTCTTTCCTATGTGGGTCCCGTCGACGGTCACGACATGAAAAAACTGATCGATACGTTTGAAGCCTTAAAAGAGATTCAACACCCGACCCTGGTTCACGTTTTAACCGTTAAGGGTCAGGGAATGAAAAACGCCATCAACAACCCTACCCCATACCACGGAGCCAAACCTTTCGATCGGCTCACCGGTGAGTTTTATCCCTCAAAATCGACAACTACCTCTTTTCCGAAGGTCTTCGGAACCCACATTTTGAAAATGGCGGAACAAGACCCCGATATCGTTGCGATTACCCCCGCCATGCCCGTCGGCTCTCATCTGAATACCTTTATGAAACGGCTGCCTCACCGTTGTATCGATGTCGGAATTGCAGAGGGACACAGCCTCACTTATGCCGGCGGAATAAGTCACGGAGGAAAGCTCAAAGTCGTCGCTTGCGTCTACTCTTCTTTTCTTCAGCGCGGCTTCGACAATATTCACCACGATATCTGTATCCAAAACTCCCCGGTCGTCATCGCCGTCGATCGAGCGGGGCTCGCTACGGGTGACGGGGTAACGGCTCACGGAATTTACGATATCGCCTACTTAAATGCGCTTCCGGGGCTGATTATTGCCCAACCTCGCAACGGAAGACTTCTAAAAGAGTTGATGGAGAGCGCTTTCGATTGGCAAAAACCTACGGCGATTCGTTACCCCAATCTGTCAACGGAAGAGAGCGAAGGACCCCTTCAAAAAAGAGACCTCGGGAGAGGTGAAGTGTTGGTCGAAGGAAAAGAAGTGGTAATCCTGTCACTGGGACATATGGATCGGATTGCTCTAAAAGCGCAACGGCTTCTTCGAGAAGAGGGGGTGCAAGCAACGGTGATCGATCCCATTTTCCTCAAACCCCTTGATAAAGAGCTTTTGAGGAGATACTTCAAACAAGGGCAACTGGTCATCACGATTGAAGAACATGTCTTAAGCGGCGGGTTGGGATCGATCGTCAACTCCTTTATCCTCCAAGAGAATCTGACCCATCTCCATGTAAAAAACCTCGGGCTTCCCGATACCTTGATCGAACACGGTAGCCACCAAGATCTTTTAAGAAAATATGCCCTGACTCCGGAAAAAATAGTGGAAGAGGTTTTCGGAAAGATCAAAGCCCCACATCCCCTCTCATGAAAATCGCCCTCTTTCCGAAAGTTGACAAAGATGGATCGAAGAGGCTCGCTAATCAAGTGATCGCCTTTCTTTCGGAAAACGGGGTAGCCGTCGTTGTCGAAGATGATAAAGCAAAAACGCTACGGATGCCTTCCCTTTCTTCAACCGCCCCCGAATCGATAGATGTCCTCATCACGATGGGAGGAGACGGTTCCATTCTTAGAGTTGCCCACCGATACTCGGAGCTAAATGCAGCTATTTTAGGGATTAATTTGGGGCATCTGGGATTTATGGCCGATGTACAAATCTCGGAGATTATCCCCTGTCTTGAAGATCTTTTGAACGGCAGCTATACCGTTCAAGAACGGACCATGATCGAAGGTATATCCAATCGAAACGGATCTTTTTTTGCCATTAATGACTGCATCCTTCATCGTGCTCGGAATCCCAGTCTGGTCGAAATAACCATCTACGTCGATAATCTCCTGCTCAACAACTTTCAAGCGGATGGGGTCATCCTCGCAACCCCTACCGGATCGACCGCTTATTCTTTAGCCGCCGGAGGACCTATTTTAAGCCCCGAGATCGATGCTTTCGTACTCACACCGATTTGCCCTCATACCATTTCCTACCGTCCGATCGTCATCCACCCCCATCAAGATATCCGGATTGAATATGTCGGCGACAACCAACCGATAGAATTCGTAACGGACGGTCTCCACCACTTTGAGCTCTCCTCCGGAGACCACGTGATTCTTAAAAAAAGCTCTCGAACTTTCAAACTGATCCACTTGAAACGGATCGATTATTTCTCTACCCTAAGACATAAATTGGGGTGGTCGGGAAAACTGCGGTAAAAACCCTTCCTCTCATCCGAAAACCATTTGAATTTTCCGGCTAGTCGTCGCGCCGATTCCGTCACTCGCACCATCCGAAGGTTGAAGAGCGGAGTCTTGTCGTTGCAAAATATTTAAACGATATTAACCGGGAGGTTCACGGGTTAGGTCTTTCAAGTCGACAACCGTTGTAAAATGTAGTGGTCTAAAATCGATCGACTTCAATAGAATTGCATTATGAAATCGGTCGATCCTTCCCGCAGTCCCGCAATACGTCCTTGGCTCGTCTGGGGTTTAGCGGCCCTGTTCGGTCTCTTTACCTTCTTGTTGCAATGTGCTCCGAGCGTTATGATCCCCCAACTGATGCAAACCTATCAAATCGATGCGGTAAAAATCGGGGTCCTCACTTCGAGCTTTTTTTATACATATATCGTGATGCAGATTCCCGCGGGAATCCTTGTCGATCTTTGGGGACCGCGCCGAATCCTAACGATCAGCTTTCTCATCTGCTCCCTAGCTATCGGATGGTTTGCCTATTCCCGCTCCTTCTGGGAAGGACAAGTCAGTCGAATGCTCATGGGACTGACGACTTCGCCGGCAATCGTTTGCACATTCTGTTTAGGCTCGAGGTGGTTTAAACCGGCTCTTTTCACCCTTATCGTCGCCCTAACCGAATGTCTGGCCTTAACGGGAGGTGTGATTGGAGAAGGGGGTCTTGCTCGAGCCGCAACGGCTTTCGGTTGGCGAGAAACGATGGTCGGAGTGACCGTCATCGGACTCTTTTTAACCCTCGTTTCCCTATTTGTGATCCGCGACTATCCCGATCGCGATCAACCCCTTCGTACCGGCGCCGGTCTTAGAGAAAGTTTATTATCCGAAGGGAAAAATTTTATCAAGATTTTATCGATCAAACCTCTATGGATCAATGGAGTCTATGCAGGTTTGGTCTTTGCGATTTGCCCCGCATTCGTCGCCCTGTGGGGCATTCCTTATTTTGAGAATCGGTATACGATCGCCGTCGAAGTCGCCGCTCTCGTTGCTTCGACCTATTTTATCGGCGGCTGTATCGGAACGCTAACCCTCGGCTGGATATCGGTCTATATCACCAAAAGACGCCCGATGATGATCGTGGGAGCCCTTACCTCTTTCATCCTGTCGCTGTCGATTCTCTACCTCCCCGACGTCCCCCTTCCCGTCATGTTCGCTTTCATGCTCCTCTTCGGTTTTTTCGGCAGCTCTTACGCCTTGAGCTTCGCCCTAGCGAACAACTACGTCGGTCATAAGCATCAAGGGGTGGCTATGGGGTTTACCAATATGCTTTGTATCGCTTTCGGAGCTCCTATTTTTCAGCCCTTAATCGGTTTGCTACTGGAATCATCGACAGGTCCGGAAGTGATGAATCGATTGAAAACCTACGCCGAAAACGATTATATCGTTGCCTTAACAATCCTTCCAATCTCTTTGGCAGTAGCCCTAATCATCAGCTTTTTTGTAAAAGAAGAAGGGCAAAATCGCTCCAACCGTCTTAAAAGGGATACGGATGAAGATCTTTTCCCCTACGGTCCGTCTCGAGAGGAGCCCTCCGTTGACTTGTGAAGCTTAGTAGTTAGCCGCCGTTCGCTTGAAATATCTCTTTTAAATGACACTCTCTATGATAAAACGGCTTAATCAGCCGATCGAACGATCCTTCCTTGAGGAAGAGACATTTATCTTTCGTTCGACCATCTGTTGCCAAAACACTCATAATTTCCGGATCGTCCGTTACAGCAAGATGAAGAGAGCCTATTACCATAGAATCGTTAATCGATTCTCTATCGGATAAAAAACCGATAATAAATTTATTTTTTCCCTTTGCATACCCTATTTCCCAAGCACAGTCTTTGCCATATGGAGAGAGTAAGAACACAATATCCGACCAATCAATTGCCGCTTTATCCGCTTCGTAAGCACACCTTTCAATCGTTTCAAAATCCAATTCCGGAATAAACAGGCTCTGAGGCATAAAAACTTGATAGTTTTCATTAAATATCTTATCTCGAATATCCAAATTGAATTGTTGATATTGGGGCTTACTCACTCTTGCCGAAAAATAGACTCGAGTTTTTCGTTCGATTCGTTCTTCCCGTGAAAATCCGATATTTAAAACGACGGATGTTAAGAATAAAAAAAAGATGAACGATTTACCTTTCATAAGGCTTCCCTATTTGACCGATAACTTAAGGCACGATCGATAAGATATGCTTCGATGATAGCAACACCGGATATTTTTGTAAACGGTTGATGTTTCGAGCGATAAGAATGGTACCCCACCGTTAAAGCGATGAAACGAGAACCTCGAAAGAATCGATAGCAAGGGTATGACTATAAAAATAAAAAGCCGTCATATCCCTCAAAATAACGCCCGTTCTGACGTCATGATATCTGAAGAAACTCAAAGCTCCGTCTTAATCGAAGGAGAAAAAATTATAAGAATGATTGAATTTTGTCTATCATTTTCTCGATACGGAGTTGAACTAATCGTGAAAAGATGTAAGATAATCGCATGAAAATCGCGGTAGCTTTCTCGGGAGGGGTCGATTCGGCAACTTCCCTTTACCTTTTAAAACAACTGGGGCATGACGTTTTCGGACTTTTCATGAAAAACTGGGAAGAGGAATGGGAAAACGGCGCTTGTATTGCCGAAAAAGATGCTGAAGATGCCCGCATTGTTTGCAATCGTTTGGGTGTCCCTTTTTACACCGTCAATTTTGCTAAAGAGTATTGGGACGATGTCTTCACTCACTTTCTAAAAGAGCTCGAGGACGGTCACAGCCCAAACCCCGATATCCTCTGCAATAAAGAGATCAAGTTTAAGGCCTTGTTTCATAGAGCGAAAGCTTTAGGCGCCGAGCTGCTGGCTACCGGTCATTATTGCCAAACGGCAAACGGACAACTCCTCAAAGGCGAAGATCTAGGAAAAGATCAAAGTTATTTCCTATATACCGTAAAAAAATCGGTTTTAGAACAGGTGCTATTTCCTATCGGACATTTGAAGAAATCGGAGGTGCGCAAAATAGCCGAGGAGGGAAATCTTCCCGTCTTCGATAAAAAAGACAGTACCGGCATTTGCTTCATTGGCAAACGGAATTTTCGCCGGTTTCTGGCAAGGTATATTCCCCATGAACCGGGGGATATAGTAACCGTTGAAGGGAAAAAAGTCGGAACCCATGACGGTATCCACTACTACACGATCGGACAACGTAAAGGAATGGGAATAGGGGGAGCCGGTAAGGCTTGGTTTATAGCCGGTAAGGATAAGGAAAACCGTAAGCTTATCGTAGCTCAGGGTAGCAATCATCCCGCTCTTTTTGCTCCCGCACTCTCGGCAGTGGAGGTCTTTTGGGTCGATAAAGTCCCGACTTTCCCCCTAAGATGCAACGCTAAGATTCGCTATCGCCAAGTAGAGACGCCTTGCATTGTTGAGCGAGAAGGGGAAAAGTTAATCGTTTCCTTCGATCAAGATCAACGGGCTATTACGCCGCGGCAATCAGTGGTCTTTTACCGCGGAAAGATTTGCCTCGGAGGTGCGATCATCGAAAAGGCTCTTGTTAAAAGCGAATCCATAAAGCCCTAAAACAAACGCGAAAGTCAACCCGGGAATGACGAAGCTCCATATCTTATCCGAAAATAACCGTCCCACTTCGTATGTCAGTGCGCTTGCCAAAAAAACCCCTCCGACAAGGAAGGCGAATTCCTTCAATCGATACCCAATCGTCCAACCTATTTTCTTTAGGGTGCTTTGCAAAGCGATAAAGTTGCACCAAGCTCCGACGGTTGTTGTCAAAGCGGTGGAGATCACCCCTAGACCGAGCCCGAAAACAAACAGGGTATTTAAAACGATATTCATACCCACCGTCATCGCTGAAAAAAGGGCAGGCGTCTTAAAATTGCCCTTTGCATACAAAACCGCCGAATAATACATCACTAGGGTCGACGGCAACAGTCCCGGTGCATAAGCCGTTAAACAACCCGTCGTTTGAGCAACGGCATAAGGAGTAAAGCTCCCCCTTCCGAAAACCAGGTCGATCGCCGAAAACCCCAAGATACAAACGGCAAAAGTCATCGGAATCATGATCAATATCAGACGCCGACATCCGAACGAGAAAATCCCCTTTGCCCGCTTTATTTCTTCCCCTTTAATCGCACGAGATAAGACCGGAATGAGAACATTGACCGTAGCGATTCCGAAAATAGCTAAAGCGAGTTGCTGCAATCTGCTCGCATACCATAAGTAAGCAGGACCGCTCACGTGAGCATATCTTGCAAAAATCGCATCGAGAAAAGAGTTCATCTGCATTGCCCCCACCCCAAGCGCCCCCAGGCCGAAAGCTTTGGCAAGTCTTCTCACCTCAGGATGAAAAAGATCGTTCATCAGCCATTTTTTCGATCCCATTTGACTACGCATCCGAAAAGCGGTGATCATCCATTGAATGACGAACCCGACAAGGACGAATCTCGCCAAGCCGAATATCGCTCGCTCCGTCGGGAGGTTTTTTAATGTCAAAGCTCCTATAATCCACATCATATTGCATGAAAACGGCGCTATACTCGAGACGAAAAAGCGACCATGGCATTGCAAAAAGGAAACATTGAGTCCGTAAAGAGCGATAAAAAAGAGACCGGGAAGCATCCATTTCGTGAGAACCAAGATCTTTTGATTCTCCTCCGACCATAAACGTAAAATTCCCCAAATAACGATCTCTCCAATTGCGATGATACTTAAGGTCGATCCTCCGATAACCAGCAACAGTTTTCGGAAGAAAGTGTAAGCTTCTTCCGGGTTTCGATTTCTAAGCCCTTCGAATTGGGGGAATAAAAGCCGACTGGAGGGGCCCTTCTCCAAAGAAACGTCTGAGAACGGTGGCAAATCGAAAAGCAACGATGAAAGCGGCAACCATCGGATGATCCCCGAACGCATAAGCCATAGAGAGGTCTCGTCCCAATCCGCTGATACGGCTAAGAATCATTCCCGAGAAAAAGCGGCGCAGTCCCGATCCGAAATACTTTCCCAGCTTCAAAGTTTTTTCCATATGTACGACCCATACCGTGTTTCATAGATAGTGAACGTATCAAAGAAACCCTCACCCATACCGAATCGATGCTATCTTTTATAAAAAAACAGGCAACGATCTCTGACGCCATCCTACATAAATGAAGAGAAATTCTCACCGTTTTTACCGACCGTAAAACGATTGATCGACGAGGAAAAATCGAAAGCGGCGAACAATGCGTAGCGCCCTAACGAAAAATCTACCCGAATCAATAGACTCCGTTCCCCTTTCAAAAGGCGACTTAAAGTAGCCGTTAAAGCGGTTTTTCCTTACATCGCCCGTTGTTGTCTCTTCCCCGGTGTCGACCAAAGAAGAATCTACTTGTCCCTGGTTCAAAACCTTGAAAAAACACCGACCGTCTTCAGATACAACGGCTGCAGCAACGATAGCGACAGCCATTCTCAAACTGGATACGGGACCGGATATAAGGCAAGAAAGAAAAAATTTTTTCATCTTGAAAAATCTATCCTAATTTGATGAACGGCAGGTTCGAGAAAATACCTATTTTTATCGGATTGTTTTTGCATCCCTCCAAGACTTCAGTACGGAGGGGTAGCGGACTTGCTCATCGAAGAATAGAGAGGCGGTGCTTGATTTGAAACCGTTGCCTTCGCAAATAGGTCGAAGTCGACTTCATTCCGAGAGAAAGCCTATTCGAAGGGTTTAAAAGAGCGGATTGAGTCCGAAACTTTAGATCGAAAACATGACATTATTATCTCCTCGATAAAAAAAGATGTTTATGGGAAAAAAAGGAAAAGAGGAATGATCGATGAAAAAAATTATTTGTCTTTTAGTGTTAACGGCTACAGTCTTTACCGCTCCGGAAGAAGAATCCTCTTATATTATTACTCCAAGAGGCATAGCAGATCCTCTAGCAATAAATAAAGCCGTAGTTAAGGAATTTTATGATGCATTTGTAAATAATCGACCTCAAATGGTCGATGAGCTTATGGCAGCTGACTATGGAATTCAAGATTCCAACATTATTTTCGATTCGTCTTATAGTCGGTATGATGCTTTCAGTAAGAACTTTAACGTACGCTTCCGTTCGTTTCACCAAGCCTTTCCCGAATTTAAACTACAAATTATCGAGATGATAGCCGAAGGAAATAAGGTTGTAGCACGCGTTCAAATCCAAGGGATACAAAAAGGTTCTTTCTTAGGCATTGAACCGACCGATAAGACTATAGTGATCAAAATATTTTCTATCTTTACGATCGAGAGAGATAAAATCTCTCATATCAATGAAGTTTGGAATGAGCTGGGTGTTATGAAGCAAATCGACCACATCGTTTTGTGAATCGATCGGCAGAGCCTATATATGATTCATTTAGACGGTTACCCTTCTCTACAGACCGTTAAATTAAACATTCCGTGACTATTGATCGGACCGATCGATCATCCCCTTAACATAAAATAGCATCCGAGTCCGATCGGGAATATTTTTGATCTTATAAATGAGAAACCATGGTAAACTAGGTCGGTGTCCGTCTACGACAATCGGATAGGTTCATGAAAAAAAAGACGTTTCTTGCCATTTCGACAACCTTCATCTTGATCCTTTTAGGGTTAGGACATCTCTACCTCCGTCAGGAAAAAATCCTTTTTCAACAAGTCCTCCTACCGGATGATCATACCTTTTCTTTTAAGCAACCTTTTCGGGAACTTTTTTTTGAAACGGAAAAAGATGCTCGTATCAACGCACTTTATTTCAATGCCGAAAACCCGAAAGGAGCGGTGATCTACTTCCACGGTCGCGGGGGAAACCTTGCCACTCATTGGGGACGTGTTTCAAAAGAGTTCACTTCAAGAGGTTATGATTTGCTTATCACGGACTATAGAGGTTTTGGAAAAAGTCGCGGAAAATTGAGTGAAAAGGGAATCTACCGCGATGCCGACTATTGTTACGATTATATCGCATCTCGCTATCCGGAAAATCAAATCGTCGTCTACGGTCGCTCACTGGGAACCGGAATCGCAACATATGTCGCCTCTCGGCATCATCCTAAAAATCTTATTCTCGAATCTCCCTATTTCAGTATTCTCGATCTCACACCTAAACGATTTCCCTATCTTCCTCGCTTCGTTATCCGTCCCCTGCTAAAGTATCATTTCAGAACGGATCGATGGATTGTCGGAGTCGATTCTCCGATCCATATTTTTCACGGAACAAACGATGAGCTCGTCCCTTTTGAATCGAGTACCAGACTGTTAAAACTGATCGAAGACAAGGAGAACGCTTTCCTTATTCCGATTAAGCATGGAAGACACAATCATTTGCGCTTTCATCCGACCTATCAAAAAATCCTTGATCAAATTCTAGACTAAAATTCGATAAAAGACTAGGATAGTAGCGATAGTAAAAGCAATTACATACGGATAATCGAAAACTATGGAAAAATTGCATTCGTCTTCCACCGC
>JBCDES010000059.1:0-6836 GCA_039179295.1 Chlamydiota bacterium
AAAAATTATAATAAAGACCGAATATTGAAAGAGATGGCGAATATAGGTAATTTCAATTCCGAGTTTGTTAATTGGTCTAAAGCAAGAGCTTGGTTCAATAGATATTATTCTTAGTATACCGATTTGCATCGAGCCTATCTTCAAGATTACAAGTAAAAGATCAAACGGGATCACCCTCACCCATTTCTTTTCAAGGCCTTGCCCGTTTTTTTCTCAGCCTTTCTTTTTTTAGAAGGGATCCGAAACGATACGTTTCGTTCGAAATCACGCCGGTCAAAGCCACAAGGGCGATTAAATTGGGTAGAGCCATCAAGCCGTTCATCATATTCGCAAACCCCCAGACAAGCCTCAGTCCTAAGATAGCCCCCGGAAAAACAAGGAGTGTATAAATGATCCGGTATCCTTTTATTGCCCGATATCCGAAGAGATATTCAACGCACTTTTCGCCGTAATAAGCCCAACCCAAAATTGTCGAATAGGCGAAAGGGATGAGAGCAACGGCTACGATAAATCCGCCGTAAGGGATTATCCGATCAAAAGCCTTGAGAGCCATAGTCGATCCGTCCAACATCTTTCCATCGGCTCCCACTTCTCCCAAAATCCCCGAGACTGCAATCACGAGCCCTGTGATCGTACAAACAACACCTGTCGTAATGAAAACACTACACATCGAAACGAGAGCTTGGCGAGCAGGCATATCGGTTCTAGCGGCCGCGGCCGCAATAGGGGAACTGCCAAGTCCCGCTTCACTTGAGAAAACACCTCGCGAAACACCCATTCGGATCGCCATCATAACCGTTGACCCCGTAAACCCGCCTACAGCGGCTTGCCCGTTAAAGGCAGAACGAAAGATAAGACCGAAGGCAGCGGGAACATCGGTTATCTTAAGCGCAATGATAACCAGTCCTCCGACGATGTAAAAAACAGCCATTGCCGGAACGAGCACCGCCGCAATTTTTCCGATACTCTTAATCCCTCCGATCAGCGACGCTCCGACAATGAGCGCTAAAACAATACCGGACCAACGGGGATCTAGGTGAAAAAGATCGGCAACGGCAACGGCAACGGAGTTTGCCTGAACCATGTTTCCCGTCCCCAAAGCCGCCGTCGCCCCAAAAACGGCAAAAATCACGGCGAGCCATTTCCAACGAAGCCCTTTCTCGATGTAATACATCGGACCGCCGCACATCTCGCCGCTTTCATCTACGACTCGATATTTAATCGCTAAGATCGCCTCTCCGTATTTGGTTGCCATCCCGAAAAGTGCGGCTCCCCACATCCAGACGAGAGCTCCCATTCCACCGACGGCGACGGCTGTTGCAACCCCCGTGATACTCCCGATGCCGATCGTTGCGGCTAAGGCCGTCATCAGTGCTTGAAAGTGGCTTATATCCCCTTGAGCATCGTCATCATGTCGGCTAAAAGCCAATTTGTGAGCATAAAAGAGATACCGAAATTGAAGACCACCGATTCTGATCGTTAAATAAAGACCGACGATAACGAGCAAGATAAGGAGGGGAGGACCCCAAACGACGGCATTGAGTCTGTCAATGATCCGAGCTGCCGAGTTCATGGGTTAAACGATATCGGTTCGAGAATCCATGGTCCATAGTGTAAACGGTTTCCCCTTTCTTTTCTACACCGTCTTCAGATGAAAAAAGCCCTGTTCACTCGACTTCAGGATTTGTTCAAGCGGTGGAAATTTTTTTAATCATACCGATTCCTTTCCGTTTATCGATCATTCCGTTCGTTGCAACTTCTGCACCGCTAGAAAGTATTCCGACAATGATTCTTTCCTAGGCTAATCGATAACGATAAGCTCGGTCCAAAGTCGGTGTTTCCAGTCTCGGATAACAAACCCCTCTTCATTACGGATCTCGGCTTTATAGGTTAAAATCTCTTTTGTTTCTCGATCACCGTTCTCTACAAGGAAACAAACGGTCATACCTCGATGACGAGAGATAGGATAGGAAAGCGTTTCCCGCGTATGGTTTTTGTAGACAAGATCCAAGACCAGTGTCATCTTTTCACGGGAAAAATCTCTTGGAAGGCGCCACCGGATAACGAGCTTTTCCCCTGTCGGCGGATTTTTCCGGCGAGGGTCGGGACTTCCGACGTAAGTGCTTGCCAGCTTACTTCGATCTACGGATTCACGTTTAACGGCAAGGTCGTACCTGTCGCAGCTACAGAAGAACAAGAGAAAAACAACGAGGAAAGATTGACATAACCGCATAGTGCCTTTAAGATTTGCTTCCATGATCATGAATCATCGACCGGAAAGTGTCAACGGGATCGTTTTTTCAAAAGACCGGAAAGAGGTCCTTCTAACAAAAAGACGCGACGTTCCCGTCTGGGTTTTACCCGGAGGCGGAATCGAACTCGAAGAAAGCCCGGAAGAAGGTGTGATCCGCGAAATAAGAGAAGAAACGGGCTATCGGGTCACCATCCTTCGGAAAGTCGCAGAGTACACCCCTCCAAACCGCCTGACCCGCCACACATACCTGTTCGAATGCTCTGTTATCGGGGGTAGAGCGACCCTGACCTCCGAGACGCAGGGGATCGCCTTTTTCCCCATCGATCATCTTCCCCTTACCCCTCCTCCTTACCCCGATTGGATTTCGGATAGTCTGCGACAGTCTCCCGCCCCACTTCACAAACCGATTTCGGGCGTCACCTATATCGATCTTTTTAAACATTTTCTGTATCACCCGATTTTAGTCTGTCGCTTCCTACTGTCGCGCTTAGGGCTTCCTATCAATAAAAAATAAATCGTCGGGTTCATATCGAAAGGACCGCATACTTTTGAACGCCACGTCCCGATTCGACGCCGCCGAGTATCGATCGAGATAAAAACTCGTCCGTTACAAGACCGGTAGCGCTCTAATCTTTAGGTTTGTTTTAACCTTTTATGATAAAGTTCGATCTTCTACAAAGCCGTAAAAATGGAGAAAGGCGATGTATTTAAATTCTAATTTTTTGTATCCTAAACCCGACATGATTACAAGGGAGAAGCAATGCTAGACGAATACGCGACCTGGTTTGAGAAAAATCGGGAGAGATTATTGAAAGACTTTTTTACATTCCTTAGGTTTCCCAGTATCAGTACCGATCCTACTTATAAAAAGGATCTTCTTGCCTGTAAAGATTGGCTCGGCGCCTACATGGAATCGATCGGACTTAAAGTAGAGGTTTGGGAAACCTCGGGGCATCCCGCTATTTTCGGAAGTTATGAGCGAGGCGAAGGTCCGACCGTTCTTTTTTATAATCACTATGACGTACAGCCCGATGTCCCTTTAGAAGAATGGAACAGTCCTCCTTTCGAACCCGAAGTTCGCGACGGCGTCGTGTATGCAAGGGGCGCAATCGATAATAAAGGACAAGCATTTTATACCCTTGCAGCGATCCGCGCTTTCCTCGAGCGCTCCGAAGATAAAAACGTCAATATTAAAGTGTTGATCGAAGGGGAGGAAGAGGTGGGTAGCTCCGGGCTCGAGGGGATTTTGGATGACAAAAGAAAAAAGCTGGAGGCAGACCACCTCTTTATCGTCGATTTGGCTATGCATGCAACGGCAATTCCCGCGGTGACTTTGGGAATCCGCGGCTTGGTAAGCGTCAATATCACCGTTAAAAACGGTAACACCGACTTGCATTCCGGTGTGTTTGGAGGGGTTGTTTTAAATCCGGCGCGGGTCCTTGCGACCGCTTTGGGGAAGATGTGGGATCAAGAGGGGAGCGTTTGCGTTCCCGGTTTTTATGACGGGGTTCGAACCTTATCGAAAGAAGAGCACGAGGTTTTTGATTGGGACACCGATCCGAAGAAAGATGCGGCTCCGTTTGATGTCAAGGTATTTAAAGGAGAGGGAGACTTTTCCCTTCTCGAATCCAATTGGATTCGACCTACTTTGGAAATCAACGGATTGGAGAGCGGTTATACAGGAAAAGGTTTTAAAACAATCATTCCTTCAAAAGCAACGGTCAAACTTTCCTGCCGTCTCGTTCCCGGTCAAAATCCCGACCATGTGATAAACTCTATCGATGCTTTTTTGAAAAAAAACCTTCCGCGAGGTATGGAGGTAAATGTAGAAAAAGGAAATGCAACCGCCGGTTTTATGACACCGCCCCATTCCGAAACGGTTCAAAAAGCTTCAAAAGCCTATGAAGAAATCTATCATACCGAATGTCGACGCCGACTTTGCGGAGGAACCATTCCGATCGCAGGCATGCTGTCCGAGGTTTGTGGAGGAGAGTTGGTGATGATCGGGGTCGGTCTCGGCACCGATAAAATGCATGCTCCCAATGAATGTTTCGGCCTGGATCGTTTTAAGGAGGGTTTCTTATCGATCACGCAAATCTTAGAACTATTCTCGAGCAAAGGAAACGTAATCGATGGTTCGAGCGGGTGATCGCCTCAAAAAGTGGGCAGACTTCTCGACATCCGATACAAAACCCCTTTTTTGGATGCTGTTGGGTCCCCTTTCGGTGATGCTGACACTGATGGTTCCGATTCCGAATTTTTCAGCCCCCTATCTCCCTTTACTAACGGTGATAGGCTTCGTCCTTTGTTGGTGCTATCGAGCCGGCGGTTTTTCCCTTATCCTGCTGCTATTCGTTCTCTATTTTGCTTTTCACTACTTTTTCGGTCAGCATGATGCTTTTTTATGGAAGGCGGGTTGGGGGTGCTCACTGGTACTGGGATTAACGATCGCCTTTCTGGCGATGGAAGAGTTAAAGCATTATTATGCAACCGAAAAAGAAGGAAAAGAAAAAGCTTTGGAGCAACTCCGGGTCTCACTCCGTAGCTTCGAGGAAAAAAGAGCTGTGGAAAAGGGGGTTTTAGAAAACGAAATCGATCGCTTGAAGGGAGAGCTCGCCTCTTCCGGAGAAGAGGCGGAGGTTCTTTTAAACCTTGTCGATGTGAGTCGGATTGAATCGGATAAGTTTTACCAACAAAGTGAAACCCTTGCAACGGAATCTATCGCGTTGCAACGTGAATTGGAAACCTTCAAGGTAGACCTGGAGCAGACTAGGGAAAAACTCTCCCGCTTCGAAATCAAGCATCGGGAAGTCTCTAACATTGCCGGACAAAGACTCAAACAATTAAATGCTCTTCGCGTAGATCTCTATCAATCACATCTCCTGATTGAAGGGTATCGAGAGAAGGTCGAAAGAGGGCGACTCTATGTTCAAGCGAAGCAAAAAGAGGAAACGGCGGTCCCGGTTCAAGGAGTTGCCAGCATGCCTAAAGAAAATGAACGATGCCCTGCTTTGAAAACGCTTGAAAAAGATAAGAAGACGATTAAGAACAACTATGATCAAACACTTAAAGGTTATCGGAAACTCAAAAAAGCGCTTGATGAGGGAAATCTAAAACTTCGGAAAGGGGCGGATAAGGCGCTTAAGGTTGAAATGAATCGTCTAGATGCCGGAGTAAAGGAAAAGAAAATGGAGCTCGAACAGACCAAGTCGGAGCTAATCGGGATCGAAAGGGAAATTTTTATCATTAAAAAAAGGCTCCGAGAAAAAGGCTCTTTCGCTTAATGAAAAGGGGTAAGGACTTCGCAACCCTGATCGGTGATCAGGAGGGTATATTCCCACTGAGCGCTCGGCTTTCCATCGACGGTACGGGCGGTCCACCGATCCCGGGAATCTATTTTTCCTTCCCGCACCCCTGCGTTGATCATCGGCTCAATCGTAAAAGTCATCCCCGGAGCGAGGGGTATGTCGATGCTATTATAGTGATGAGGGATTTGCGGGGCTTCATGGAATCCGATACCGACACCGTGAGCGACAAACTGATTGACGACGGAACATCCCTGACTCGTCGCATAATCTTCGATCACTTGTCCGATTGCCGAAACGGGGATTCCGGGCTTGAGAATTTTAATCGCGCGCATCAGGCACTCATAGGAAACGGCGACGACCTTTTGCTTTTCTTCACCGATCTCTCCTATCGTTACCATGGCACTACAGTCCCCATAATAGCCGTCGAGAATCGAAGTGACGTCGATGTTCATGATATCGCCGTTCACAAGGGGTTTTTCATCGGGAATTCCGTGACAGATCACCTCATTAAGGGATGTACAGATTCCTTTGGGAAATGGAGGGTGACCATATCCCAAAGGGGCGGGAGCGGCACCGGCTTCTTTATGAAGTTTCATAGCATGGTCATCGAGTTGTTGCGTCGTCACTCCTTCCTTTGCTTCTGCACAAACTTTTTTCAAAATCGTTGCCGCAACTTTTCCGGCTACGCGAATCCCCTCGATTTGTTCGGGGGTTTTTAAAACGATTCGATACTTTTTAAAGTAGTCTTCTTTCATCGTTTGAAAATCTTGGGGGGCAAGGAGCGGGTGGTGACATTTTTTCCATTTTTTTCCACTTCCGCACCAACAGCGATCATTTCTTGCAATCATCGTTATTCCTAATACAAAAGGGGAATGATAGTGAAAAAAGCTCTCGATGTCTAGCCGTAATAGACTTCTTTTAGGGTGAGACCGTCTGCAGGTGCGACGATACCGACAAGCGTTCGGTCTTTCCGGGTTAAAAGATTTTTCACTCCGTCTCGTGAAAGCTTTCCCATTCCCGGATAAACAAGGGTAGCTACGAGGTTGCATACCATCTTGTAGAGGACGCGATCTCCTTCGATTTCAAAGCGGCGATGAGATCCCCCTTCAATGATATCGAGGGGAGGAACAAGGTTTTCGAGACCTTTTCTAGCTTCAAAATACGTATTGCTTCGGGAAGAAGTTTTAGGCTACCTTGACGAGAACGGAGAATAAGGAGTGCGTCAACTTACATTACCGACAACTTACTCGATCTCAACCGTCTAAAAGGTAGCC
>JBCDES010000120.1:0-1590 GCA_039179295.1 Chlamydiota bacterium
ATGAAGAACAGTCCGTAGGGAAGTTCGGGGAAAAGTTCATGGCGTTGATAGGGGACGTAGTTCAGATAGGTCGGCTCCAGTCGAAAGCTTAATGCAGATTTGTTGTTGCGATAGAAATTGCTTTTCAAAGTGTATTCGACAAAATACATGGCTTGTTTGAGGATGTTTTTTCGTCTGATATCGTTGAGCTCATTTCCCGTATCGAGGTGATCCACAAGGATCATGAACCTTTCCCGCTTGCGCCGATAACTTTCCATGTCGCTGTTTTCGGGATGAAATTTGAGTTCGAAAGCTTGACAGATCTGAACCGTCAATTCGGGATGCCGACATAGCCCTTCGATCACATTGCCGAGTGTGTATAGGTTGAGATCTGCGTGGACGAGTGTTTGATGCACGAAACCGATCATACTCCGCAACAGATTCCCGATATTTCCTCTCAGCAGTCCCGGTTCCACGAAGACTTTTTCGACTGCGTCTTCATCGGGAAAGTACTTCAGAGTCACGACTTCCCGTAGAAAATCGTCTACGGCGGCTTCTTTCCACGCCGCTTTCCCCTTTATTCCGTGGAGTCCCAACGACATGATTAAGATGCTGTTCTTACTATACGGATCGACATAGGAGGCGATGAACCGTGCGATTTTTAATCGATGACGATAAATCGTTTTCGCCAGGCGATAGAGGAATTTATGCTTCGGTGTGTTGCGCCAAGCCAGAACGATTTGCATCGAAGGAATATCTTTCCGTTTTTTCCAATCCTGATTGTAGCGAACCTCATACTGGCAATAATCACGTGTTCGGGCTCTAAAATACATATGAAGAGCAAGGATTAAACGCTCGGTCGAAAGGGAACGGAGGAAAAGGGGTTCCATTTGATCGATCAGGATTTCAAACTCGTTCTTGGAAATTTCCGGCTCTAATCGGACCAGCTCTTGAAAAATCTCTTCCCTCTTTTCCCGACTCAAGAGCTCTTTACCCTTTAGATTTTTCGTTTCTTCGTAGGAAGTAAAAAGGATTCTCGCGATAACCAATCGTTTTTTAACTCCGGGAAACGGAGGGGGTTTCGAAGAGATAAAGGTTCGGTAGTTCTTAATCCCGAAAAGGTTAAACTTTTTCAAGATTTTCATGTCGACATCCGGAGAATCGAGAATCAAGACGAAGGCTTCATTTTTGAGTTGAATCTGACAATAATAATCGAGCAGGGAAAAACCCATTAAATAATGGGCGATGAGCATATATTGCTCCGGCTCGATCTCGTCAAAAAATCCGTCGGGCATCTGTTGTTGCAGCCAAACATAATACTGTTCGAACTGTTGACTCTCGAACTGAACCGCTTTTTCCTTAGAGTGTTTATCCCTCTTATCGGGTCTTTTCATCCTATCCTATGTGATAATAGATCGGTCATCGAGGAGGGCATTGGGAGCCTCTTCTACCCCTTCAAGCTCAACATACGAATTGGGGTGATTTTTTCAAAGCAAGGGCTCGGATTATTTCTGTAGAAGGCGGAGGCTATTGAGTCCGACAAGGACCGTTCCCCCTTCATGGAGGACGACGGCAAGCCAAAGGGGAATGAATCCCAGAAGGGCGGGAGTC
>JBCDES010000022.1:0-16524 GCA_039179295.1 Chlamydiota bacterium
ATATAAAATAAAAGATTGTAAAATGACAAACACAATAACTTCCAATATTTCAGATCGATCGGTTAATGACTATCTCGATGGCAAAACCTCTTTAGCAGAGCTTAAGGTCGCTGCTAAAAGAATCGATAATCAAGACTTAAAATCACTTATTCATGACATTGGGGTACGTGTTGCCAGAGACAGTGAAATTTCGAGATGGAAAATCGATGACCAAAAATCGTTTATCAAAGAAAACATACAAGGTACTTCTTATGGACAGATTAAAGTAGACGAATTAAATGTAGGAGAAATCCAACGAATCGCGGCGCAGATTCTCACAACCAAAACTATCCAATCAGAGCAACTTCACAAGCCTCGCTCAGACTTTTCGATCGAAGACAAGATAATTCCTTCAGTTTCAGAAACGGAACCCCGCCCTTCCCCGAAGGGGCTGCCCAATCTAGGCGTCACTTGTTTTGCAAATGCCACGCTGCAACTTCTTTTTCATACCCCCGGCATAAACGATATGTTAAACAAGGAGTACACCGTTGAAAACGATCCCGAAGTCGAGTCAACCGAAGCGATAATACAACAACATCCACAAAAAATCATTGACCTTCAGCAAGAAATTCAAGCACTGGAATTCCAACTCTCACGGGCGACGGACGAAGTAGCTCGCAACGAGAATAAGAAACAGCTCTCAGACAAAAAGGGAAACCTCTCGAAGATGGAGGAGCAGTTCTCGAAAGCGAAAGAAAGGCAGACGGAAGTGCGACAAAAAGCGGCTGAAAAACTCACGTTCTACCGACAATTAGGAGCTTTAAAAAGAGAATACGATCAAGACGCCCCGAATCAAAAGACAATCAAAGAATATTTATCACAACTTTGGAAGTCACCGATTTTAAACAACTTAAATATGACGAATCAACAAGATGCAACGGAATTCCTCACAACGGTTCTTGACGCAATACGAATCGATTTTAATGTAAAAACGCAATACGAATACATCAATCCAAACCAAGGGGACGCTCCTAAAAAACCCGGTCACATTGTCAACGAAGCCGTCAATATCCCTATTCTCGCCGAGAATCAAACCCTTCAACATTGTCTCGACTCATACTTGGAAACGAAGCATCTCGAAAAAGATATTGAGGGTCATGAAGGTTATAATCAAATAGCGCCTCTTTTTATAGAAGGTCCTCCGGAAACTTTTCAATTCAGTCTAAACAGACTCATGCATGACGGTAACGAAATGAAGAAAATCGAAACCGTTATAAAAGGCGAACAACTAACCGTCCCTTTTCGGAACGACGATCAGATAAATAAGGCAACCTATCAATTGGAGACGGTCGTGTGCCACAAAAGCTACAAAAAAGGCGATGCGGATGAGGGACACTACTACACACTGGTTAGAACGGCTAGCGGATGGACCGAGTATAATGATTCAGATGAACGGAAACTATCGGACGAAGACGCATTAAAACTGATCCAAAAAGAGGGATATGTGTTTCAAACCGGGCTGGTCGGGTTTGATAAGTATGAAAACCGATAGCATCTTCTCTAATGCAATCAGCGGCAATCGATATCCCCTCTATTTTCGGAGCCGTTCCGACAGCGGTGGTATTCACGACGATATCGTAGGGACATCGATCGATTTCATCGACAAAGAGGGGTTCCCCTCGAATTTGATCGGCAACCGTCTTCCGCTTCTTCAAGAGCCCGGTTTGTAATCACGACGCGAGCGCCCCGTTCGTCAGCTTCCGTAGCGACGGCTTTCGCAGTCCCGCCCGCCCCGATAATCAAAAGAATTTTTCGAACCGTCTTCCCTTTTTTTCCAAGGCATCGAGGGCTCCTTTTCCGTCGGTATTCGTCTCCGAGCCGCCCTTCTTCGGTCCTGACGCCGGTCGATAGCCTATTGCTCTCTCTAAAGACCGGACAAGCTCGAGACGTTTCACCGGCGGGCGCGGTCTTCGGTCCCGGAGACTAAAAATTGCCGTTGACCTGAAGGATTCCGATTCCTACTATATAAACGAGGGTTTTTTATGAACGACGGCTTTTCATTTTCTGCGCAGAGCTTCAGATACTGGGAAATTTTTCTTTCCTGGTTATTTAAATATCCCTCGCGCTGCTATGAGCTACGAGAGAATACGAACGTTCGAGCCTATGAAAACCCCTCCGAGTCATTCAATCGCTTCGGAAACAGTTACCGCGAAAAATACGGCTCCAAAGGAATCATCTGTAGAGTCACTCCCGGTTTGAAAGAGATTCAACGCGTTGAAGAGGTCCTCCGGAAAATCTATGAACACATCGACGATCCCAAACTTTGCGAGTGGGCCGTCTGTGAAGTGTTGGCCAAGGTCATGGCTTATCGAAACCTGAAGCGAGGATATAGGATTCCCCTACCGATCATGGGAAGTGACGGATGGATGACGATGACAACCCATATCGTCGACCATGTTTTCGATCTTTGGAATAAGATTCGTGCTTTCGGATTGGTGAGAAGTGACGGGACAGGACCTCCGATTCTCTTATTTCGGGGAACCGATTTCTCTTTGATGACGGAAGGGGGACGCGCTTCGATTATCAGCGACCTTGATCCGAAAGGACCCGGTCGGACCCTGTTCGAAAAGGGGCAAAAGACCATTCAAGACTGGTTAAAAAAAGAAAACCGAGCCGCAAGGGTGATCGGACACAGTCTGGGCGGAGTGGTTGCGGCTTACACATTGATCCACGAATCCGATTGGATGAGCCGAGAGCCCCATGAATCATCTTATGCCTTTAATTTTCCCGGCATTCCCGAGGACCTTGTCGACCGATGGGATGCTTTAGAAGATCGGCCCGCTTTCACGGGATTCGTCTGTAGAGGAGATTTGATTTCAAAACTCGGTCTCCTGTTCGGCACCGTCTATGAAATTTCACTCGAAACCCCCCTTTCTCCCGTTCGAGCCCATGAAAGCCTCCTTTTCGCCGAAGAACGAAGCTATCTCCATGAAATCGATCTGGATAGGGAAAACGATTCCAAGTCCAGACGGTTTTATTCAAAGCTCCAAAAACAAACCTCTTCCATAATATATGCATTTGGGCTAAAATACATCTTTCTCGATTGATAAATTTTCAGGAGCACTCGATGATGAATACGGACTGCGTAACCCCCCGAATCCCTCATGATGACTCGACGGTCATCGGTGGAGATATAAAGGCTTTAGCCCCCTTTCTCATAATCTATAACCGGATCATCGACCGTATGCGAGAAGAATAACGACGGCTAAAGACCTATAGCGATTCGTCTCGTCTCCCTTCAAGTCGCCGTTTAAACGATCACGCAGCTCGGCATCACTCCTAGGATAAAAAGTAGGCGAACGACCGGCAATTCAAGCCTCATCTCATCGATCGAAAATCCACCGGAGGAGGATCGAGTCCATCCAATGAAATCCCCCCTTCTGCCCCGGAAATCCTAAGTAACCCAAATGCCCTCCGCGCTCGGCGACGGTCACGTCGACATTCTCCGGAAGGTTGCTTCGATCGATCACATTGCAATCGACCAGAGGATCGTCTCGCGAAAAAAGAATGGAACAAGAGACCGACACGTCATAAACCAGACGACGGCAACTACAGGCATTGTAATAGTCACGTACATCGTTATAGCCCGACTGCGGAGCCGTATAAAATTCATTAAACTCAAGAAGCGTCATCCCCCGCGGAATCCGAATCGGCGGTAGCTCATGAAAACTTTGATGAAGACAAGCCACATCTTGTCGAAGAACCGTCATGAAGTAACGTTCATAAAAGTGATTTTTCGATAGAAGCTTAATAGTCGATTCAACATCGATCGGAGGGTTAACCGAGATCAGTTTATCGATCAACCGCTCCGTTTCCTCTCTTCTCTCTCCCCCCATTTTAAGGACGATATTTCCCCCTAAAGAGTAACCGATGAGGATGATCGGTGACCGAGGCGCCTCCCTCTTGATCTCTTCGATAGCTTGCCAAACATCGTCGCTTGACTCCGAATGATACAACTTCTTAGCATGCCCTCTTCCACTTCCACAACCTCTTAGATTTACCCGAACGACCCGAACGCCCCTCTTTAACAGCTTCCGAGTCATTCTAACGACATAAGGAGAGCGGTGAGAGCCGCATAGCCCATGAATCAGAACCGCCGTTTTATCCTCATCTTCCCATCCTTTAGGGGTTGCGGTTTCTATCATCAGTTTATCACCATCGGGAAGATAAACGAATCGCTTTACAGCCGAGGGGTTACTTCCGAATGAAAGGACAAATGCTCCGATCGTTTGTACATGACGACCGGTCCAAAGTGGAAACGGTTTAAAAACAGGTTGCTCTGACATTTTTTTCTAACCGAAGAGGTGCTTGACATCGTTGGAGCGCTATCGGATCGAGCCATATCCGACGGGCGCTCCGTCTACAATCGATACTCGACGAGGTGCGCTCAATCGGTTACTCACCGGTATCTATTTTACGAACGACACATTTTTTAAGAAGCGTCTTTTAACATTTTTTCGGGGACCGAGAGTAAATGGCATCCTTTCGCTCGACCATTGCCGAGAAGCGAGGTTAAGAAACGAAGATAGAGTTTCGATACGATCGAAAATCGAAACGGTATTCGACTTGAAAGTTCACAGATTCGGCGTTTCGTACAATATTAAGCGGAACGACACCGATGTTGAAAAGCTCGACCTTTTTCTATCGTCTTCTTCTCTTTGGCAAGCAAGGAAGAAGGGGCTGAAAACAAGGGAAGGTTTACTGAAATCGGGCGCTCAATCCGAACCCATTTTCCAATCGAGATGATTGTCAAGACTTTCATTTGGAAAAACTTTTGTCTCTTCATCAAAAACGTCGTTTGAGTTAAAATCGAGCCGATTGAGTCAAAATTCGGTTAACGGGACGAAAAGAGACCCTATCGCACAAGGTCAACCCGCCATAAGAGAGAGTCGGCATGCCTCAACTCCTGGAACGTCTCCTCCTTACTTTTCCCGATAGCTCGAAGTCGACACTGAAAAAGTGGCTCAAAGCAGGACGTATCCGAGTCGATGGGGCGAGGGTTTCGGAGCCCCGTCTCGAAGTCGATGAAAAAGCCTCGATCCGTTTAACCGATAAGCAAAGGTTTCTCGATCTGAATATCGAAGTTCTCTATCGGGACCGAGACCTTATCGTCGTCGATAAGCCCGAGGGTGTTTTAAGTGTTGCAACGGCTTTTGAAACGAAAGCAACGGTTCACGGGGTTTTGAAAAAGGGGTTTCGATCGGTTTTTCCCGTTCACCGCCTGGATCGGGAAACTTCGGGCGTTATGGTCGTAGCCCTTTCGGAAATCGGACGTCAAGGTCTCAAAGAGCAGTTTCACAGCCACTCCATCCACCGGGAATACCGCGCTATCGTACAGGGAAAAATAACAAACTCCGGAAGCTGGAAGTGTCGCCTCCTCGAAGGCGCCGATTACTTCGTCTACCATCACCCGCAAGGGAAGCTCGCCGTCACCCATTATACGGTATTGAACAATCGTAGGAAAACGACCGCTCTCCGACTGATTTTAGAAACGGGCAGGAAAAATCAAATCCGTGCTCAAGCCGCGGCGGCAGGCTATCCGATTGTCGGCGATCGAAAGTATGGAAATCGTTCAATCGGTCGTCTCCGTCTGCACGCCTATGCTCTGGGCTTTATCCACCCCGTGACCCATAAGAAGATGGCATTTAAATCTCCCGTACCGTTTGAAACTTAAGACCCGTTTGCACCATACTGAAGCTATGAAGAGGTTATATCGAGATAGATGGAATAAAAAGCTCGCGGGCGTCTGCGGCGGAATCGGACAATTCCTAAAGCTCGATCCGACGGCCGTTCGCCTCCTAGCCGTTTTTTTCTGTGCGATTACGGCCTTTCTCCCCTTGGTCGTTCTCTATATCATCGCATGGATGTTGCTCCCTCCGGGTCCTGCCATCTATGTTCGATATGACTACAGCCCTATTTATCGCTCCGTAAGGGAGCGAAAAATTGCCGGTGTTTGCGGAGGGATTGCCGAAGCTCTTGAAATAGACCCCGTCGTCGTCCGACTTATCGCACTGATTGCGCTGGTACCTACAGCGTTTTTTCCGGTGATGATTACCTACGGCATCGGGATCGTCATCATTCCGGAAAAACCTGAAGGTCGAGTCTGATTCCCTTGCAGCTACCGCGAACGGATCTTTACCGTCTCATTTCCGCCGTTTCCGTACTTTAAAGCCTTTATCGCCATCGGGTTCGGACGGCAATTAGCGTTTATTGCCTAAACCTTTTCTTCCTTTTATGTCGCTCGATAGAAAGTTCTATCAGTCGCTCGATCAATCGGGAATAAGGAATGCCGCTGATTGCCCAAAGTTTCGGATAAAGGCTAATCGATGTAAAACCGGGAATCGTATTCAACTCATTGATGAGCAAGGTCCCATCTTTTTTAAGGAAAAAATCGATCCGGGCCATCCCCTCACAACGTAGGGCATGAAAAGCTCGAATTGCCAAACCCTTGACCTCTTTAATTTTTTCCATTCCCAGCTTAGCCGGAATAACGAATCGAGCACCGTTCGCATCCAGGTATTTAGCTTCGTAGGAATAAAACTCATGGGTCGGTATGATCTCCCCGGGAAGCGACGCTTCGGGGGTTTGATTGCCCAAAACCGAGCATTCGATTTCCCGCCCGGCGATAAACTCTTCGATCAAGATCCTCTCACCATATCTGAATGCCTCCTTAATCGCGGTCGGTAGCTCCTCCGCCTTACGAACCTTATGAATTCCGATCGACGACCCCATTTGTGAAGGTTTAACGAATAGAGGAAGATTCAGCGCTTGAATGATTCCCTGTTCATCGACGACGTCATTGTAGTGAAGGATTTTATAAGCCGGAGTCGGAAGGGAGGACCCCCTTAAAATTTTCTTCATCATCCCTTTATCCATACAGATCGCCGAACTCAAATGATCGGGACCTACGCAGGGAAGGTTTGCAAGCTCTGCAACACCTTGAACGGTTCCGTCCTCGCCGAGAGGACCGTGGAGAACGGGAAAAATGACATCTAAGCTCCTGTTTAAAGTGCAGGGAGAAAAGAAGAGCTCTTTCGGCGGAATTCGTTGCAACAGCAGCGGAAAGTGGGGATCGTTTTTTTTAAACGTCGGCAACAAATTATTTTTTAAAGCAATCAGAAACGGCGCCGTTTTTAAGAAATGCCATGATCCCTTTTTATCGATTCCGATAGGAAAAATATCATATTTGTCGTGATCGAGATGTTCTATGACCGACTTTGCCGATCGAATAGAAACCTCATGTTCCGCTGATTGTCCTCCAAAAAGTACTCCAAGGCGCACCTTCGTTCGCATCGGTCTTCCTCTATCCGGTTGATGGAGAAACTCCTTGCTAAAAACCCCGCTTGAAAGGAATCCCTCACTCGATAATCATAGCCGAACCGGGCGGTGAGGTCCATCGAAAATCCTTTGCTCACAAACGATGTCGGTCTCCCTTTAGGGCAGAGCGCCGAAGCGAGACGATTTCATAACGGAATGATTCTCTTATCCCCACGAGCTTATGGACAATATGACCTACATCGAACACCGAAAAAGTCTTTTTCTTCCACTCCCATAGATAAACTTGTCACAAATATCAAAATGAGTTATTTTCACCTAATCTCTTTTTAACCTACAACTGGTGAGGATTTTATGAAAAAAATATCAGTTTTAGCAATCACTACGCTCTCTCTCTTCGGCTTAAACCTTTACGCCGATAGCCAACAAGAGCTTGTCGCACCGACTGGCGATCAAGCAAAAAAAGAGGTTTCTTCCGATACCGCGACCCAAGCTACTTTGCATGATCGAGAAGAAGACGCCGCGGGCTCTTTTATTGCGACTAAAGAAAATGAGGCAATGGCCGAAAAGAATCGTCTTTTCCCTTCTAAAAAGGGAGAGGAAAAAATCGACGAAAGATGAGCTCCTCGGCTCAACTCTTTCCAAGTGTTTGAGGCGGATCCGATAAAGGTCCGCCCCCCTTCGTTAAAAAGATCATCGCCGTAAGCAAACAGGTCTTCACCCTCCACTTACCGATAAGGATTGCAGAGACCGGAAACGCCACCGATACAGCGCCCTTCGGTGAATGAAAGAGCTCACCCGAAAAAAATGTTCTCCCGTCGGACCGAATCCCTTTCCGGGAGTGACGATCAGATGCTCCCTCTCCATCAACTCTTGGAATACGTCCCATGAGTCGCGACCCGGCGTCTCAACCCAAATATAGGGAGCGTTTTCTCCGCCGTAGACTCGATATCCTTCGGTGATAAAATGCTCTCTTAAAAGCTTTGCATTCCCCATCGTATGGGCGATGTTCTCCCGAATTCCCTCCCGTCCCTCTTCGGAAAAAACCGCCATCCCCCCCTTTTGGGCAATATTCGATGCGCCGTTAAAAACGGTTGAAGAAAAGCGATCGTAGTCGTTCCGAATCGAGTGACCGCAATCGAAGGTCAACGCTCTAGGAATGACGGTCCAGCCCAAACGGACCCCCGTAAATCCCGCCAGCTTTGAAAAGGAGTTCACCTCGATCGCTACCCGTTCCGCCCCGGGAATTTGATAAATCGTTTTCGGAAGTCGGGGATCTCGGATATATCCCGAATAGACGCCGTCGTAGAGAATGACTATTCGATGCTTAAGCGCGTAGTCTACAAGTTTTTTCAATTCATCATAACTATAAACGGTACCTGTCGGATTGTTGGGGTTGCAAATATAGAGCAGGTCCAGGTCGGGCATTAATTCCGGAAAAAAGTGATTTTCGGGATGACACGGAAGAAGGCGGATATCTTTTGCTCCTTGCAAAATCGAGCCGTCGAGATAAACCGGATAGACGGGGTCTTGGAGCCCGATGGAGATGTCCGCCCCGAAAAAAGTCTGCAACCTACCGACTTCACTTTTAGCCCCATCCGAAATAAAAATTTCCTCGACCGATAACTCCGGATAATAGGTTTGACGGATTTTCTCTCTCAGCTCATCGTCCCCTTGAGCTTTCCCATAACCGGAATATCCTTCCGGGGTTCCGAGCTCCGCCGCTCCTTTTTGCAATGCATTTGCAACCGGCTTCGGTAGAGGGAGGACGGTATCTCCTATTCCTAAATCCACCAGTTCGACCGCCGGATGCTGTTGCAAAAAAAGCTCTTTTCGACGGTTAATTTCAGGAAAAAGGTAGGAGGGGTTTAACGCTTGAAAAACACCGAGACGCTTGATCATAGTAAATGGTCCTTTGCGTAGAGTTCGGCAGTCAAAAGTCCGCCGCCGGCAGCTCCTCTTACAAGATTATGAGATAGCGCGATAAAACGGATATCGAACAGCGGACAGGCTCGAAGCCTTCCCAAAGCAACGGCCATTCCTTGTCCGATATTCAGATCGAGTTCGGGTTGGGGGCGGTCCTTTTGTTCAAAATAGACAAACATTTTTTCCGGAGATGAGGGGAGTCGAAGCCCCTTAAAACAGTCCCAACAATCCCGAATCTCCTCAAAGTCAGGTTTTTTCCCAAAAGAAGCGGAAATACAAGCTAAATGACCCCGAACGACCGGAACGCGCAGACAATGGGTACTGATTTTGATCGAACGATCGTCTAAAATTTTCAACGATTCATTTTCCGATTTTTCTTCTTCTCCTTCAATAAAGGGAATGATATTGTCGCTCAGTATGAAACGACTTCCCGCACCACTTGTCGACTGAAGATGTGTCACAAAAACCTTTTTCAAACCGAATTTTCGGTGCAAAGGATAAAGGGGGAGGAGCATGCTCTGCAACGTACAATTGGGCTTGGCAATGATCGATCCCTTCCATCCCTTTAGTTTCGCTCCGTTGATTTCGGGGATAATCAAGGGGACCTCCTTCTTCAGACGGTGAAAGGGAGCCGAAGCAAAAACCGGAATTCCTAAACCTGCATAGAGGGGATCGTATCTTTTTGCCGCTTCATTTAACAGGGCGGAAAAAATTAAATCGCAACCCTTTCCCTTCTCAATATCTCCCAATTCCTCTCTCGACGGAGCAAAAATCAACTCGAAATAAGGGTGGTCTTTCAGCAGTCGTTCATATGTTTGCCCTACAAGTCCCCTTTTTCCCAATAAGCCTACCTTTAATTTACTCATGTATGACCTTCGGGATAAGGGATGAACCGAAGACGAGCTCTCGAAGAAGTTGTCGGTGCTTAAGGGTCGGACCGGTTAAGGGAAGTCTCGGCGCCCCCGCCGGGAGTTTGACAAACCCCATCATCGCCTTAATAGGAATAGGGTTCGTTTCGATTTGCGCAGCATCCATGAGGGGAAACAACGCTTCATAAAGAGCTTGATCGCGATTCTTAACCATTTCACCGATCTTACGCGGGATCAAATTACTGAGGACCGAAACGAGACCCTCGGCCCCGATCGCAAGGAATGGAAGGGACATCAAGTCATCGCCTGCAAACAACCGAAAGTTCGGCAGCTTATTTCGGATTTGCGCCGCATAACGAATAGACCCCGAAGCATCTTTAATCCCTATGATATTTTTTTTTGTTGCAAGACGGACCAACAGCTCGAGAGATAAATCGACCCCGGCTCTTGTCGGATGGTTATAGAGGATGATCGGAAGGGAGGTTTCGCTCGCAATCGATTCAAAGTGTAGTGCAAGTCCTTCTTGGGACGGTCGATTATAGTAAGGAGGCATGATCAAGAGCCCGTCCGCTCCCAACGTTTCGGCAATCTTCACCTTTTCAATTGTCGTTGCAGTAGAAAGATCCCCGACATTGACGATAACCGGGACCTTTTTCTCTTCAACCGCGATTTGAATCACCCTTTGTCGTTCTTCAGTCGAGAGCGTCGCTCCCTCGCCCGTGGTCCCCAGGACGAGAAGAGCATCGATCCCTGCATCGATTTGAAACCGAATATTGTTCCTCAGCCCTTGTTCATCCGGTTTCCCCTCCTTAAAGGGGGTGACTAGAGCCGTAATGGTTCCCGAAAACGGCATGAAAACCTCTCTTCAAAAAAATCGTCAAAGGTATGAATCCCTTGTTTTCCCACAAGCCATTCGGCTCCTAAGATTGCCCCTTTGGCAAAACCCTTCCGACTTCTCGCTCGATGGATGATTTCAATCGTATCTTCCGAGCTATCGAAAATCACCTGATGGGTTCCCGGGTGATATCCGAACCGAATACTTTCAAATCTAAGACCGGGGACCTCTTCCATCAGTTTTAACGCCGTCCCCGAAGGAGCGTCCTTTTTTTCGGCATGATGGATGTCGATGCCCGATTGATCATAGAAATCGCCCATTACAGCCCCTGCCGTTTTTATCAGACGTGAAAAAAAAGCCGTCCCTAACGAAAAGTTAGGACCGTAAAGGAGAGGGATTCGATGCTCTCGGACAATCGTTAAAACCTCTCCTTTCTTCCACCCCGTTGTCCCGAGAACCCAAGGGGTTCGAGTTTTACAAAGGGTCATAGCGGTCTTCCTAACGGCTAGGGGCTCCGTAAAATCAATGACGATATCGATTGTAGAGCCTAAACCTATCGAAGTCTCATGACCTAAATCATGACACAGCCTTTCGACAGCCCTTCCCATTTTCCCATAGCCTAAGATACCGATTTTCATTCTTTCACGGTCATTTTAATGATTGTGACCTCTTTCTTAGGATGCCCGCTTCGAGAGCCCAAAGCTTCGATTTTTTTGACCGCGCCGTAGCCGTCGGTAACCGCGCCGAAGATCGTGTGCTTTCCTTGAAGCCACTCCGTTCGAGCCGTCGTGATGAAAAACTGACTGCCGTTGGTTCCGGGACCTGCATTCGCCATCGCAAGAAGCCCCGGTTTTTCAAACCGAACCTTCGGCGAACACTCATCTTTAAAAGGCTTTCCGAAAGCAGACTTGCCGCCCGAACCGTCCTTTTTCTCATAATCCCCACCTTGAATCATAAAATCGGGGATGATCCGATGAAACGGGACCCGTTCATATTTACCGCTTTTAGCCAGCTCGATCATATTTTCACAAGCAAGGGGAGCCACGTCGGGCATCAGGGTGAGCTCAATCGTTCCTTCAGTCGTCTCCATCACGACCACCGGGTTTTTAGCAACCAGCTGAAGCGAGCAAAAAAGTAATCCGATCAGTTTTTTCATCACTATTCCTTTACCGTCATGTGAATGATTTTTTGTTCTTCCATAGGGCGATCTCGCACCCCTATTTCGACCTTTTCAAGCTTTTTGATCACGTCATACCCTTTAGAGACTTCACCGAAGATCGTATGGCGACCGTTAAGCCACGGCGCCTCTACCGTCGTAATAAAAAACTGACTGCCGTTGGTTCCGGGACCTGCGTTCGCCATCGCCAGCATGCCGGGTTTATCGAACGTAACGGTCGGGGTGCATTCGTCTTCAAAAGGTTTTCCCCATATCGATTCCCCACCGGTCCCGATGCCCGTCGGATCCCCCCCTTGAATCATAAATTCTCTGATAATACGATGAAAAATAACCCCGTCATAGTACCCCTTTTCGGCAAGCTTACTCATATTCTCACAGGCTTTCGGTGCAACCTCGGGTTTAAGTTCCAGTTCAACCGTTCCTTGGGTCGTCTCCATTACGATTGTCGTTTTTTTTGCCATGACGGCTTTTTCTCTTGCTGAAACGTCTTCTTCACTTAAGCCGTGCAAACAACCGTTGCCGGCATTCGTAGTACTTTCGACATTTTAGAGCGGAGACAGAAAAACTGCAACCTGATATACGACAACAGGTAGCCGCATCAACTGAAAGAAGACCGGCTAGGTTCATGAAAAGTCTTTTATTTTATCTGGGTTTCATCGTCTCATCTACATGGGGAAAAACCACCTATATCTACGATAAGGATGTTGAAGGAAGAAAATCAAAAACGACATGGATCGTAACCCTTGAGGGAGACGACCTCCGAATCGGCGGCGAAAATCGCGGTGAAAAAACAGAGATCATCACCACTGCGGAACGGATCACGAAAAGATTTACCCACCGAAGCAACGACAACGACTACACGATCACCCTTGAAGGGGGTCGATTAAAAGCTCGAAAGAATGTCGATCATCACCTTTCCGCGCGAGATTTCAATTTAGGAACTACTCTTTGGGCCCAAGAGTTTAATTTTAGCTTCCAACCCTTTATTCTCTCCGAAGATCCCGTTTTTACATTTTCAATCATCGACCCCAAAAAACTCGAGCTTCACGACATGATCGCAACGAAACAATCGTTTGAAAAGATCGAGCTCTACGGTCGGTCTCAAGAGGCGATCAAAGTCAAGGTGACTCTAACGGGGTTCAAAAAGATGTTCTGGCATGCGAACCTCTGGTTCGATCCTAAGTCGGGAGACCTCGTGAAATATAGAGCAACCGAGGGACCGAACACCCCTCTTACCGTTATGACACTTTTCTCAAAGCAAACCGACCGTTAAGTCCCAAACCGTCTCATTTGCTTCGAAAGGCGTCGACCTTTTCCAAATAAGCAAACCCCTAAAGCGATGATGATGACGAAGAGACCGGCGACGGTACGGAGAGGATTCGAGCCGAGAAACCGTCCGGTTGATCCGAATCAGGTTTTGTGGGAGACGTCACCTCTTGATGATCTTCTCTATCGCTTCAATCCATTTCGGATGGTCGTTCAAACCTCGTACGAGGTCCAACGAAACCCCGCCGTTATGAATGAATAGCTCTCGATACTGAATGCCTATTTCTTCTATGGTTTCCAAACAATCCGAAACGAACGCAGGTGAAAAAACCAGCACCTTTTTCTTCCCCTCGCTCGCAAGCCTTACCAGAACTCGGTCGGAGTAAGGCTTCAGCCAAGGCAACTTGCCGAGTCTTGATTGAAAAGCCAAACTCCATTTCTCTCGAGGGATTTTTAATCCCTCGGCAATTCGCTCGGTAGTTGCCAGACATTGCGCCGCATAACATCTGGGATTTTTTCTGCAACAATCCTTCCGTACCAGACAAGTCCCCGTATCATCGGTTTTTCGCACTTGCCGTTCGGGTAGACCGTGATAGCTAAAAAGAATATGGTCATACGCCTCGAGATCATACTCTTTTCCCCTTGCAACATGAGCCTCGATAAAGGAAGGATGATCGAAATAAGTCGAAATGACCCGAGTCTCCGGAATCACCTGCCAGGTCGATAGGTGCTCAAAAACCTTTTGAAGCACCGATCCCGTCGTTGCCGAGGCATATTGAGGAAATAGCGGGAAAATAACCAAAGGCTCGAAACCTTTGAGCCGTTCAAGCCCCTTCTCGATCGAGGGGCGCCGATAACGCATCGCAAGCTCAACCCGATAAGACTCCCCTAACCTTTCCTCCAATCGCCCTCTTATTTTTTTTCCATAAGTCAAAAGGGGCGATCCCTCCTTTTCCCAAATCGATCGATACAGCTTGGCAGACTCTTTATAGCGGCGCGGAACGATCACCCCTCTGACCAGTAGATGCCTTTTCAACACCGGAAGATCGATCACCCGACCGTCGGTTAAGAATTCGGTCAAATACCGTTTGACATCTCCGGGACTCGGAGAATCCGGAGTCCCCAGGTTCACAAGTAAAATTCCGGTTTTCATCTAAACCTCCGGGCTACTTTTCATTTGGCTATACTCGACATGTCGATAAATCGCGTTGACATTGAAAATCGCCCCACTGATCAAAGAGATGAAGCCGAAGAAAACAAACCCTTGAGCATAGATGTTAAAATCTCCGAAAAATCCGAGGAGTTGAGGTACGATACCCGCTCCCGTTAAGAAACCGAAAGGAGCTATAATCGAAACGATTGCCGCATTCTTATCGGAGGGAACGATGGTTGAAATGGCAAGGTGAATCAGAGGCATCAAGCAAGCTGCGATCGGTGACTGGATCGTAAAAAGGACCAGAGCGGAAGAAGGGCTACCCATTCCGATCAACATCGTCAAAGCGCCGCAAAGGGCAAAAGAGATCACCATCGACCGTTTCAGACCGAACAGATCGACCACGAACCCCGCAAAAATAGCGGTAAAGATACTCGATACCCTTGCGAGGACGATCAGTTTATAGACAATCTCCTTATCTAAAAAATTATGGCGTTGGAAGTAATCCGGAGCCATACTGTAAACCCCGATATTCAGCCCGTTCGCAACACATAGGAAAAACAGTAAAATCCAAAACGACGGCCATGAAAAAACATTCCTGACGAAGCTAACGCTGATCGGATGTCCTTTCGTGTTCCCCCGTTTGAAGAGAAAGAAAAGAAAAACGCTGATCGAACTTAAAGCGAAGCCGAAGCCGTTTAAAATCTCCCTCCATGTAAAGACTGCGATCAAGTGTTTGACAATCATAGGTCCTAAGATAAACGCCACACTTTGCGCCGTTGAAAAAATCCCGAAAGCCTTCCCCATATGCTCTCGCACTACCGACTCCCGCATCATAGCTATAGCCGACGGAATAAAAAATCCCGAACAAAGTCCCACCACAAAAACGAATAACCTAAAAAATTGAAAATCATTCGAATGAGAAGTCATGACCAACGCAAAGCCCGTCATAAAGATCGAAAAGATCACCGTCATCTTATGAGAAATCTTCGATGATAAAAACTGTGATAAAAAAAGAGTGATCGCAAACCCGATCGACAGAATGAAGAAAAGGTTGCCCATGTCGGTATGACATAGGTGCATCTCATCGCAGATGTAAGGAGTCATGGGGGGGAAAATCATTCGAGCCAATAGGTTCAAGAACGAGGTGAAGCTGATTAAAACGAGAAAGGGAAGAAAAGGGGCGAACGGAACTTTTTCCACTTTTTCAGCCGTCATCGCATCCCTTTATTTTATTAAGATTATTTTTTTTATAGTCATAGGTGTCCAATCCTCACTATATACCTATCATCAGTTCCGAACAAAGATTTTTCTCCTCGAAAAATCCTTTTACCGATCCGATGCAGGATGAAACCGGCGCTACAAAAAGTTAGGTTGGAGATAAAACTTCGAAACTAACACCGAAGCCGTTAAACCGAGAAAGAGGTGTCCCTGTCGCTCTCTTCCCAACCGCCTCTCGATTCCGCGGACAACGTTGGTGCAACCCCTCCTCCGACTTCGCAGGCATACCCTGGGGCTTTATCATTCCGGCAACGCAAAAATGGTTGCAGATCACCTTAGACTCCCTTCGGAAGTTCTCCCTTCACGACATCTTCGTTGTTGCCTGATCGATCCCATCATCCCAGATGGTCAGCTCTTCACATCTCCGATCGCTTTCATTGTGTCCGATAGCCATCCGCTTCAGGGAGATCGCTCAAAACATCAATGTTGCTTTCAATCATCTCAATTCTAGCTTCAGAGCGAGAGATAACATGTAAAAATATTGACACTTAACTCTTGATGATTTGTCTCGATCGGTTTAAAGTTATTTTTAGAAAAAATTCATCGGTCAACAATATGGATTCTTCTTCGTCACTGATCTTCAATGCAGATAGGCAACACAATCATGCCGTTCAACAGATTAGCAGCGATCATTTTCAAAAGAGTAATATTGCCCTCTTCATCGACAAGCACCTTATTCAGGAAATCAAAGCTAAAGAAGGAC
>JBCDES010000132.1:0-1133 GCA_039179295.1 Chlamydiota bacterium
ACATAAAAAACCGTGAGTATCGGAGGCATTCGGTTCCTGGATTCGCTTGAATTTTTACGGGGAAGCCTTAAAGAAATTGTGGACATGGCAAAACGTGATAATTTGCCCATGTTTGACCTGCTTTATGAATTAGAACTCTGCAAAACTTTGGAAGAACGAAATCTTCTCCTAATGAAAGGGGTCTTTCCCTACGACTTCTGCGATAGCGTTCAAAAAATGAAAAACACACAACATTTACCGGATCGCGAGGCTTTCTACAATACGCTAACTATGAGCGCGGTTTCAGACGAAGATTACGAACATGCGCAGCGAGTATTTACAACTTTCAATTGCCGGCATATGGAAGACTACCTCAAACTCTACAATCGCCTGGACACGGCTCTTCTTTGCATCGCATTCCAGAGTTATCGAGAACATATTTTTTCGGATTTTGGACTCGATCCTGCTCACTATATTTCAACGCCGATGCTGGCAATGGACTGCTTTCTTAAATCGAGCCAAGTTTCAATCGCCTTAATTCACGAAGCAAATGTTGCGCTTTTGGCCATGAACAACATCCGCGGCGGACTTTCGCAAGTTAATACGAGGCATGTCGCGGTTGATGGAAAAAACGAACACCTGTTTTACATTGATGCAAACAATCTTTACGGTTTCTCAATGTGCCACAAATTGCCGATTCAGGAATATGTGATGCTCTCTTCACAAGAAGCAGAGGCAATAGACTGGCTATCTTTAACACCGGAAGACGAATACGGGTACATCGTCGAGGCTGATATGGAATACCCGGAACATCTTCATCAAGAGCACAGAGACCTGCCGCTAATTTTTAACAATGCCGGCATCGATTACGGCATGCTCAGTCCCTACTCTCGTCGTTGTTTAAGAGAGCAGGAAATAAACACCTACGACAGAACGAAACTCTGCTCCGACTTTTTACCGAAGACAAAAATTGCGATGCACTATCTTAACCTCCGTTTTTATTTACAAGAAGGTCTTATCATTAAAAAACTATATTGCGCCGTGCGATTTGAACAAAGAGCATTCATTAAACCACACATCAATATCATTGCCGAGAAAAGAAAAAATGCAAGCACTGACTTTGCAAAGCGAAACCTAAAACTGTGCGCAAATTC
>JBCDES010000095.1:0-3176 GCA_039179295.1 Chlamydiota bacterium
TCAATATCTTCTCGAGCTATTGGAATGGGATTCCAAAAATACGACACTGGTAACCTCGGATAAAGAGCTATCGAAAAAAAGTTTTTTTTTAGGTGCAAAAACTTTATCCATTGAAAAATTTATGAACTTTATTTTGAAAAAACAAAGGAAAGGGTCCTTAAAAGAGAAACCTACGATGCGAGAATCCAAAGCAAACTTTGAACGTCTTCATAAAGCTTTTAACAAACAGCTGGATGAAAGCGACGCAGAGCATACGGACCTCTAATCTCCGATAACCGCTCGGCAAGAGGACGGATCTCAACTCCTCCTGATGAATGGCGGCTCTCAATCGTCTCGTCATTTCCGATCGCTATGACTAGATGCCCCGAATAGAGAATCAAATCTAAAGGTTTGATGTCCTCCGTTGTAGCAACCTCTTTTCCGTAAGTCATCATCTCGCCGGTATTGCGAGGAGTATAACCGTTTGTCGCTTCATAAAGGAGTCCGGAACAGTCGAGACCACGAAAAGTCCAATGAGTTTCTTCAAACGGCGAGAGTTTCCTTCGGGGAGGATAAAATCGCTTCCACTCGGAAATCCCTTTGCCGTAGTTACCCCCCCAAACGTAAGGTAGAGCCAAACTGCTTCTCATCCTCTCAATAATCACTTCCGGAGAGGGGAGAAAAGGGCTAGTTCGAACGACTTCCCGATAAAAGGTTCCGAAACGACTATCGATGTAAAGGGAAGCTGAAGAAAAATAGCGTCCGGTCGTCACCTCGATAATCGTCTCACTTTTTTGCTCTACTAGATGAAAAACCATCTTTGGCAAAGCAATCATCTCGACGGCACGCACAAGCAATTGCCGATCGAATGGGAGCGACTCACCATAGACTTTAGAAAAATCAGGGGTATTTAGAATCGGTGTCGGTCGATCGTTAACAAAAAACATAGAAGCTCAAAAAGTAGGTGTAAAAAATAGCATATCGAACTATATTCATATTTTTTAACCGAAACAAATCTTCGGAAATGTTTTCCGGTCTAAGGAGTATCTTCCCGATGGTAACGAAAATCGATATGAAAAACCTCATAAAAACGTTCTCTTTGATTCTACTCTTAACCTCATCTCTAACGGGCTGTAAAAAAAATGAACGCTCTTTACCCCCTCCTTCAAAAGGATTAAACCAACAAATCACGATTAATATCACAACCGATCCCGGTACGCTAGATCCTCGCAAAGCTCGAGACCTAACCGATATAAATCTCATTCGGATGTTTATGGACGGACTCACAAGAGTGGATAAAGACGGAAATAACGGTTTAGCCGTTGCCGAAAAAGTGGATATTTCTCCGGATAAAAAAACCTATATCTTCACCCTTCGCGATTGTAAATGGTCCAATGGAGATCTCGTGACCTCTCACGATTTTTCCTATGCTTGGAAAAAAAGCCTCTCTCCCGAATTTAATGCTCCGAATGCAAGTATGCTCTACGTCATAAAAAATGCGAAAGAGGCAAAAGAAGGTAAGCTTCCTCCGAGCCTGGTCGGGATTGAAACCCCCGATGAAAAAACCCTTGTCGTTAATCTCAGTCATCCGATTCCTTATTTCATGGAGATGATTGCCCATCCCGTTTTCTTCCCGATAAACGGTCATGTCGACGCTCGTAACCCTCGGTGGGCGGATAAAGAGACGACTTACGTAGGAAACGGTCCCTTTTCTCTGAGCGAATGGAAACACCACGATGCAATGGAGGCTCAAAAGAATCCTAAGTATTGGGACCATAAAACCGTCAAGCTCTCAAATATAAAAATGATCATGGTCAGTGCCGATACGGGATTCAATCTGTTCGATGCCGATAAACTTGACTGGGACGGCTCCCCCCTTTCTACAATTCCTACAAATGCAATCGACTCTTTAAAAAGCAGTGAAAAATTCCATACGATGCCTACCCTCGCTACATATTGGATCCGTGTGAACATTGAAAAAAAATTCCTTCAAAATCGGAACTTGCGTAAAGCTCTGGCTTATGCGGTAGATCGGCGAGCGATCGTTGACCACGTCATGCAAGGAAACCAAATCCCTGCAACGGGGATTGTCCCGACAGCAATGAAGCTTCAACAAAAACCCCTCTTTATCGATCACGACCTAGATGCTGCCAAGACTCATTTCGATCAAGCCTTGGAAGAACTCGAGACCGCCGCTAGCGAACTGTCCGTTATTTCACTTCTCTATACCTCTTCCGAAAGGAATCACTCAATGGCTCAAGCCATCCAGAATCAATGGCTAAAAGCCTTCGGAATTCAAGTACGGTTAGAAGCTGTCGAAAACAAGGTTTTCTTCGATCGCATTTCAAACAAAGACTATGATCTATCGATCGCCAGTTGGTTTGCGGATTTCAATGATCCGGTCAACTTTCTCGAAGTCTTCAAGACAAAAGATGTCGGAACGAATAATACGAATTGGGAAAATCCTACTTACACCGAACTTTTAGAAACCTCTTATTATTGTCAATCGGATGAAAAGCGACGGACGGTACTTGCAAGAAGCGAAATGCTCTTGATCAACGATATGCCCGTTATCCCTCTTTTCCATGCTACAATGCTCTATGTGCGAGACAACGAACTAAAAGATGTTGTGTTAACAACAATGGGATCGATCGACTTTAAATGGGCTCATATCAACTAGGATGGAAATGCGATTCGTCTTTCCCCTTTTACTCTTTGTGATAACGTCCCTCTTTGCGGGATCGGTTCGAATAATGAACGATAGTCCGTTCCCCTTAAACGTAGAGATCATTGCCGGAGACGGAAGTCATAAAGGGAAATTATCGGTTAAGCCACAAAAACAAATAACGTGGCAAGACTCCTCTTCGGGAGCCGCCGTCTGGTCGCAAACACCTTACACCGTCATCTTTACTTGTAAAAATGGAAAACAGTTCGGCGTGCTAAGCGGAGTCCAACAAGGAGCAACCGTCACGGCACTCTCATCAAGCGGTGATCGGTATTGCGAGACTCCCGAAAAGAGGGAACGTCTCACCCCTTCCAACCCCATTACCCCCTTTGAAAATGAGTCTCCGGATCAATCCGGCTCTCCCGGAGATCCTATTTGGGGTCCTCCGTCATCGGGTTAAAGACCCTATTCTAAACTGAAAATACTACGTCCGTAAAGCGATTGCGATTTCAAAATAGATAGGTATCCGTCA
>JBCDES010000104.1:0-2241 GCA_039179295.1 Chlamydiota bacterium
CAAAAAAAACGCCGAATTCAAAGTTCATGAAGCCAATGAAAATCAGCTCGGAACTGGTCGAAGTGATAGGAAAAGGACCCATGCCGCGCACCGAAGTGACAAAAAAACTCTGGGCTTATATCAAAAAACACAAAAGACAAGATCCGGATAACAAGCGAAACATCATCCCCGATGACAAGCTCTCGAAGGTCTTCGGCGGAAAAAGAGCGATCAACATGTTCGATATGACTAAGAAAGTAAGCAAACACCTCTCTTAAAACAAAGTCTTACCCGTTTCCCATACCTCTTACAGCTCATGAAAACACCATACATCGAAAGCGCCCGTCGGCAATGACCTCAAACTCGTAGCGACTCGATGAAGTATAGAATCAATCTTAGCTACGACGGAACCGAGTATAGCGGCTGGGCTATCCAACCCAACGGCATCTCCGTCCAACAGCTGATCCAAACGGCTCTCCAAACGATTCTCGGCGTCGAAACACCGATTATCGGTTCGGGGCGGACCGATGCAGGGGTTCATGCAAAGCTCCAGGTTGCCCATTTCTCCCATCCGCAAACCCTTAAACCCTCATCCCTACACCATTCACTCAACGGGATTCTTCCTCGAGACATCCGGATTCGTGAGATTCTGCCGGTCGACGAAACATTCCATGCCCGTTTCAGCGTTAAAAAAAAGATTTATCATTACTACCTTTCAACCGCTCAAGACCCCTTTAACTACCGCTATGCACATTATGTCCCGATTTCCCTCGACCTCGATCTATTGAAAAAAGCTTTTCCCCTCCTGCTGGGAACCCATGATTTTTCCGCTTTTGCAGCCCGTGGTTGCGGAACTAAGAATCGGGTCAAAACCCTATATCGGCTCGAAATCCTCCCCCTTGAGTGGGGATTTTGCCTCCTATTCGAAGGGGACGGCTTTCTATACAAAATGGTCCGCAATATCACCGGAACCCTGCTGGAAATCGCAACCCATAGGCGCCCCGTCGAAGACCTACGACCCATTTTCGCTTCTAAAGACCGGACCCGAGCCGGGCAAACGGCTCCCGCACACGCTCTTTTTCTACATCATGTTGAATATTAATATTATATGAATCTAGCCGCCATCAACAAATCGATGATGATTGACCACTATTCGAATCGAGTGTATTGTTTCGGATCATGAAGATCGAAACCCCACCCACATTCCCTCATCGACAAGGCAAACAATCGGCGGTCGGGGTCGAGCAAAGCATCGCAGATGCCTTTACAGTCACTTTAAAAATCATCTGTTGGGTTATCGATCAGATCCCCGGAATCGGTTCTTGGTTTCTCGAGCGCTATAAGAGGACCATTCCCGATACCGATCGAAAACTGAGCACCTTCACCTGCCCCTCCTACTTCACACCAAACCAAAAGAAAGAATCTCGAGCCGGAATCGCCGAGAGAGTCTCCGCATTGTATCAAAGGCGAGCATCCGTTTCATCCGTTCATATCGGCTCTCCCGATCGGGAAAACCGTCGCCCCCTCTCTCCCGATTATATCTCGGCATCTATCCGGGTCCTTCCGTCGATCCCTTTGACAAAGCTCTCTATCCACGGACCGATTGCAAGTCAAGAGGACAGAGAAAACCTTCAAACGATTATCAAAACGACGACAACATTAGCAACGCTTCACTTGGAACTGGAGAAAGAATCGGCGATCGACTTTGCCAAGGAGGTCCACAACATGTTAGAAGACAATCGTACGATCACCGAGCGCATTACCCGCCGTTCAAATAATAGATGGGAAAATCTCAATAAACATCGACGACGACGACGCACCCTGACTTATATCAACTTGTAAGCTTAAAATTTCAGACTAGTCCGGTTTCAGACTTGCTTTTAATAAACTCCCGCAGCTATAGTGTGACTTAAACACTAATTTCGTAACCGTTCAGACTATAAATCTATGCATAGACATTCGAGCATCTATCCCGTAACCAATCTTCCGATTCTCTCGGATACCTGTTGCATATTGTTTTTATAATCAAGACGGCTGCTTCAAATGATGAGGAATTTCTATGGTTAGACAAGTATTCTTTAGCTTTGACTATGATGATATTTGGGTCGTAAATCAAATAAGAAACATGGGAACATTTGAAAAAGAAAATCAATTTCTAGATCATGCTGAATTTGAGAAACTTAAACGCTCAGATGATAAAGAAATAAAAATTTGGATTGATAAACAGATGAAAGGAGCTTCCGTTACCTGTGTATTAATCGG
>JBCDES010000128.1:0-1308 GCA_039179295.1 Chlamydiota bacterium
AAATTTGCAGATTTGGAAAGCTATGGCTATCAATACCGGGTTAAATATGTCAACTCGGGCTGTAAGGATAACTATGATCGCGGCGGCGGACAAAATATGACGACCGACCGGGTTCACCACCACCAGGTGCATGGAAGCGATGTTCCGCCTCTTGATCTGGAAGCGACACTTTCGAGCGTCCAAGCTCCTCCCATTCAAGGAAAAGGGGTTGCTGCGATTGATTACCGACTCCATTCGGCGCTCTTCGTCTCCGGCATCCTGGCGGATCTCGATCAAGGTCGGTTAGGTAAGCTTCAAGGGGCTACCTGGAACGGCTGGAAGCTTAAAGGCTATGACGTTCGACGTAGAGAGGGGCAAACGGCGGTTTAGCCCTCTTTACACCGCCGTTTCATCGCTTGAAGATAATCGGGCGCTTTGAAGTTAGCGGTTACGTGTCCGTTTAGAGAAAGCTCCGTTTTACCTTTTAATTGTGAAGTGGCGAGCTTCCCGACTTTGCTTGAATTTTTAGCAAGTCTGATTAGAGGTTGCTCATCTCCGCTACCGATCGAGAACTCTCCGGCGCCGCCGCCTGAACCGATCCTAACCATCGTTTAGACTCCTTTTTGTCTCCATTTGTTTTACCGGGTACGGCTAATCGATCGATCCGACCGATTTGCCTTACGTCTCATTCTTTTCGTTATAGAGATAAATTGTCAATTTTTTTAATATGAAAATTTTTATCTAGTTGCAACTAAAAAACTTATGAGAAATATATCGATCGATCACTCTAAATTTTTCTCCTTTTTAGCCGTCGCTGCCGTTTCGGCGGTGAAAAAAAAGAAAAACCTGGTATGTTTAAAAAGTCCGCCCATGAAAATAGGTTAAGAGACTTAAAGTAAGTCGGGACCGGATCGCGGTCGTCCGATCGACGTCTATGCAAAACAAAAAAACGGCAATCGGAGATACCTCGCTACAACGCTTGAACGACCCGATAGAGGAAAAACATGCTTCATCTCTATAATACCGCCTCGCGAACGAAAGAGCCGATCGCTCTGCCCGAGGGACAACGGTTTCTGACGCTGTATAGCTGCGGTCCTACGGTCTATAACTATGCTCATATAGGGAATCTCCGTACCTACGTTTTTGAAGACCTGCTCCGTCGCACGATTAAATACTTCGGATTTCCTCTGATCCAAGCGATGAATCTGACCGATGTCGACGATAAAACCATTCAAGGAGCGGTGGAAGAAGGGACTTCGCTTACCGTCTACACTCGGCGTTATAAAAAAGCCTTTTTCGAAGATCTTAAAACGCTCCGTATCGAGTCTG
>JBCDES010000119.1:0-1625 GCA_039179295.1 Chlamydiota bacterium
CTTTTTATTCAGATAGTTTCTTCCTCTCGTTCTAACAAATTTATCAATTAGAATAAAGTTAAGATAAAAAACCGACGAAATATTTTGAACCGAAATAGAAATTAAAAATAAGTCACTACTTTAAAAAAAAGGAGGAGGTCCCTATTAAGAAAAAATGAGCATTGAATAGGAAAAGAACCTAATGCGTTCGAATATTGAGATCCTAACAATTCTCATTGAGATAACGAAGGAGCTAGCGGATCGTTTATGAATCCCATACAACTGGATCAAGCCTATAACGAGTTCATCTCGAATCTTCCGAGTTGGATTCCTGAAGGGATTATAGAAGTCGATATGGCACTTTTAGAGGATACGGGTCTTCTGACTCACGATTCTTTTGAAGAGGATAAAAACCAAGAACAACTACCCCACTATTTTCATGTAATCGAAACCTCCGACAAGGTGACTTTATTCAATCACCAGTTTGCAATTTGGATTGTCCCCAAAGTTGTCGATGATAATCCCACAACAATCGTCATGATTGCTCTTATCACAAATGGACGTTTTCATCTCGAGATTGTCTTTTCGACCAAGGGTGTCTATAACACCCCGAAATTTGTTCTGATCGTTTTAAAGTATTACCTTTCCGAAGTGATCGATACCGAAGAAGCGATCTCTTCTATTGGGAAAAGCTAGCAAACTTAAAGTCGATAGCTCCCGTCGGCGGGAGAATAACCCCCTTAAGCTCGGGTTTTTTCGAAAACTCTATTCCCGAGTAATAAATGGGAATAACAGGCATCTCATCCATCAACATTTTTTCAGCTGCGATCAGTAAGAGCTTCCGCTTCTCACGATTCATTTCATGATTTGAGGCTACGATTAGATCGAGGTATTCCTGCGACTCCCAATTACTCTTATTGACCTTGTCATCCTTATGTTTAAAGGTTTGGAGCATATAGATAGGATCGTGCATGTAAGGACTCCATCCCATGATTCCGATCTGGTAGTCTCCATTTTTAAGTGCGGTGAAATGAACGGGCCAATCCGATTGGGATAAGGCGACATCGATTCCGAAAGTTTGTTGCCAAATCTGCTGAACCACTTGAGAAACACGAGCCGCTATTACAGAAGTAACCGAGTATTTAAGTGTTACACCGGGAAAGGTTTCGAGGGTTAGCCCCTCCTCCGTTAAAGCTTCATCGAAGAGCCTTTTTGCTTTATCAAGCTGCCTATCTTCGAAGCAACCGGGCTGCTCTAACCCGAAACAGGGTGCGATAATGCCATATGCCGGAAGAGCATTTCTATTTAAAACATGATCCACAATTTCATTTCGATCGATCGCATAAGAAAAGGCTTGTCGCATTTTTTTGTTATTGAACGGAAAGGTTTCGCTATTGAGAAAGAACCAAGTCACTTTCGGACTGGCAAGATAAGAGAGTATCTCCTTTTTTTTAAGGATATTCAGTGCTTCCGGAGGAAGGGAACCGATAGGATTTCCAATCCAATCGAGCTGATCCTTTTCGTACATATAGAGCTGTGTCATTCCGTCTTCAAGGAGACCGACTCTTATTTCTTGAAGCTGTACATGTTTTCGATCCCAATAAGAGGGGTTTTTCTCAACCGTTACCGATTCCGCTTGTTTCCAC
>JBCDES010000029.1:0-14215 GCA_039179295.1 Chlamydiota bacterium
GATAGGAAGAAATTGCCGATAGACAGCTTGCGCAATTTTCTCGTTTTCTTCCGCTTGCATGTCCTCTTTTTGATAAAGCTGGAAAAGCGATCGATCGGCAAAGATACTTTTTTCAAAGATATTTTTTTCGATCAACTTTTTTATCGTATCTCTTCCGAAAGTGAGGTTGAAAGAATTTGATTGTTTAATAATATTTTCGCCGATACTTAATACTTTATCCTTGATCTCACTTAACGTTTTACCCTTGATTTCTTTATCTTCCGTAGTCGTCGCATTTTTTTCCGTCACCGGGCAATAGGGCAACGTAGAAGGTCGATAATCATATTCGTATGTTTTCGGTGCTGACGGGATGTTCATTGTTGTCGATTCCATATCCATTAAGTCGCGGCAACTCCGGTTATCGCTTCGACGATTCAATGCCGGTTCTTTGATGTGAAAAGAATTTAAGCTTTAATCGCGCGCTTCCGGGGTCGTTTTTTTGTGGGGACCTCGGCTTGCCTTCCGGGGACGACTTCGTGCAGATTTTCAACGGCCATAAATGCGGAAGGATCTTCACGCAAAACAATATCTTTAAGGTCGGCAAGGTCTAAGCGCTCAACGATGACGAATAAAATTTCTCGAGCATCTCCGGTGTAGCCGCCCCTTCCGTACATGACGGTCAGCCCGAGCCCCATTTCATGCATGACGAGTCGGGTCAGTTCCTTGGGTTTCGAAGAGATAATCATCACCGATTTCAGTTCGTCGAGACCGACGATGACGATGTCCATCATTTTAAAAGCGACGACGTAGGTTAGGAGAGAACGGAGAGCGATATGCCAGTCTCGAAAGATGAAACCGTAGGCGGCAAAGATAAAAATGTTGATGAAGAGAACCACTTGACCGACGGTGAACCCTTTTTTTCGGTTGATGATGATCGCCATAATCTCCGTTCCGTCGAGGCAGCCGCCGTTTCGGATGATCAAACCGGCACCGATACCCAATATCGCACCGCCGATAACGATGATTTCCAGCGGGTCCGATTCGAAAGGTGACGAGAACCGATTTAAAATCACGATGCTTGCCGAAAATAAGAGAACGGCAACGATCATCTGAATAAAGAAGGTGCGTCGGATAAACTTATAGGAGAGATAAATAAAGGGGAGGGTCAAAGCGATAAAGTAAATCGGGAAAAGAGGTTTGATCGTCAAGCGGGTCAATATCATCGAAACACCGATGATTCCGCCGTCGATTAAATCGTTGGGTAAGAGGAAAATCTTAATCGAAAGGGCGGCGAGGAAAGCCCCTACCGCCGTCCAAAAATAGGAGAGGACGAGTTGTTTTCTATCTTTATGCGTTATACTTTCGGCAATCATGGAATCCAGCCTATCAGATCGGATTTTTCTTTTCTAAAGAAAAATACAACGAGAATCGCGATCGTTTTTTTCGAGAGATTCGAGGGTTCGAGGGGTTGGAGATTTCTTTGGGGCAAGAAATCGCGGGAGACGAGACTCGAACTCGCAACTTCCAGCGTGACAGGCTGGTGCTCTAACCGGTTGAACTACTCCCGCAACCGGATTTTGGGCGCAACAGGACTCGAACCTATGACCGCCTGTGTGTAAGACAGGAGCTCTACCGACTGAGCTATGCGCCCGTCATAAGTCTACCTAACTTAAATGATCGATCGTATTCTTTCAACCCCCGTTTTTTTAGGAGGCTATTGAAAAAGGGCTGTCGCCGGATTTTTTTTTCAGCTTAAGGGACCTTCTCCGGGTTATGGCGAGGAGGATGTCAAAGGTTGCTTGAAAAGGGTTGCAAAACGCTCTTTGTGTGCTTGAAGATAGGAGTGATCGGTCATCTCGTTTATGTGGATCGGAACCGCCGTGATCCAACCTGCTTTTAGAAGGGAGATATCGCTTTCGGGATGTTCATCTTGAACAAACGGTATTCGGTCCAAATAAAACTCGCGGTCTCCTTCCGAACGCTCTACTTTTCTCGGTCGTTCATACCAAAAATGGACCCCCTGCCTAGCCATCTTCACCCCTCGGATCGTTTTCTCGGGAAAGTTAACATTTAGAAAAGTCCCTACGGGAAGGGGATTTCGAACCAGCTGCTCGATAATGGGAAAGAGATAGGGTTTAATGGGGGGAAACGTTTCGGTTCGAGTCGAGAGATGAGAAAAAGCGATCCCCGGAACGTTTAACAGGGTGCTTTGAATGGCACCTCCGGCCGTTCCGCTATGAAAAATCTCTCTTCCGGCATTCGAGCCGTGGTTGATTCCGGAGACGATCAGATCGGGTTTCCAATCGAGAAGACCGCCGAGAGCCAGTTTCACACAGTCGGCAGGGGTTCCTTCAACTTTCCAAGCCGGGGTTTCTTCGAACCCGGTCTCTTTCTCGGCTCGAATCGGACCGTCAAAGGTAACGCCGACCCCTTTTCCCGATTGGTCTTTCATCGGTGCTACGACAGCGAGGTCTGCAAAGCATTTTAGACCTTCCCAAAGTGTTTGAATGCCAACGGCTTCGATGCCGTCATCGTTTGTGAGAACTATTTTGATTTTTTGCATGGTACCGCCGTTTGTTTCTTGCAATCCATGATACCCCATAGATGGCTAAACTGCTAAATAAAAATCCGGGGACGAGTGTCGGGACTTCTATAGAAAAGATCCGATTCAACAGCGGCCAAAAGATGGAGATCATTCCTCCCGAAATGATTCCGGCCCATGCTCCGTACTTGTTGGTATGTTTAGAATAAAGAGAAAAAACGAGAAGGGGACCGAAAGCCGAGCCGAGACCCGACCACGCATAGAGGACGAGAGAATAGATGGTGCTGATTTTGAAAAAAGCGATGGTAAACGCAAGGGAGGTGACTGCCAAGACGGCGATTCTGGAGACCCAAAGAAGTTGTTTCGAAGTGGCATTTTTATGGAAGATGCGTTTATAAAAATCTTCTGTCAAACTGGAAGCTAGGACTAGAATTTGAGAATCCATTGTCGAGATTGTCGCCCCGAGAACGCCGCATAGAATCAGAGCCATAATAAAAGGGGGAAAGGTATCTTTGACCATTTCGACAAAGACAAGTTCCGGGTTGCCGATTCCTCGGTTAAAATAAGGAATTGCGATCAGTCCGATGACGGTCGCACTCCCTAACGCAATGACTTGCCACGACATCCCGACAAACATCGACTTTTTAATGTGAGAGACGTGTCTGATTCCCATAAACTTCGTGATGATATGAGGCTGTCCGAAATATCCGAGTCCCCAACCGCAGATTGAAAAGAGAGTCCTACCGAGGGTTGCCGGCGAGGTATCGGGAATCATTGAGAAATTCCGTCCCTGAAGATCTAAAGCGTGACGGATGCTATCGAAACCCCCGATTTTCGGTAGGATGATTGCGGGGACGATAGCGATCACGCAGAGGAGAAACAGCCCTTGAAATAAATCTATCCATGCGAGAGTGGTATATCCCCCGATGAAAAGATAGGGGACGATGACGAAAACCCCTACACCGATCGCAACCGTATAATCGATGCCGAACAGGGTATCGACCAAAATTCCCAACCCCACGATTCCGGCGGAGATGTAGATCGTATAGAAGATGAAACAAAGGGCGGCCGTAAAAATACGAATCATCCCCGAAGTGTCGTGAAAACGACTTTCGAAAAAGGAGGAAAAGGTCATACTATTATACTCTTCCGTTTTCAGCCGGACTCGCGGAGCGATAAATAGCCAGTTAAGTAGCATGAATAGAGTCAGTCCTACGGCAAGCCAAGCGTTAAAAAGCCCTCCGATAAAAATGACGGCGGGAAACCCTAAGAACAGCCAAGAACTCATATCGCTTGCATGAGCTGCCATCGCGGTCAGATAATAATTGAGGGAGCGGGCACCGATAATGAAGTCGCTTGCCGTTTGATGTTTCTTATAGGATGAAAATCCGATCAGAAACAAGATCGCAATATAAATACCGATAGCGAGTAAGGTCACTTTTTTGCAGCCTTTTTCGATCCGTATTTTCGGGCGGCCTGCGCTAAATTGGTCGATACGTTGGGGAAGGAACGGGCGATTTCTTTCAGGAGCCTTTTGACTTCCGTCCGTTTCGAATCTTGTCCTACGGGGCATTGGCAGGTCAGTCGCGCATAGCCTTGAAGTTTGGCAAATTCATAGATTGCCTTTTCCGAAACGTAGAGCAGAGGGCGAATAATCGTTATTCCATACCTATCCATCGGGACTTTCGGGAGGTTGGCGGCGAACTCACCCTTGTGCAGGAGATTGAGTAGAAGTGTCTGAACGCTATCGTCCCTGTGATGACCGAAAGCGATATGAGGAGCATTCACCTCCTTTGCGGCTTCAAAAATAAGGCGCCGACGCTCTCGTGAGCAACGGTAACATTCCAATGTTTCCCTTTTTTGGGTCGATTGACGAATCGTAAGGGGGATGTCGAGCCTTTCACAAAAACTTCGGATAAAATTTTCTTGAACCGAAGCGCCGCAGGAAAACTCTCCCGAGACATGAACGGCATGAAGGGGGAGTTTGGGAAAACCGCGCCCCAAGATAGCCTTGAGCATCAGAAGGAGGGTCATGCTATCTTTACCGCCGCTCAATGCAACGGCGATTTCTTCAGCGCCGTCCAGGAGAGCATAATCGAATAGCGCTTTTCGTACGATGCTTTCAATCTTTTTGCCGAGTTGTGTCAAGGGGAAAAGCATACGGAAAGCTTAACCTGTCCCGAATAAAATGACAAATCTCTTAGAAATTGCCCGATCCGTTGATAGTTTAAGTCGCACCGTTAATCGATTAAACCCTCGGTCACTCCGTTTTTTCTTAAATCCGACGAACCGAACAAAGCTTTGTCGTCTACCGGATCATTACCGCTTTTCTCCTTGAGGAATTAATTTTTAGGAGCTAAGATCGGGTAATTTATGGGAAAGGAGTCGATTAGCCCCCGTAGTTTCGGAACTCATGACGGAAGTTTTCATGCCGATGAAGTCACGGCATGCGCTCTGTTGCTCCTCTTCGATCTCATCGATAAGGAAGGAATTATTCGGAGTCGCAGTTTAAAGGAGTTCAGTCGTTGTGAGTACGTGTGTGATGTGGGAGGGGTTTACGAGCCTGAAATCAAGCGGTTCGATCATCATCAGTCGGATTATAACGGCTCTCTGAGTAGCGCCGGAATGGTCTTAAAACACCTCAAAGATGAAAAGATCGTCGACGAGACGCTCTACAACTATTTCAATCGCTCACTCGTAATCGGCATCGATGCAGTCGATAACGGCAAGGCAGCCCCTTTGTTAGGGCACTGTTCTTTTTCTTCCTTGATTGCAAACTTCGGTCCCGTCCGTTACGATTCGAGTGCAAAAGTCTTCAATGCGGCATTTTTTCAAGCCCTCGATTTTTGTCTCGATCATCTAAAGCGCCTCTTAGAAAGACATCGCTATATTCGAGAGTGTCGCGGCAAGCTCCGAGCCGTGATGGAAAAAGGGGAAAAAGTGTTGATTTTTCAACAGTCGATGCCCTGGTTCGAATCCTTTTTCGAGCTTGGCGGCGAAGACCATCCCGCCGAGTTCATCGTCATGCCTACCGGTGATCAGTGGAAGCTCAGAGGGATTCCGCCCGGTTATGATAAGCGGATGCAAGTCCGTGTGCCGATGCCGAAAGAATGGGCCGGTCTCATAGGGGATGCGTTCAAGAAAAAATCGGGAATTCCGGGAGCGATCTTTTGCCATAAAGGACGGTTCATCTCGATTTGGGAAACGAAAGAAGATGCGCTTAAAGCATTGGATTACATTCATGGGAGGAAAAAATGAGCACGGTTTTCGGCAAGATGATTCGAGGCGATCTTCCGGTGGATAAAGTCTACGAAAATGCAACGCTCATCGTGATCAAAGATATTCGACCTAAAGCACCCGTCCACTTACTTCTCATTCCTAAAAAAGAATACCCGAGTCTTCAAGAGCTTCCGCAACAAGAGCTTCCGATTATTCAAGACATCATCCATGTCGCCCAAAGCCTGGCCGAGAAATTCGATGTTGCAGACAATTATCGGTTGTTGACGAATATCGGAGCCGAGGCGGGACAATCGGTTTTTCACCTCCATTTCCATTGAATCGGTGGCAAATCCCTCGGCGATATCGGATGAAATCTCTGCGGTTACCGGTGCTTTGTATTTCAATTCTTTCGGCTTCGAATAGCGTCGCTCTAGCCGCTGCGGTGCGGGAGTCGGGGAAGGGTGTTGAAACTAGCAACAAACACCTTCCGTCTTGTGACGGCTATATAAGCAGGGTTGATTCCCATCTTTTAATCCGTGATTACCCCTCTGCCCGGAAAGAATGTGAGGAGGGTCTGCAGCTTTATCCCGAATCCGAAGGGTTAAAAAAAGGCTATATCAGAGTCCTGGCAGAAAGTGGAAAAGATGATGCAGCCGTTTCCTATTCAAACAACCTGGATCATAAAGAACGGGATATCGACCTTATCGAAACCCTGGCATGGGGCGTTATCGGACGTTTTGAACATTCCTCTCAATTTATCGTCGGCATTACGGCACTTGTAAGCGCTTACCATACCGATGACGTCAGAGCCGCAGAGATGATTCTTAGAGAGCTCAACTCCTCCAACGCAGCCGTCCGCAGTATGGCGGTGAGACTTTCTCCTCGCTACCGCGACGGCAGACTGATCGATGCCCTGAAGCACCTCCTCGTTTCCGAGAAAATATGGTTTGTCCGTTTAGAGATTATCCGGGCGCTCGGAGCGATGGAAGTTAAAGAGGTCGAGGAGCTTTTAAAACGGCTAATCGTCCATTCGCGAACGACTGCGGAGGAAAAAGGGGCGGCGATCGCCTCGCTTGTCAATACCTATGATCAGATAAGGGAAGAGGAACTTCTCCGCCTCTCGGAATCGAACCGAGCGGGTCTTCGCCATCTGGCTTGTCGAATCGTTGCTCATCTGGACCTGAAGGAAGGATCGTTTATTATCGCAAAACTCCTCGAAGATCGTTGTTCCGATGTGAGAATTGCCGCTCTAAATACTTTGAGTTTTTTGGGACTAAGGACATTAAAGCCCGAAACTCTATCAAAAATCATCGACTTGACCGAAGATCCCGACCCTGCCGTTTCATTAACCGCGGCATCGATCGTTTCGAGGTACGCACCTGAAACCGGATTGCAGATTATCCGTAAATGGGTGTATTGCCCGGAGGGGTCTACGCGTCGATTGGCGGCATTCGTCTTGGGAAGAATGGGGCTTGTAGGAGAGCGATTGGGACAAGAGGTTTTAAAAACGACTCCCGACCCTTTTGTGAAAGCGAACCTGGCTCTCGGAGCAATAGGTCAGGGAGGAGACGATCAAAAACTCTCCGCCATTCTCTACACCTTTCTGATGCTTAGAAAAGAAAAGGTGATGTGGGATTCGTCCCGAAATCCCCTCTTTAAAGTTGTAGCTCCTTCCAAGGCTTGTCATATTCCGCAAGTCGTTCAATATCCTACGACGGTCGATCATTTAACCCGCTTAGAAATTCTCGGGGTGCTCGCTACGTTCAAACATCCCCAAGCCGAAGGAGCCGTTAAGAGGTTTTTGACTCGAGACGTGCTTGGAGTCACATATGCCGCCTCTACAACCCTGCTTGAAAAAGGGGGAGACGATACTTTGGATATTCTTCGAGATCTTCTAAAAGAAGAAAATGAAACCGTTCGCGTTCAAGCGGCTCTTGTTTTGGCCCTATCGGGAAGGGAGAGCGAGGCGATTGAAGTTCTGCAACAAGCCTACGATGTCGTCGATCGCGAGATGAAGATCACTATCCTGGGGGCGCTCGGACATATAGGAGATCAAACCTCGATTCCGTTTTTATTCAAGCTTCTCGAGGAACCTTATCAAACTCTAAAAGTGATGGCGGCTTCGGCTCTCATCCGATGTGTTTATCATTGAAAGACCGGATCGATTGATGAATATTCGAGAGATTCAAAAACAACTTCTATTTTATAAAATCGACGGCTGGCTCCTGTATGACCTTCATCGGAGGAATCCTTTAGCCCTTTCGGTGCTGCAAATCCCGCCCGAAGTTTTGATGACGAGACGTTGTTTTTACTGGATTCCCGCAAAAGGGACGCCTCGGAAAATCGTCCACAAAATCGAGGCCCACAATTTAGATCATCTTCCCGGAGAAAAAAAATCTTATCTCGTTTGGAAAGAGCTCCGCCGTCTTCTCGGTGAAACCCTCTCCGGCATCGAGACGGTAGCCATGGAGTATTCCCCCGATCAAGCGATTCCTACCGTTTCCGTTATCGATGGGGGGCTGGTCGATTTAGTCCGCGGTTATGGGGTAAAAGTTGTCAGCTCGGCCCCGTTTTTACAATCCTTTACCTGTCTTTGGAGTGATGAGCAATACCTTCTCCACAAAGAGGCCGTTACGGTTTTGGAACGGGCTGTAGACGCCGCTTGGGATTTGATCGGACACCGTTTGGCTTGCGACAAGCCCGTCAACGAATATCAGGTCCAACAATTTATCCTCGAGCAATTTGAAAAAGAGGGGTGCGTGACGGAAGGGGAACCGATATGTGGGGTGAACGAAAATGCGGCGGATCCCCATTATTGCCCTAAGGAAGAAAAAAATAGTCCGATTGAAAGGGGTGATCTGATCCTGATCGACTTGTGGTGCAGAAAAGACCTTCCCGATGCCGTATTTGCCGATATCACCCGAATGGGGATAGCGGCCGATCAACCGACAACGAAGCAGCAGCAGATCTTTTCACTAGTCCGTCAAGCTCAACAAGCGGGAACCGATCTTATCATCGAACGGTATGCGGCAAGGAAAGAGATCCGAGGAAGAGAGGTGGATGAGGCGGTCCGTAGAGTGATCGATCAAGGGGGGTATGGAGAGTATTTCACCCATCGAACGGGGCACAATATTCATACGGTGAATCACGGACCGGGAGCAAATCTCGACTCTATAGAAACCGATGATCACCGCCCTTTAATTCCCGGAACATGCTTTTCTATAGAGCCGGGAATCTATTTGCCGAAAGAGTTCGGTATCCGGCTGGAATATAATGTTTATATTCATCCGAGTGAAAGGGTTGAAATCACATCGCCCCTTCAAGAGAATTTCGTCATCGTCCGGTAAAAGAGCTTGTGAAAATTGCCTCGGTCGATAAAAATTCTTCCCGTCCCCGTTGCCGTTCAAGTAAACGTCGCACGAGTTTATCCTTTAAGAAAGTCGTCCCTTTGGCAAGATAGGACCGAACGATTTCGACTCTTGACCGGCAAAACGGACGGGAATATTTTTTAAGTTGTAAAGATCGTCAAGATTAGGAAAATTTTAGGGGGTGTTTCGGAGCGCTTTAACCCTTCGACCGCTCCTTGACCGTCAACCGGTTTACGACCTCTGAAGAATCGGTTTTTTTTCGAATGGAGGCAAGTCGATGGTACCGTCTTTGGAAAGAAATGAAAAGTTATCTCGCATCCGTTGCACGGCGGCGGAAGTTTTGGCGACAGCGGTCTTTGAACATGATGCGAAGACATTTCCGATTAAGGGGGGCGAAACCCCGTGGGGGTTTTATTTCGACTTTATCTTTACCCGACCTTTTTCTAAAGAAGCCCTCCCTTATATCGAGGAAAAAATGGCTAGAATCGCTGCAGATAATGTTGAGATCAAAATACATGAAATGATTGCGTCGAATGCCGCAGCGCTTCTGCGACACGGCAAACATCCTTACCCCGCCCACTTCGCTCAAACCTGTAACGATCCCCTCGTCCGGGTGATCCAAATAGGGACTTTTTTCGATCATGTGCAGGGAACCTTTTTAAGAAAAACCGGAGAGCTGAGAGCGTTCAAACTTTTACAGCTCGAGCAGCGCCCCCATCTCTATTTCAAAGGGGATAAAAAGTCGGTACATCGGATTACGGGTGTGGCAGATGAGACTAAGGATCGGTTGAAAGCATTCATAAGAAAATATCAATCCCGACTAGGAGTCGATCACTTAGCTATCGGACAAAGGCTCAATTTATTTGCAATCGATCTGCAGCGGCGGCAAGACTACTTCGAAACGGCAAAGATTTACTGGAGACGAGAGGGTGAAGCGCTCCTCCATCGGATCCATTCATTTTGGAGAAAAGAGCACCTCAAGAGAGGTTTCGAACTTGTTATAACCGATAGCGATCGACTGACCGAGGCACACGAAAAACTTTATCGACTTTCAAAAAAGAGACCTGAAAGGGGAGCCGTTTGTTTGGCCGAGTTTTCCTTTGCCGCTATCAATGGTGAATTTTCTCCGATTCACGGACTGTTGGGATCGAAAATTTGTCATCGAGATCGTTCTCATATTTTTTGTTTAAAAAAAGATTTAACGAAAGTACTTCATTCCTCCTTGATATTGTTAAACAACATCCCTAAAATGTTCGATTTAGGATATTCGGTCGAGATCTCTTGTCCCGATGAGCTGGTAGAGCTTTTCAAACGGCTCCCGATCGAAGAAAAAATTCATCCGGCATTAGATGCTCGAATCGAGTGGAAACTGTACGATGACTTCGGTAGAAGTTGGAAAGGACCTTTCTTAACCGTTCGAAAAGAAGGTGAGCTCTTTACCGTAAAGCGGTCTCTTTTTTCTTCCGTAGAAAGGCTTATCGGTCTACTGTTGGAAGCTCAAGAAAAAGATCTATCGCGCAAAAAAGAGTTATTGGATAAGATAGGACCCTTTGATCGATAGGACGATGGAACTTGAAAATTAATAAAGAAATCCGAGCCCCGAAAATTCGACTGATTGGGAAAGATGGAAAACAAGTTGGAATTGTTAGCAACGCCGAAGCTCAATCTTATGCGCAAAAAAGCGGTTTGGATCTGGTAGAGATATCGCCGAAGGCAATGCCGCCGGTCTGCAAAATCGTCGACTACGGCAAGTACCGCTACCAACTGACGAAAAAAGAGCGGGAAAGCAAAAAGGGACAACATCAAGCTAAGCTTAAAGAGGTCAAGGTCAAACCGAATATCGATAAGCATGACCTGCAGGTAAAGATCAAGAGGGCGCGAGAATTTATCGAGAAGGGCAATAAAGTGCGCGTTACCTGCACCTTTCGCGGTCGAGAAATGATCCGTCCCGAACTCGGACAACAAGTGGCAAACGGGATTGCCATAGAGCTCGGCGATGTCGCACAAACCGAAACGCTGCCGAAACAAATGGGACGTAACTATAGTTTAGTCCTCGCTCCGATTGGAAAAAAGAAATAAGGAGGAGAGCGATCATGAGCAAAATGAAAACTAAAAAAGCGATCCGCAATCGTTTTAAGAAAACGGCAACGGGCAAGCTGATGCGAATGAAGCAGGGAAGGCGCCATATCCTAACCAAAAAGAGCTCGAAACGGAAACGGCAACTCGGGAAACCGACCGTGATGAGTCAATCGCATGCGAAAAAGTATAAGAGCCTGGCGTGCATGTAAAAGGAGAAATGAGGAACCGATGGTAAGAGTAAGAAATCGTGTCGCTTCAAGGCGTAGAAGGAAAAAGCTGTTAAAAAGAGCTAAAGGGTTCGGCGGAGATCGAAAAAACCACGTGAAACTGACCGCCGATGCCGTGATGAAAGCGATGGCATTCAATACGATGCACAGAAAAAAGAAAAAAAGGGACTTCCGCCGCCTTTGGATCACCAGAATCGGTGTCGCTGCGAAAGCTCGAGGAATTTCCTACAGCCGTTTCATCGACGGTCTTACGAAAGCGGGGTGTAGGATCAACCGGAAAATGCTTTCCGATATGGCAATTCGTGATCCGGAGAGTTTCGGAGTCGTTGCCGAGACGGCAAAACAAGCCTTGGCATCTTAAATCTCGCGCGATCAAAGATTCGGCGAGAGCTTTTTTTATGAAACGAAAGATAGAAGACCTCAAACAAGCCTTCCGGCTGGAAATCGAAGAGATTCGGCAAACGAAAGAGCTTGAAAAGCTCCGCATCAGGTACTTGGGTAAAAAAAGTCCGATTCAAGCGCTGATGCAAGATCTTCGGAACCGTCCCCATGAAAAGCGTCCCGAAATGGGGAGACTCATCAATACCTTAAAGCAAGATATTTCCACTCAAATCGATAGTCGCTTCAAAGCTTTGGAAGCTCGGGAACTCCTTTCTCGCCTATCCGAAGAAAAGGTCGACGTGACACTTCCCGGAAGACGAAAAGCTCTCGGGGCAAAACATCCCCTTTCCCAAATGGTTGATGAGGTGATCGAAATCCTTGCGGGAATGGGGTTTTCGGTGCAGGAATCGCCTGAAATCGAAACCGAATATTACAACTATGAAGGATTGAATTATCCTCCCGATCATCCGGCAAGAGATATGCAGGACACCTTCTATATTACCCCGACTCTCCTTTTACGCTCTCATACCACATCGATTCAACAACACATGATGAAAAATGTAGCTCCCCCTATTCGGATTCTATCTTCCGGCAAATGCTACCGGAACGAAACGATTACGGCGCGCTCTCATGTCTTTTTTCATCAGGTCGATGCCCTTTATATCGATAAAGACGTCACCCTTTCCGATCTTCTGGCGACTCAAGAGGAGTTTTATACAAAAATCTTCAAGCAAAAGATCGAGCTGCGTGTTCGACCGAGCTATTTCCCATTCGTGGAACCGGGGATGGAGGTAGATATCAAATGCACGGCTTGCACAGGCAGCGGTTGCGGTCTATGCAAACATACCGGCTACTTAGAGGTTGCCGGAGCGGGAATGGTCCATCCCGACGTATTGAAAGCCGGCGGAATAGACCCCGAGGTTTACTCCGGCTATGCTTGGGGCGGCGGAATCGAACGCCTCTTGATGCTCCGTCACGGAATCGGCGATATCCGACTCTTTACCGAAAACGACCTCCGTTTTTTGTCTCAATTTTCATAAGCCGTAAAAACCCCGCCGACGATAGACACTTTTATCCGAATAGATTGCAAATACCCCTTCCTCTAGTCGGAAGGGATATCGACTTGCAACTAATTCGATGACTGAGTAGAGTATGGGTCATACCGTTGAGCGGATAAAAAGTTTCAGTCTAATGTCAAAGACAAAACCGTTAAGGCGCTTGAAAAAGCAAATCGCTTCACCCTTTTCGGTTGAGGAATTCCCCGTCCGAAGCGGGCGACGGCGATAAATCGCTCGATTAAAATCATTCGGGAAGAGTGGCAGAGTGGTCGAATGCGTCTGTCTTGAAAACAGAAGACCTGCAAGGGTCCGGGGGTTCGAATCCCTCCTCTTCCGTCCTTCATACGCTCTTTAAACGGACCCCCTTTTTCTTTGTAAGGGTCTCGCGATCTCCTAATGCTTCGATCGCTTAGGTTTCAAAAGCCATATAGAACCATGCGTTCACGATCGAATATGGGGACTTGCATGGTTTCAAGAGTAACGACTACTGTCTTATCGAGAATCATAATAAGCGACCGGACGGTCTTCGCACTCTTTTCCCTACCGATAGGGGTACTCTTTGGTTCGTTGGTAGAACTTGATCAAATAGCTTCGGGAGAGAATTCGATTTCATGTGGGCTTTTAAGTGAATTGCCAATTTGAGTAGTTGGGAAGAGTCTTTTATAACGTTGACTAATTTTTTCTGTATTTTCGAGTGGAATAAATGTATCTAATGCTCGAGAGGGAGAAGTTTTAAGAGCTTGACCAATAGCCGATAATAACAAAGACCTGGTTAATTGCAACTCTGTACTATCTAAATAGGTCTCATCAAAGTTTACAGGAAATCCAGAATTTAATAGAAACACGCCTTGGCTTTGAATTGTCTTATGACAATATGAATAAACTGGAAGGTTTTTCCTCAATTCAACACAATCAAACTCTCGGTCAGATGATGAGGCACTTATTAACAAAGAGCCTGGCTTAAGTAATTTGTGTTTTTCTTTCGGAATGGAGCAGTTGCCTGTACAACCAATGAAAACATCATACTGTACCAATCGGAGATCAAAGTTGTCGGATGAGATATCACTTAAAGTTGTTTGGAGATCGAAAATATCTGTTTTATGTCTTTTTTCTATATTTTTTTGGACGTCGGAACCAATTGCCCCACCACCAAGTACTAAAATCTTCAAGTCCGATGTATCAAGAAAAAACTTAGAAATAGCCTCTTCTGCTTTGCGACAAATCATTCGCGTGATAAAAGATGATTCTTGAGTAAGTTTGATATTTGCTCGAGCAACATTGATAATAGGAAAAGGCATATTTTTTGCTTTAGCTCTATGATACCCTGCAGATGTTTGCTCTATAGCCACTACTTGATCATTA
>JBCDES010000077.1:0-4961 GCA_039179295.1 Chlamydiota bacterium
AAAAATTCATTTTTTATGTAAAACTTACATGTACTGACAAAAATTCATTTTTTATGTAAAATTTACATCTTATGTCTTTCACACTCCTTGTCTCAAGATTTGAGACAAGGAGTGTGAAAGAGCACGGAACGTGGAACGTGCAAATTTTTTCCTCTTTAAAAAATTGTTTACACACTATACATCATAAAACATGGATACAGAGGCTAAAGCAACAAGGGATTCTAAAGAAATATCGAGTTCCGTAAAAAAAGAAATCCCAAGCGGTACCTCCGATGCGGACGAAACCGCTCTTACCGTGATGAAAAGAAACGGAACAATCGTTCCTTTTCGAAAAGAGCGCATTTTCAAAGCGATTGAAGCGGCCTTCAAAGATACCAAAAAATTGGATCGAGAGATCCCGCCGTCCGACGAATTTATAACAGTCGTCGATCAGATCACCGACCAAGTAGTGACACAACTGTTCGAACTCGCTTCGAAAAACGTTTCCCTGACCGTTGAAGGGATCCAAGATTTAGTCGAAGTGACCCTGATGAAAAACAGTCATCACGATGTAGCTCGCGATTACATCATCTATAGGGATCATCATAAAGAAATGCGGGAGGACGATCCTCGTAACATTAAGATTATCCGAAAAGACGGCGCCGCCGTTCGTCTCAATCCGATTAAAATCACCGCCTCACTGGAAAAGATCTTTAGGCGTGTGCATCGAATCGACGGTCCGACTCCTAACGAGATCGTTTCGATCGTCAACACCCTTTCTCAACAAGTCGTCGGCGATGTCGCTTATCTTTCCAAAAGCGGCGATCTCCACCTCCACCATCTTCAAAACCTGATCGAAGAATCGTTGATGCGTGCCGGCTATTTCGAAGCGGCAAAGGACTACATCCTCTATCGCGCCGAAAGAGGAGAACAAACCGGCGCCACCGCTCGACCGATTCAAAAGAAAAGGCGCACGGCAAAGGTCGGTGAACGGAAGTTCGAGGTTGAAAATGCTAAAGATGAAAAAAGTACGATTACCGAAACCCAATTACTCGACCGGCTGGATCATGCCTGTCGCGGCTTTGAAAAGATCGCCTCTCCGGAAAAACTGTTGGAAGCCGCCCTTACGAACTTTTATGAAGGGATTAAAGAAGAAGAGATAGACCAAGCTCTTATTATGGCAACTAAGGCAAAGATTGAAAAAGACCCGATCTTTGCCAAGGTTTCCGCCCGCCTTCTTCTCGATTCTCTCTATAGGGAAACGTTGGGAATCGATAGCCTCGATCATCGATTGGAGAAAAAACATCAAGCCTATTTTAAGGAATATATCGCCCACGGCATTGAAATCAAACGGATCTCTCCCGACCTTGCTCTATTCGATCTGGAAACTCTCGGTAAAGCGATGAAACCGGAGCGTGATGATAAATTCCAATATTTAGGTCTTCAAACCCTTTATGATCGCTATTTTATCCACCGACAAGGGCGCCGATTGGAAACGCCGCAAATTTTCTGGATGCGGGTTGCCATGGGTCTTGCCATCCATGAAGAGGATAAAACAAAGCATACTCTGGAATTTTATGAAACACTCTCTAAGCATGACTATCTATCGGCAACGCCGACCCTCTTTAATTCGGGAACCGTTCATTCACAGCTCAGCTCCTGTTATCTTTCCACCGTCATGGACGAGCTCGAACATATCTTTAAAACGATTTCCGACGATGCCCAACTTTCAAAATGGGCCGGCGGTCTCGGCAACGATTGGTCCAATGTCCGCGGAACGGGAGCCGAAATCAAAGGGACCAACGGACAAAGCCAGGGAATTATCCCCTTTCTCAAAGTTGCCAACTACACCGCCGTCGCCGTCAACCAGGGGGGTAAACGAAAAGGAGCGATGTGCGCCTACCTCGAAACTTGGCATATCGATATCGAAGATTTTATCGAACTCCGAAAAAATACCGGAGACGAACGTCGCCGTACGCACGACATGAACACTGCGAACTGGATTCCCGACCTCTTCATGAAACGGCTAAAAGAAAACGGAAATTGGACCCTTTTCAGCCCTCATGAAGTAAACGATCTCCATGATCTTTACGGTCAAGCGTTTGAAAAACGGTATGTCGAATATGAGACGATGGCCGATGAAGGAAAAATCATCCTTTGGAAAAGGGTTGAAGCTCTGCAGCTATGGCGCAAAATGTTGAGCATGCTCTTTGAAACGGGTCATCCTTGGATTACCTTTAAAGATCCTTCGAATATCCGCTCGCCTCAAGATCATACGGGGGTCGTTCACAGCTCTAACCTTTGCACCGAGATTCTTCTCAATACCTCGAAAGAAGAAACCGCGGTCTGCAACCTCGGCTCTATCAACTTAGCCGAACATGTTACCGAAAAAGGTCTCGATGAGAGAAAACTTTCCCACACGATCCGTACCGCCATTCGGATGCTCGATAACGTGATCGATGTCAATTTTTATCCGATTCCCGAAACGAAAAATGCAAATATGGTCCATAGAGCCGTCGGTTTGGGGCTAATGGGTTTTCAAGATGCTCTGAATATTTTGGGATTGAGCTATGCAAGTCATGAGGCGGTCGAATTTGCCGATAAGAGTATGGAAATGATCTCTTATTATGCAATCCTATATTCGAGCAGACTCGCCAAAGAACGGAATCCTTATCCCAGTTATAAAGGTTCGAAATGGGAGAGAGGGCTCTTCCCTATCGACACGATCCCCTTTTTAGAAAGGGAAAGAGGGGAGAGAGTCGAGATGGATCGCTCGACGTCAATGGATTGGTCCGAGGTCCGAGAGTCGGTTCAAAAATACGGAATGCGTCATAGCAATGTCATGGCTATTGCCCCCACCGCAACGATTGCCAATATTGCCGGAATCACTCCCTCGATCGAACCCAACTATAAGAACCTCTATACCAAGTCGAACCTTTCGGGCGAATTCACCTTCTCCAATCCGTTCCTCGTTGAAAAGCTGAAAAAGATAGGGCTATGGGACGATCAAATGGTCGATGATCTTAAATACTTCGACGGCTCGGTTCTGGAAATAGATCGGATTCCGGATGAGATTAAAAAGCAATTTCTCACCTGTTTCGAAATCGACTCGGAATGGATCATCGAATGTGGTGCAAGACGTCAAAAATGGATTGATCAGTCCCAATCTCTCAACCTTTACTTAGCGGAACCGAGTGGAAAAAAACTCCATAACATGTACCTTTTAGCCTGGAATAAAGGACTGAAAACGACCTACTACTGTCGCACGTTGGGCGCAACGCAGATCGAGAAATCCACTCTCGATATCAATAAGCGGAGCCTTCAGCCTCGTTGGATGAAAAGCGAATCGCCGTCGGCTCGCGTCCGAATCGATCGAGACGACCCCTCAACGCCGGGTTGTGATCTCGAAGAAAATTGTGACAGTTGTCAGTAATAAATAAGGAAAAAACAAACGGAAGGAAACAGGATGAATCTGCCGATCAAAAAAGTAGCAATCGGAGAAAAACGATTGATCAACTGCACGACCGTCGACGTCAATCAGTTGATGCCCCTTAAGTATCGTTGGGCATGGGAACATTACCTAAACGGATGCGCCAACCATTGGATGCCTACCGAAGTGCCGATGGCTAAAGATATCGAGACCTGGAAATCGAATAAACTTTCACAGCCCGAACGGTTGGTCATCATGAGAAATCTCGGGTTCTTTAGCACGGCCGAAAGCCTTGTCGCCAATAATATCACCTTGGCAATCTATAAATACGTGACAAACCCCGAGTGTCGTCAATATCTTCTACGTCAAGCATTCGAGGAGGCGATTCACACCCATACCTTCCATTACATAGTGGAATCGCTCAACTTGGACGAGGGCAAAATCTTCAATATGTATAACGAGATCAATTCGATCCATGCTAAAGATCGATTCGAAATGCAGCTGACCGAAGATATTCTCGCCGATCAGTTCAGTACCGCAACTAACCGAGGCGCTCAAAAATTTCTTGAAAACATGATCGGATTTTACATCATTATGGAAGGAATCTTCTTCTATAGCGGTTTTGCGATGATCCTTTCGATGCACCGTCAAAATAAAATGACCGGCATCGGTGAACAGTTCCAATATATCTTGCGCGATGAAACCATTCACCTAAACTTCGGGATCGACCTCATCAACGGAATCAAGGAGGAAAACCCCGACCTTTGGACTCCCGTATTCCAAAAATATATCACCGAAAAAATTCGTGAAGCGGTCGAACTTGAAATCCACTATGCCGAAGATTGCCTCCCTAAAGGAATTCTCGGTCTAACGGCTCCGATGTTTCGCGAATACGCCCAATATATCGCAGATCGCCGGCTAGAGCGGATCGGACTTAAAACCCGATATAACTCTAAAAACCCCTTTCCTTGGATGAGTGAAACTATCGATTTGGGAAAGGAGAAAAATTTCTTCGAAACACGGATCACCGAATACCGGTCTTCGGCTAACCTGACCTGGTAAACGCCAAAGGTGTCTTTTTAGACACCTTTTACTCTCAAATCGGTTTGGATTTTTTCGGGAGGCTTTCAAGTGCTCTCTTTAAAAAAAATCTTTTTAAAGATATCGCTTGATGGTATGGTGATAATTATCATCAATACCGGAGGAATCAAGGGTGTCGGAAAGCAGTATCAATACATCCCATCCAATAAGCACGTTTAATAATAACAAAAACGATCTGAATATAAAGGAAGATTATTTCGGAGAAGACAATAAGAATAACAGTAGTTATGTGAATATTGACAGCCCGAAGCCAATCGATATGTCAATTATCAGTAATAAAGAATTATTACATAATGATAATATAATTCCTAAAAACAATCATTTTGTTAGTCAAAATAATTCCGATGATAACGGTTTATTTAATAATAATGATATAGCCGTATCCGATACACAGCCCAATATTGATGATCAAAATTCGAAAAATCTTACACGATCGACTATAAACAAACCG
>JBCDES010000101.1:0-2510 GCA_039179295.1 Chlamydiota bacterium
CCTAACCTTTCGATACAAATATTTAAGCCCTTCCCACAAGGCTATCAGCGCTACTCCTTTTAAGGTATGGTATCCTATTTTTTTTAAATGGTCAAAGAAATTTTTACCGGCAACAGGGATGCTAGAGCTATCGCTGTCACATTTCTCTTTTTTTATGTACCGACAGTCGGGAAGGTTTTTTAGTAGATTTCTCTTAACGGAACCCGAACAACAAAAGCTTTTACTACGTTTTCTACCCTTGCCGATACTACTGTCGCCTGAAGGAGCTTTAGTAGGGGTTTTGAAACTGCTTTCTAACGAGTCGCGGTCTATTTTGTTCATTTCTCTTCCTTTTCCTGTCTTTAAGCGCGTTATGCGCCATCAATCCCAAACCCGTTAACGTAAGTATTGGTATGGACGCTGCGCCGTATTGCTCATAAGCGTGATGCGGGTTTACGGTGCTGATCCCTTGCATAAAACCGTTGTTTTGACTGCTATTTTGTGAATCTAAATTTTGAGAGTAGTCGTTTATGTCGTTTGCAAAATTATCCGAAATATCGTCAAACCTTTTTCCTACAGTCGGCTCTTCATCAAAAAAACTACCGTCCAAGCTCTCCGTGCCGTCCGACTGTACCGAATGAATAGGACTTACGGGTTCCCGCAGGTCGGGGAAGTAGTTATTATGGTCAACATGCGCCCCTTCGCTATTTTGCATTTGCGGCAGCCTTACGTCTTCGCTACGCTTTTTAACTATGCCGTTTTCATCTATATAGTAGTTATCACTTCCCCAGGGCATCTTATACCTTCATGTCTTCTTGTTGTTGTTGTAATTCCTTGGCCTCTTTTCTTGCTTTATTGGTGTCGTAGATACCTTTGGCCATCAATCCCAGGCTAATAACAGGGATAGCTCTACTTGCAAATGTGCCAAGCGTCATTCTGCCAGCTTGTGCCGCCTGTCCCTCGGCAGCAGCTCCTTCCGCCTGCAATTCACCCATCCCCATTTGCCTTCCGGGTTGCGGTTCTTCCCCTGCGGGCGGTGCAGGATATGGCGGCGGCGGTGCATTACCGGGGCGCATACTGTTAGGATAAATCGCTTGTTGACCGGGGCTCGGGCGGTTTTGGTTTAACCCGACCATTTGCTGCTCGGTAGGAGCGTTGCCGTTGGCCACGTGTTTCATAAAATCACCGTCTTGCTTTGCATTAACAAGACGTCTGAACCTTTCATAGCGATTACCGTCAACGGGCAGTCCGTATTCGCCAAGCTTTGCATTTAAACCTTGGTCGGAAAGACCCGTTATATCTGCTTGGTTAAAATTATGATGATCAACGGCATAGGTTTCCGCTCCCAAACCCTTTGTTAACCCGTTGTAGGAGGCTTCTCCGATTTGATCGGGTCTTATCGGCTCCCCAACCCTTTGCCAGCTACCCGTATTACCGTCGTCTCTGTTAGTTATCCAAACCCAATTGCCGTTAGCATCCCTAGGCATTGCCTCCACGGGATTACCTTGATAAGTTTGTCTCGGCCCTGCAGGCGCTGCATAAGCCCTATTCATATATTGAACGTTATTAAAGCTTTTTGTAGGCTGCGCTTGTAGCTGTAGTCTTTGCGTTGCATTCCTTTTGAACGCGGGGCGGGGGTTTCCCGTGTCTACGTCCGCGGTGTCGTCATAAAACGAAGACTCTTCCGATTCCGATTCTTCTCCTATGCGAAAAGCTCCCCCTTCATTGTTAAATTCATTAACATCTAAAGCCCTGCCGGCTTCTATCGACCTGTTGATATAAGTGTCCATTTCGTCCCATGGCAAAACCCCTTCTCTTGCTAGCCTTTCGGCTTCCAAAACAAGGCTTCTCTCAAATGATCTGTTATCGGGTATCTGCGGTATCATCGTCTTTTTTTAATAGGGTTACCGATTGTTCCAGCGCATCAAGCTTTTGCTTTACCTCTTTAGAGAAAATCCTTAGCCAGGCAGCTAACTCATCTATATTACTTGGCGGTGTAATATTCATCTATGGAAGCCCCAAAGATCTTACCATCGACGTGTTTACCCTTGTAAACATGTTATTCCTATAAGAAAAATTGTTTTCGGAATCCACCAACGATTGGTAATTTTTTAACAGCTCTTCCTTTTGCGGTTGCCACGGCGCGTTGTATCCCGAACAGATAAACTTTGCAAAAAAGTATTGCAAGAATATCAAGAACGTTTCACTGCAATAACTAGGCATTTCATCATCAACGGTTGTAAAAGGTCCTATTCTTAACTTGCCGTAGACGTTAAAAGATCCCGTTACATTGGTCTTCGGGTAGGTGTAAAGCTTGTTAGAGTATAGGTTATAATTGTAGTAAGCGGGATAAGCGCTCATATTTCTATAGTTTGCAACACCGAAAAACTCATCGACACCCAGGCACATCAAACTTTTTGAAAGATCTTGACCCAAATATCCGAAGTCTACCCTATAAATCGTTAAAAAACGGTTTGTAGACATATCGATATAAGGTATTTTTAGCTCATCCGTTTGCAAATCGGTTGACG
>JBCDES010000117.1:0-1691 GCA_039179295.1 Chlamydiota bacterium
CGTTCTTAGCCTTCCATCATCTGCTTTCAAATGTTAGCCGTGTATAAAATTGGGGGATTTTTATGCTACGTTACATTTTTTCATCTCTTTTGCTTATTGCATTTTCTCTTCACGGAAATGCACAAGTAGCACCTACTGCTGCGGTGGATTCTTTGCTTTCCGAACTTTCGCAGGAGTTAGAGGATCGTATAAATCAAGTTTTCGATAGATCATCTATACTAGCGTTTGATGTCCGCTCCCAGACACTGGTCGTCGCTGAAAACCTTCAATTCATGAGTGAACAATTCGTCGGGAAAACCTTTGAAGAGCTAAATAAGCAACAAAGGAAATTGGTAAATGATGCGCAAGCACTCATCGACTCCTTCGATGCGGATATCGACGATACGGTCGTCGCTCTCGAACAAATTTCTCTATCCATGAACGACGCGTTTGGAACGCTCCCTTTTTCAAAAACTTTTCCGCGTGTTACAGACTACGGACCGGATTTCATCGTAGCCGATCCCCAAAAAACAATCGATGTGACCGTAAAAGGTTCTTGGATAGGGAGTGGCTCGCCTAAGCTTAACTTTGGGGATGTCATCTGCAAACGCGTATCAAAAACCGAAGTGAACTTGATTTTCACATGCCCCGGAGAGATTTTCTCGAATGGAGCTGCAGAGTTCGAAGATGCCAAGGGTACCCTTCGAGTTTTTGGCCGAAAGCGTTTTTTATGGAGTTCTAGAGAAAAACGCTCCTACGATATTTATGTAAGAGGAGTTCCTCAAAGTCCTGCAACCATGTCTCTTGAGTGGGTGGTGTCGGCAGATGTAAATGAACGGCGCGACCGTACTGAATCCTTTTCTCATCGCAATGATCATTGCCAAGGCGATACCAACGTCTGTTGGGAGGTCAACGCTGATCGCGCGAATGATTGGTCTATTGATGTTGCGACGGTCAGTGCGGAAGCCACGGTTAAAAGCTCCAACTCATCGTTCAACGGAGTCGAGAAATTATCATCTTCGGGGTTCTGTCTTCGAGCAATAATCAGAAACAACGGAAGTTGTGCTCCCCGGGTTTTTGGTGAACGAGCATATGTCGATGGACGCGGTACCGTTCATGCCAAAGCATCAGTCCAAGAATTCCGAACCGTGAAAGGAAGTCAACTGGTTGAAGCTGAGGGGCAAACCGCTCGCTGGGATAGCGATTTGCTGTTTGAGATGCCAGAGGACTATCAAGGCTTTCGCGCTAGCATTTTGCAATTTGATGGGAAAACCAAAGTTGCCTCAGGCTCTATGCGAAGTGATTTGTTCACTGTCAGAACGGATGAAAATGCGAAAGTCGTAATCGTCCGTTTTGCTAAGCCGGGTTCCTATCTCAATTCCGCAATTGAGTAGACATACTGGTCATAAATTCACGTCATCAGTCGCTTTTCGTTTAATACTGCTTGTTAGAGTACGGCGCATCCCCGCCATAGGCGGGGTCGGGCTGTCGTGAACCAAGCCCGCAATGCGGTCTTGGCCATTCGGCTTCCATCCTTTGCGCGAAGAAAGAAAGTCCACCGCTAACGGTGGGCTTTTTTCTTGGTGAAGAACCGTTTCAAACCCTTCCAAAGCAACAAAAGCGTTATTTGTGGGGATGGCATGGGCTTCAGAGTGAGCCCTTCGGAATGGGATGAAATCGGTCCCAGCACGGGGTGAAGACCGATTTCATCC
>JBCDES010000124.1:0-1464 GCA_039179295.1 Chlamydiota bacterium
AGACAGAAATGAACAATCTTGGGATTTAATCGAAAGATTAAATGCAGAGACGGAGGGTATCGTTCCCCCACAAATATGGGTTCATTGCAAAGTGGGTCTTGCCCGTTCGATGGCGTTCAAGCTGATGGAAAAATTTATTTGCGATTTAAAAAACAACGTAACAGAGATCGACTTGGCTAAAATGATCATCGATGTCAGGAAAGATAGACCGGGTGTTTTTCCCTATAAAGCTCCTTTCATAGAATGTTGTAGATTCTTACAAAGTAAGTGCGAAAAATGGGAAATGAAACCTGAAGATGGAGAACCGAAACAATGTTTTCCTTGCTCGATTTTCTAGAATAAACTTAAGACGAATGGAAATCCGAGAATGGGGAAACAAAAACACCGCTTTCCCCTTTCGATTGCCTAGAACCGAAGTGGCTAAATCGACTTGGAAACAATCCGATTGCTAATCAATTTACCTATAAAAGAAAGGCGATTCCGATATGACTATTACAAATAATCCGACTCGTTGGGGGTTTCAATCTCTCACACAACAAATTTCCGAACCTTCTAAAGAAGATGTTTTGCTTAAAAAAGAGATCGAACGGATTGGAAAGACGAATCCGAAAAAAGCTTCAATCCTTTCACATAAAATCATCGTCTGGGACGGTGATCCGAAGTCTTTAAAAGATTTAAAGCATGAAGGTTTAAAGATCTCTTCTTTGAACCGTAATCGTTCTCGTTTAATTGGAGGATGTAGTAAAAAAAGAGAGTGGTCTATATGGGACTGTCTCATGAGGAAGCGCGGAAGAGGGGAAAGAGAAGAGACTGAAGGTCCGAAGAAGATTTTTGCCGATATCGGGGATTTCAATGCCAATAAATATGATCGAAAAATCAATACCTCGAGAGAGGTGGAGCAACTATTCGATGAGATGAAAACGACGATTCCGATCGACCTGATCAATATCGAGCAAGGTGAAATGGAAAAATTACAAAATGAATACATTCCTTCTCACGAATCCGAATCCAAATTGAACGCATTCTTTAATAAAGATGAAAGCGGAACCTTTCTTTTTACCGGTCCTGCAGGAAGCGGTAAATCCACTTTATTGAAAATGATAGCTCTGGAACAGTGGGAAAAAGGGAGTGACGAAACCGTATGCCTATTCATGCACCTACCTCAGGGAAACTCGATCGACTATCTGTTAAAAAAGATGAATATTACCAAACAATCTTTTAGTGCGTTTGTCGAAGACATAGACTTAATCGTATTACTGGACAGTTATGATGAAGTTTACCCACACCCGACGTTAAAAGAAGAAAACTACTGCAAGAAAATTGCAAAAGAAATCACCGGCTTTAAAAGTATAAAATTTGTAGTGGCTTGTCGAGATCATTATTTAGAAAAGACCGTAAAAGGTGAAAGGAATAAAATGTTTTCGATTAGTGGAAGTTCGGATGATCAGATACAAAGACATAACT
>JBCDES010000027.1:0-14603 GCA_039179295.1 Chlamydiota bacterium
AATTCAGCTGTTGAAGCCTGTCATCACGATTAATTTCTTCGGAAAAAGCGATCGAGCAATCGAGCCGTCCTTTTTTGTCATAGCATTGAACTCTTTGAGGGTTGGATAGCTTGTCACCGTTATCTATAGTTATCACATCCGGATATCGGACGATTTTCCTGAAAAATAGAGCGGAAGCCTTGATAAGATTTTCCGCTTCTCGTCTCAGCTCTACCGGCATAGCGGTCCACTCACTCTCTTTTTTTTCCTCCGTAAAGATAGCACTACTGACGACAAAGGGAGATTTCGAAACGGTTTTTTCATGAAAAATCCTAAGGAGGATCTCGGGCAATTCTTTGTTGTTTTCATTTTCCGTCGTTATATTTCTATTGAGGGTAATCGATCCGAATTGTCCTCGGTTATTGGTCCAAAAAAACCGACACCGATCTTTTATACAATTCATATCAAAGGGAACATAAACATTCGGATCCCGTTCAAGTTTTTGAAATAGGTCGAAGGCAAGCTTCGATACGAAAGACGCCTCTTCTCTGAGCTCTTCGGGAACGCTCTTATCCCAGTGCAGCGGACTCTCTTCAATCACGCCGCTTGACGTTTGATCTGATTCGACAACGGCTGACATATCTTTTCCTCACCACATCTGATCTTTAAATGATTGAAGAATAGCATAGGGGATTTGCAGATTAAAAGGGAGAAAAAAGTCTCGAGCGATCGAGCGAAGTCTTGAAAGAATCGCCACCCTTTTGATTGGGCAATGACGGAGTCGGTCCAAGACCGGACAAAGCGATAGAAAATTTATGAAGCGGCTAGGGGTTGTTTTAATTGAAAACTCATTTTTTGACTCTCGCTATATCTAGAGCCTTCATAGGAAAAAGCAATCGAGCTATAAAAATCTCCTTCTTTATCATAGCGGTTAAACCTTTCCCAATCGGATACGGGGTAACCGCCGTCTCTGATAATAACATGCGGATGTTGCATCAGTTTTTTGAAAAATAGAAGGGAAGCGTTGATAAGGTTGTTGGTTTTTTTTCTCAATTCTATCGGCATAGTAACCCACTCGTTACCTGTTATTCCTTCCTCCGTAGCTATCTTTCCCCGTGTAAAGATTATTCTACTTACGGCAGAAGATTTCGGAAGATGTCTATCATAAAAGATGCGGAGAGAGATATGAGCGAACTCTTCCTTTTTTCCTTTTTTTATTTTTATTCCTCTATTTAGGAAAATTGTTCCAAAATGTCTTTGTTCATTCGTCCAAAAAAACCGACACCAATCCTTCATCTCATTTTTATCATAAGGAACGTAAACATCCGGGTGTCTTTCAAGTTTTTGAAATAGATCGAAGGCGAGGTTTGATACGGAAGACGCCTCTTCTCTGAGCTCTTCGGGAACTTCGGCGCCCCATTGAAGCCGACTCTCTTCCGTCGTACTGCTTGACGTTTGATCCGATTCAACCGCTGCCGACATATTTTCTTCTCACCATCTATGGGAAATGTTGACAAGTAATATAGGGGATTTTCAGATTAAAAGGGAGAAAAAAGTCTTGAGGGGTTAAGCCGAGTCTTTTGAGAACCTTCTTACGACCTTTTTTATCCCTTCCTAAGTTTCGAAATCGACCTCGAGACCGGCAAAAGCGGTAGAAAGTGCGTAGAGGTCGTTTTTAATGTCTTTGAAAATCGAGTCGCTGCGATCTAAACCGATTAAAAAAACATTCGTGAATTCCGTCGGAAAAAGCAATCGAGCTATAAAGATTTCCCTTTTCATGATAACGGCAAAACCTTTCCCAATCGGCTATACGGTCACCTCCATCGATGGCGATGACAGCCGGGTGTTGAACGAGTTTTCTGAAGAATCGGGCGGCAACCTTGATAAGATTTTCCGCTGCTTGTCTCAGTTCTACCGGCATAGTGGTCCACTCATTCCCCATTTTCTCCTCTGCAAAGGTAACGCTATTTACAGTAGGAGATTTTGAAAGGGTTTTATGATAAAAAATACAAACATTTATACGAGGCAATTCTTTCTTGTTTCCATTTTCTATCGTTATATCTCCATCCAGGCAAATTTTTCCGGACTGCCCTTGGTTATTCGTCCAAAAAAACCGACACCGATTCTTTAACTTATCCCGATTGTAAGGAATATAAACATCCGGATGGGCTTTAAGTTTTTGAAATAGGTCGAAGGCGAGCTTCGATACGGAAGACGCTTCTTCTCTGAGCTCTTCGGGCACTTCAGCCCCCCAGTGCAACGGATACTCTTCCATCGTGCTGCCTGACGTTTGATCGGCTTCGATCGTTACCGACATCTCTTTTCCTCACTATATAATCGCTAAATGTCGGAAAGCAGTATAAGGAGTTTTCGGATTAAAAGGGAGAAAAAAGCCTTGAGGTGTCAATCGGAGTCTTTCGAGAATTCTCTCGGGAACCTTTTCCATTTCTTCCCGGATACCGAGGTGAACCCTAAGACCGGAAAAACCGCAGAGATTGAGTCGAGGCGTCCTTTTTAATGTCTTTGAAAATTCAGGTGTTGAGTCCTATCGTGGTCATGAATTCGGTCGGAAAAAGCAATCGAGCCGTAAGGATATCCCTTTTCATTATAACACCGAAACCTTTCCCAATCAGCTATATTGAGACCTCCATCCGTAGTAGTAACGATCGAATGTCGAACCAGTTTTCTGAAAAATAGAGAGGAAACCTTGATAAGATTTTCCGCTTCTTTTCTCAGCTCTACCGGCATGGTGGTGTACTCACTCTCTCTTTTTGCCTCTATAAAGGTAACGCCGGTTACGAAAGGAGATATTGAGATATCTCTTTGATGCCGAATTTGCACATTTATCAGAGGCAACTCTTTCTTTTTCCCTTTTTCCATCTTTATATATCTATTGAGGTAAATCGCTCCGTCTTGTCCTCGGTTATTCGTCCAAAAAAACCAACACCAATTTTTCGAATTATCCTTACCGCAAGGAACGTAAACATTCGGATGGATTTTGAGTTTTTGAAATAGATCGAAGGCAAGTTTCGATACGGAAGACGCCTCTTCTCTAAGCTCTTCGGGAACTTCGGCGCCCCAACGAAACGGACTCTCTTCGATCATGCCGCTTGATGCGTGATCCGATTCGACCGACGTCGACATATTTTTTTCCTCAATCTATCGAAAATGATTAAATATTAAGCCGAAAGCAGTCTAACGGATTTTCGGATTAAAAGGAAAGAAAAGGTTTATTTACGAGGTCAAGCCGAGCCTCTTGAGAACGGCTCGAGGGTCTTCGAGCCCTTCATTGATAGCAATCCGCTCCCCGGTTTTCAACAGCCGTCCCATTTCGGGACCTTTTTCTATTCCTACCCTTGTTAAATCTTTAGAGGTGATTACCGGAGTTCGAGCTTGAATCCGACCGATTGCTTGTTTGAGACGGTCGTATCGGATCCGATGTTTTTGAAGAAATGGTTGCCTTGCAGCCGGTGGAAAGTGGAGAGCGATTATCTTTAACGTGATGGGATAGAGAGGATCGGCGTAGAGGTGGGCCCATTCATATTTTTCTCGTTCTTCGGTCGAGGTGAAGATCTCTTCGGCGCGATGGTAATAACGGATAAAGGCGAGCTCTCGATTGGAGAGCTTGAGGTAGGCCGCAAGGTTGGTTTTTCCCCTTAGAGAGGCATTCGGGAAAAGTTCGAGGATTTTTGCTATCGAAGGGGTTGCCGGTGGAAAATGGGGAAGGTTTTCCAGCCGTTTTTCGATTTCTTCGATCGAAACGTCTTTGAGCTGTGGGAAAATGGTCGGGAGGAGACGTAACCGGTGAAGGGTTATGATCGCTCGATCGAAATTCGAACAGGCGGCCATCTTGTAAAGCTCATTCCGGACACGTTCGATAGCAACGGCAGGAAAGAGGCGATCGGCATGATCGAGAATGGCTTTAACGGTTTCGGGAGCGATCGAAAAATGAAAACGGGCTGCATAGCGGACGGCGCGTATCATCCGCAGTCGGTCTTCTAAAAAGCGTTCACGGGGATTTCCAATCGCTCGAATCACCCCTTTTTTAATATCTTCTCGTCCTCCTACATAATCGTAAAGGTTCTCGGTCAAGGGGTCGTAAAACATCCCGTTGATCGTAAAGTCCCGTCTTTTGGCGTCTTCCTCGGGAGTTGCCCGATCGATACCGATCGGACGTCTTCCATCTTTATATTCCCGGTCTTTGCGAAAGGTCGCCACTTCGAATCGATAGATCTCTTCGACGACGATGACAACCCCGAAGTCGACTCCTATCGGAACCGTTTGCGGGAAAAGGTTTTGTATTTCTTCCATACTCGCAGCGGTAACGATATCGATATCGTCTGACGGGTGATCCATTAGGTAGTCGCGGACCCAGCCACCTGCAAAAAAAGTGGTGTAGCCTTTTTCGACAAGCTTTTTAAGAACGGCAACGGCAACGGCGTAATGGCGACTCATTTTATATTTTATTTTTTAACAATCGGTGGTACAAACCTTAAGTATAGGATAACTTATGGCGATTTTGAACCCAAGCGGTCGCTATCAAAGAGCGGATCGATCGTTGAGGAGAAGAGAGTTGAAGCGGTTGCTACTTTTGTTGATTCCCATTTTTTTTGTCGGGTGCTTTCGATCCGATGTTAAACCGGTGAAAGGGGAAAGGCGTCATCTTCGGAATGTGAATCTTTCGGGTGCCGATTTAAGTCATCTCGATCTGAGGAATGTCAATCTGAGTTATTCGAGTGTAAAAAATGCAGACCTGACGGCGGTGGATTTGGAAGGCTCTATCTTGGTGAGTGCTAATTTTCAAGCAGCTCACCTTCGAGGGGCAAATTTAAAAGGTACCGATTGTCGAGGGGCTGATTTTTTAAATGCCCGTTTAGAACAATCGGATTTCCGAGGAGCCGATTTGACACATGCACGTTTTGTGGGAACCGATGTTAAGCAGGCAAACTTCAGAAATACCGCGGGGCTAACGGAAGACCAAAAAGGGGACCTTAAAGCGAAAGGGGCACTTGTCGACGAGTAGGGGTTAAAGAAAATGGATCTTATCGGCATCGATATCGGGGGAACAAAGGTCTCTATTTGTTTAGGAGACGGCGAAGGAAAGATTTATGCTTCAAACCGTATCGCAACCTCTACGCTGGGGGGACCGGATACGGGACTTTTGAAACTCGTCGAACTCGTCAAACACCTGATCCGGTCCGAAGGGCTCGAAGTTCGAGCGATCAAAGGGGTAGGACTGGCCGTTCCCGGTCCGGTTTCTACGCAGACGGGGTCGGTTCTCAACCCCCCGAATATGCCGCAATGGGTCAACGTTCCCATTGTCCGATATCTGAGAGAAAGGTTGGACCGTCCCGTTTTTATGGATAATGATGCGAACGCGGGAGCGTTAGGGGAATGGGAATTCGGCGTTGCCAAACATCTGAACAATCTTGTCTATCTTACGATGAGTACGGGGATGGGGGGAGGAATTATCGTTGATGGAAAACTCGTTCAAGGGGAAACCGATACCGGAGGCGAGGTGGGTCATTTCGTTCTCGATCCGGAAGGTCCTAAATGTTTTTGCGGTCAAAACGGATGTTTTGAAGCTTTTTGTGGCGGAGCGAGTGTGTCGCATCTTCTGCGACAGGCGGTGAAGAAAGACCCGAATGCGATCCTTCTTAAAGAAGCCGCGGGGAAAATGGAAGCGATCGATATGAAATGTCTCGTTGCCGCGGTCAGAAAAAGGGACCCTTTTTCTCTCGAATTTTGGGAAGCTTATACCGAACGTTTAGCTCAAGGGGTCGGCATTCTTCTACAAACCCTTAACCCGGATGCGATCATTCTCGGGACGATCGCTGCACATAATCGAGAACTTGTGATGGACCCGCTGCATAAAGCTCTTCGCCGTTATGCTTGGGATGCCCCTTTGAAGCATTGTCGCATCGAACCGACGACATTGGGGAATAATCTTGGACAACTGGGGGCGTTGGCGTTGGCGATTCACGGTCTTCGAAGTCGCTAGAATCGATTGCGACGGTTTCGATCGGGCTATATTTTAGGGGATAAAGGTTCTGATCAGCGTGCACTCGTCCGTTTCAATGGTAATCGGTGCGCATTTTGCGGGAATTAGACAACTTCTTCCAACCGGAATCAAGGAATTTTCCCCTTCAAGACAAAAAAGAGACTCACATCGATCTTCTTTCCGTTGCCATTGTTGCGTTCCGTTCAAGGTCCATTTTTCAACGATGAAGAACGGAGTCCGGATTAGTTCTACTTGAGAGCAATGGGGAGCGGTTTGAACGATTTTCGGTCTGATGAGGGGGTCTTCGATATCGTCGTATCTGAGAGCTTTTTTCGCTTGTTCTAGGTGACATTCACGCCCCCGTTCCCAGTCGTATACTCGATAAGTCGTATTCGATGTCTGTTGTATCTCAAAAATAAGACATCCCGAACCGATTCCGTGAAGGCGTCCGCCCGGAATGGAGATCAATTCCCCCTTTTTTGCAGGAATGACGTTCATTAACCGGAGAATCTCTTTCGAAGCCAGCTTTTGATCGATCTCTGTTGTAGAATAATGTCCGTTGAGACCTGCGTAAACAACGCTCTCTTGTTCGACATCTATGATAAACCAACATTCGGTTTTTGCCTCTTCTCCTGTAGAAGGGTGGACCTGAATGCTTAAATTATCTTGTGCATCGATCAACTTGAGAAGGAGAGGAAACCGCTTAAAGATTTTTTGTGTTCCCATCAAAGCTTCGCGCTCTGTTTCAAAGAGGTCTCGGAGAGATTTTCCCCTTAAAGGACCGTTGTCGACGATACTGATTCCGTCTCCGTGGCATGAGATTTCCCAAGATTCGGCAACTTTTCCCGAAACCCCGACCCGATGATAGTTGTGTCGAATCCGGCTTCCTCCCCAAATATAGCTTTTGTAGACGGGTGCGAATCGTAGCGGATAGAGCATCCGTTTTACATTAACAGAGCAAAGAAGCGGGTGTCCAGCACTCATTGACTCTTATTTTATAGTCCTGCTTAATTTAAAAATTCATTTGAAGAAAAATGGGCGATTCATCATGATCGGCAAATTAGGGTCGGATCGAGGAGCGTTAACATGAGTCGTTTAGTTTCAAAATGCTTCGTATTGATAACCCTCGTTTTAGCGACGGCTTTCCGAGACGTTGCAGCGGAAATAACCCGGATAAGTTTTCCCCTTCCGACCGATCTCGAATCGGATAGAGACACCCTTCTAATACAAAATCTTCTCATTTTCCAAGCTTTTTCCGAGGTTGATCGTGAAAAAAAAGGGAGCTGTAAATTTACATCGAGTGATGAAGGAGAGCTTGTGATTGAAGGGGAGCGAGAAGCGGTCCGTTCTTTTGCCGGAGCATTGGGAAAAGTGATTGAGCAAGAAATGGATGAAAAAGCTTTTCAGAGTTGTAAGGAAAACTATTTGGCTTCTTCCGGGAATCTCTTGGAAAATGCTTTGACGGAAGAGATCGAACGGCGGGATCTTTTGGAAGTTAGGAAATCACTCCGACCCCTTGTCGAGGCTCTTTGCGCGAGCGCTTCGGTTGCAGGGGAGAATCTTGCCTCAACCGTTGCTATCGATCTCTCTCGGTCCGATCATTTTTATTCCCTTCCGATGAGCCGAACCGATCAAGATCATATTTACGAACTCATCGAGTCAATGGGAGGCTCGGGCTATTGGAGCCTTCTGAAGCAAAAGAAACGGATGGAAAAACTGGGCGATAAAGTGGACGATGTCCACCCTCTTCGGTTTATAGCGTATATCTACGGTCATCCTCATTTGAAGGGGAATATGGATAAAATTATGGGTGATAGATTCAAACGAAGAGGATTTCTAAACGGTCACGGGAAAAAAGAAGGTTTTGCTCAAAGAATGATGAAAGAAATGCGCCGTAACAATTTGATCCGTTACCTCCCCGGATTTGCCCGATCGGTGAGGGTCGATGAAAATGAAATTTCCCCCTTTTTCCATCGTCACGACTGGGAAGGACTTCTCCGTTATCTAAATAAGAAGTGTTAGATCGTATGAAATCTTAAACGGCACTTTTTTTTCTTGTAGCAACGAGCATTGTCTCCCTTTACCTCCGTTATTCGTAACCGGACTCCGATCGTCATCCGTAAAATCGTAAAAAAGGGATAACGGATCGTTTGTTTACTCTTTCATAGAGAGGAGGAACTCGGCGTTGGAGTTTGTTTTTTTCAATCGATTCAGTAGAAGTTTCATTGCATCCAGAGGGCTTAAGTCGGCTAGAGCCTGTCTGAGTAGGTAAATTTTTTCGAGTTCCTCCGGGTGGAAAAGGAGATCTTCCTTACGGGTTCCACTTTTGACGATATCGATGGCGGGGTAAATGCGACGGTAGGCTAAGAGACGATCGAGAACGAGTTCCATATTCCCGGTTCCCTTGAATTCCTCGAAGATGACTTCATCCATTCGAGACCCGGTATCGACAAGAGCCGTTGCGATAATGGTAAGCGATCCCCCTTGTTCGATATTTCGTGCGGCACCGAAGAACCGTTTGGGTTTATGAAGAGATTGTGCATCGACACCTCCGGTCAGAATTTTGCCCGAATGAGGTTGTATCGTGTTATAAGCGCGAGCAAGTCTCGTAATGGAGTCGAGAAGGATGACGACGTCCTGACCGTTCTCGACAAGGGAGCGGGCTTTTTCGATGACCATTTCGGCAACTTGGACGTGTCTTTCGGGCGGTTCGTCGAATGTAGAGGAAATAACCTCTCCTTTTACCATCCGCTGCATATCGGTGACTTCTTCGGGACGCTCATCGATCAAAAGGACGATGAGAGTAGCTTCGGGGTGATTTTGAGCAATGGAGTTTGCGATATTTTGCATCAGGATCGTTTTACCCGACTTCGGCGGAGCAACGATCAACCCGCGCTGTCCTTTACCGATAGGAGAGCTGAGATCCAGAACTCTCATGTCGAGCCGTTCTTTTGTCGTTTCCATGACCAATCGGTCCGTAGGAAAAAGGGGGGTTAGATTATTGAATAGGATCCGCTCTTTCGATTTTTCCGGGGTGATTCCGTTAATCATATCCACTTTTTGAAGGGCAAAATACTTTTCCTTTTCTTTGGGAGAGCGGAGTGTTCCGTAAATGGTATCTCCTTTCTTTAAGTCGAAGCGACGGATCTGTGCGGGAGAAACGTAGATATCTTCAGCGGAAGGGAGGTAGTTATAGTTGGGGGAACGAAGAAATCCGAAACCGTCGGGAAGGACTTCCAAGACTCCTTCGCCGACCAGGATCTCGTTGGGCGTCGTCGATTTAAGTTTGACGATTTCGAAGACCATTTGAGATTTGGTTAAAGAGCCGAGGTTCTCGAGACCGATATTTTTTGCATAGATCGCCAATTGGTCGATGTTCATCCGTTGGAGATCGGCGATTTTGGTGATATCCAGCTCTCTAAGAGGTTTTTGGTCGCGACTTTTCTTAGGGTAGCTTTTTGCGCCGAAAGGTTTATCTTTTTTTATCGCGGTATTTTGTTCTTTTTCATTCATTGAGAACCGATCTCCTTCATCATTTCAATTAGGTTATTTTCCAATTCATCGATTGCCCCATCGTTCAAGATGACATAATCGGCATTGTTAGCTTTTTTGTTTATGTCCCATTGACGTCTCATCCGCTTGTCATACATTTCTTTTGAAAAACCCTTGGTTTCATAGCGAAAAAGGGCTTTATTTTCCGGTGAGAGAATTGCAATAACGGCATCGAAGTTTTTCCCACCGTCGATTTCTTGAACGAGCGACATTTCTACGACAAAGAATGTGTAAATATTCTTTTTTTTTGCGCGGTTATATCGTTTATCGATTTCCGCAAATAATTCCGGGTGGAGAATTTTCTCCAGTGCTTCGAGTTTGTCGCTATCGTTAAAAACGATTTCGGCAACCTTATTTCGATCGATCTTTTCATCGGTTATAACATTCGTTCCCAGAAGCTTCACGGTTTCGTTGATGCAAGGGGTGACTTGACTAAGAAGGTGATGAACGATCCGGTCGGAATCGAGTGTGCATACTCCGTGCTTTTCCAGAATGCGACAAGCGGTTGTTTTGCCCGAAGCGATACCGCCCGTTATCGCCAGTTTCTTCAATGCTAGCACTCTCCCCAATTTTTTCCAACGGCAATATTAACGAGGAGCGGAACCGATAGGGTCGTGATACTTTCCATGATCGTTTGAACGATTTCTCGAGTTTTCGATAGATTCTCTTCCGGGAGTTCGAAGATCAGTTCATCGTGTATTTGGAGGACCATATGAGCGGGACAACCCTCTTTAAGGGCTTCTTGGAGTGCGATCATCGCCTTTTTGACGATATCGGCTTGAGATCCCTGAAGGGGGGTGTTAACCGCTAATCGCTCGGCTGCGGCTCGGATCATTCCGTTGGGACTATTGATTTCCGGGATGGGACGCTTTCGACCGAACATTGTTGTCGCTACCCCGGTTTTTCGTACCTTCTCTTTTGAATTTTCAATAAAATCTCTTACCCCGGGATACCTGTTAAAATATTTTCTAATGAAATCCGAAGCTTCTTTCATCTCTATCCCCAGTTCTTGAGACAGACTGTAGGCTTGTTGCCCGTAAATAATACCGAAGTTGACGGCTTTTGCACCTGCTCGCATTTGTTCGGTCACCGCTTCGATCGGGACATCGAAAACGGTCGCGGCGGTTGAGGCATGAATATCCTCCCCTTTATTAAAAGCGCCGATCAACTTGGGATCTTGACTTAAATGGGCTAGAAGTCGGAGCTCGATTTGGGAATAATCGGCCGAAAGATAAACCCAGCCCGGAAGTTTTGGGACAAAGGCTTCACGAATTTTTTTCCCCTCTTCAGACCGAACGGGAATATTTTGAAGATTGGGGTCTTTACAGGAAAGGCGGCCCGTTGCCGTAACGGTCTGCATAAAGCTGCAGTGGATCCGACCCGTCTCTTCATTGACTTGCAACGGAAGAGCTTCCGTATAGGTTGAACAGAGCTTTTCCAAGGCGCGATAGTCTAGGATTTTGCCGGCAATGGGATGGCTTTCTTTCAAGCTTTCCAAGACATCGGCCCGCGTACTTTTTTTCTTTCCTGCCGGGTTGAGTTGCAATTTACCGAAAAGGATTTCACCGAGCTGTTTCGGAGACCTGATATTAAACGGCTTCCCTGCAAGGTCGTGAATTTCTTGTTCCAAAACGTTTAATTTTCCTCGAAGCACGTCCGACATGGTTTCGAGTTTTTCTTTTCGAAGATATATTCCGTATCGCTCCATATCGACGAGGATAGAGATCAGGGGGAGTTCGATCTTGTAGAAGACCTCGGCGAGATTTTCATTTTCTATTTCCTTTTCGAAAAGATCTTTCAAACGACAGGTATAGTCGACATCTTCACAGCAGTAAGGTCCGACTTTTTCGATAGGAACGTCTAGCATCGATCGCTCTTTTTTCGCCGCTCCGATCAGCGCTTTTATCGGCAGTTTGATCTTTCCGAATCTTTCAAGGGCAACGGTATCGAGACCGTGACGATTATTTTGAGGGGTCAACAGGTGAGAGGCGATCATCGTATCGAACCCGATATTACGGAGCCGGATTCCGTGATTTTTTAAGATATGGATGTCATATTTAATGTTATGGCCGTAAAAAGCCGTCCGGGGACTTTCTACCAGCGGTTTTAAAATCCGGAGGACTTTATTTAATCCGAGGCTGCCGTTGGTCGGAATATACCAAGCTTGTTGCGGGGTTATACAAAGCCCGACGCCGACTAAACGGGCAGCCATTGGTGAAAGTCGATCGGTCTCCGTATCGATACAAACGGCGGGCTTTTGAACGAGCGTTTCGACAAGAGACCGGAGCTCCGATTCCGAGTCGACGATGTGATAGGAAAGGGTCTCCTCTTGAGGGCGAAGGACTCGTTCTTGTCCGAGCTCTTTTAACAAGGTATTGAAGTTCATCTCCCGATATAAAGCGTTCAGAGCTTCGATATCGGGTGGTTTGATATGATAAAAGTTTTCTTCTCGAGGATAGGGAATGTCGAGGATCAAAGTCGCAAGCTTTTTACTCAAGAGTGCATCTTCCATATGAGCTCGAATTTTAGCGGCTTTTTTTCGGTTTTGCATGTCATCGAGGCTTGCAAGGAGATGCTCCAGACTCCCATATTCTTTAAGAAGTGTTGCCGCTGTTTTGGGACCGAAGCCCGGAATGCCCGGAATATTATCCGATTGATCTCCCATAATCGCTAGGTAGTCGACGATTTGCTCCGGTTTGACTCCATGGATCTCCTCAACTTTTGCTCGGTCGATTAAGAGGTTGTTTTTATGGGGATCGATCATAAAAACTCGGTCGGAAATGAGCTGACAGAGATCTTTATCGCTTGAACAGATGAAGACCTTAATCCCTTTTTTTTCGGCCCACTTTGTAATCGCACCGATTAGATCGTCGGCTTCGACCCCCTCTTCGGTAAGATGAGGAATCCCCGAGGCTTTACAAAAATCATGCGCCCATTCGAGTTGAGGAAAGAGATCTTCCGGCATTTCCGTTCGGTTGCTTTTATACCGTTCGTAGATGACCGTTCGTCGTTGTTTATTATTCGGACCGTCAAAAACGACCGCCAGGGCGTCGGGGGAAAAATCTTTTCGGATTTTTTGAATCGAGCGGATAAAGCCGTAGAGGGCATTGGTCGATCGACCCGTTCGATCCGTCATTTCTCCTATTGCGAAATAGGAGCGAAAAAGGAAGGCGACACCGTCAAGGATGTAAAGATTTTTCATCGGTATTGATGGTTTTTCTCACCGAGCTTGAAGGGTTGGAGCATAAAGGTATAGAGGACGGTTCAGGAGTTCGGAAGGTAATTCGGACGGAAAGTCGAACCGATGATGTACTTTTCCGGTGAGAATGGGGGATTTCCCCTCGATGAGGTCCGATAATACCGGATGGAGGACTTTAAGTTCGATGACTTGATATTCGTCGGTAAGATCGGCCGTTTTGACGAGTTCGGTCAGGGCAAGGCTATAACTGCTATTTCCATCATCGATATAACCGTAACGCTCCGCTTTAAGCGGATCGTAGACCTGCGCTCCATAGACGTCGATCAAACTGTTTCTACTCATTTCCGGGCGGGCTTTGGTCACAATATCGACGAAGACGGTATAGTCGTGATCGATGATATCTTTAAGGGATTGATCTTCGCCCGGTTTCCAGTCTCGGTAAGGACTGAGAACGTCTTTATCTTTTCCTTTTGTAAGGGTGAGTTGTTTCACCCCATACTTTTCCATCAATGCGGAAAAATTAAAGTTGGGTCCCATTAAGACGCCGACCGATCCGATGATTCCGATCGGTGCGGAGAAAATTTTCTCTGCAGCGCAAGCGATCATCATCCCTCCCGAAGCACAGATGCCGTCGACATAAGCGTAAATGGGCACTTTGTACTTTTCTTTATATGCGATCAGGCGGGAGTAGATGTCATACGCATCGAAAGCGGTTCCTCCCGGGGAATCGATATGGAGGAGAACGGCTTTTACCCGGTTGTCTTTGAGGTCTCCGATTCTTGAGTCGAGAAGTTGCGCTTCAACCGTTTTAGCGTTCAAATCTCTTGTTCCGATGATGCCGTGGATATTGATTTTTAAAACAACCGGAGCCGAATGGGAAAGAAGCTCTCGATTGCCTTCGGAATCGGCAGCGATAATGAGTTGAGTTTTGTCCGAAACCGGTTGAGATTTTACTAGCGCGGCAACGGTAATGATAATAGCGATTAAGCCGATGATGATACCGATCATTCTTCCGATCGTATTGCAAAAGGTTCTGATCGCGGAAATAAAGATCGATTCCCGTTTGATGTCCATAACTTTTTTCCTATACGGTAAAAGATTCGAATAATACCTATCCTATCAAGGGGATTTATTTGATTCAAGGCTCTGTCGGATAGGTTGGCAGCGGTGATCCGTAATCATTTTCAATTGAATGTTTTATGGGTAATGGAGCATCTTTGATTAGCATGAAGATCTCCTACTCCGGTAACACGGGGATTAAACGGAAGAAGCTTTTTTTTTAAATAAGAGAAGCTCTACAAAAGCAAAACATCCAAAAACGATAAATAGGTAATAGAGTTCGGGAAGAAAAGGGATTTTTAGAACAAGGACGATTAGAACGATGAATTGAGCCGCCGTTGTGACTTTTCCCCAGCGAATCGCTTGCACCTCGAGATTTCTCCAGACTCCGGTTAGCCCTAGATAGGAAAGGAAGAGGAAGAGAAAAAAATCACGCGAGAGCATCGTCGTCGCTTGCCACAAAGCGATTCGCCCCTCAAAGAAGAGGACGATCAGAGTCACATAAACGAAAAATTTATCCATCATCGGATCGAGAATGGCTCCGAATCGTGAGGTAAAATGATAGCGTCGAGCTAAATAGCCGTCGATACAATCCGAAAGCATCGCTAAAATGATGACGACAAGGCGGAGGGTGGTATGCTCTATGATGAAAAGAAGAGCTAAAGGAGCCCTCATGAAAGAGAGGCTATTGGGAGGATTGAGCATCGAAAAGGGGTTACTCCGTTTCAACATGGTTTCTTCTATATTTCTTATAACAGATAAAGGCAATTACCGTCACAAAGAAAACTAAAAATATAAAAAGATTAAATATTC
>JBCDES010000002.1:0-47027 GCA_039179295.1 Chlamydiota bacterium
CCCAGGCGGGAAAGGAAAGAATATCTCTTTCCGAAAAAAAGGTGAGATCATCATAGAGACCTGTTTCATCTTCGCTTCCGGTGATGATTAAAATATTTTTTTTCAAATGTTTGAGAAGCAAACAGGAGAGAACGGCTTTAGGGGCATCCCACAGCCCTTCGAAAAGGAGGCTTTTTTCGGTCTCCATCCCTTTCTTAATCGCTTGAATCGATGGAAACGTCTCGATCTGTTGCAGCATGGAAAAGACCATAACACGACGGGGAAAATCTTCTGAGGAAAAATAGATATTTGTTAGAAAAAGATGTAGCTATTAAGATGGTCCGCAATCTTATCGGTCCCGTTCGTCGCTATAGATCGATTTCACAAGGGGGTTTCGGTTGAAAACGACAAAGATTTCTTTCAGCATTCCTCGCTTGCTCTTGGAATCAACGATATTTGTTGCAGTCGCATTCTTTGCAGGCTCCGATCGATTCATTCGGTATTTTCCGAAAGCTACGAGAGGAGGTCTCATAATGACGGCGACCCTGTCGGCATTGGCCTGTATCGTCCATGACTATGGGTATGACGGGAAAAATTTTAAAATTTCAAAAAAGCTCATCGCGATTTTTAGCGGCTCTCTTATTTCCTTAGGATTGACGCAATTTTTCAAAAAACGTGTTTCTTTAAATTTTTATAGTAACTGTAAGATCACCTTTTTTGGAGGAGTCGCAGTGCTGGCTAAAAATATCTACGAATACTCTCACGATGAAAATCTCGAAGATCCCAAACCGAAATCGGATGATAAACTCTCGAAAACGGCCGTTATCGACCACGACGTCCGAAAGCCGGCGGATAAGTCGGTCATGATTAGAGTTCCTAAAGGAACCGCGACATTTAACGATTATCATAGAAACACAACGGAAAAGATCGAGCTGGTTGAAAACATCTACGACTGCCGATATGAAGGTAAGCCTGCCCTACTGATGACCGAAGAGGATTTTAAAACCCTTGACAGCCATTTTCATCCCGGAGCTTTCGGATCATCTTATCGGAACATAAGACGTCAGGAAGCATCGCGATACCTATCTAAAGAGCAACAAAGCGAGGCTAAGGCGGAAACGTATTCCCTTGTTTGGAAATTACCTGCCGATCTAAAGGAGATCGAAACCTTTGCTTTGGATACGACCATGCCGTATCAAGACGTCCCCGTCGGGAAGTATCTCCTCCTTTCGGATAGCCGGAGTGCTCATTTACGAGAAGAAGACAAAAAAATTCTAGACTCCCTCCAATCCCGTTTCGGGGAAAAAATGCGTACCGATTTCTCCGATCGACAGCTCATTTCCGTTCATCACTTAATGATTCGTCCGGAATTAAGAGATGCTCGGGATGATCCGGTTGCCGGCATTTCAACATCGTTCTTTTTCAAAAACTTCGATGCCCCTAAGCAAACCGAAAAAAAACGAGTGGACGATTTTTTAGACGATCTGGTCGGGCAAGGATTCGGCGCTTATTTATGTAACTCATGCCACCATATGGTCGTTATTGCAAGCTATACAGGGAACAGGATTACCCCTAAACAGCTAGCCGAGCGTTTAGATGCCGATGAAGCTTTAAAGAATTTTTTTATCGGAGCACTCGGCAGAGCGGCGACTCCGAAAATGCAACAAAAGGCATTCCATTGGATGGAAGCTTTTATCAAACGTTTTTGCGGCGCGGCGAACGGTTAAGCCCGACGAAACCGGCAACCTTTAGTCGCGGCGAAAATCGTCTGAGGAAAAATAAATATTTGTCGGAAAAAGGTATAGCTGCTAGAATTTGACGAATATAATTTACTCGCCCCGATACGCGCCTAACATTTCGAATCGGTATCGGCGGTTATCGAATCCGTGCGGTCTGAGTTTCTTTTTTCCTTATCCAATCGATAGGTTAAGGTTTTCCCTCCAGCTCGGACCGCACTTTTTTAGCCCCTCGGGTAAGGGGGGGAATCATTTAACCAATCGAGTTGTTCCGGCTTGATGATCACCATCACCTTCTCTACGGTGTATTCCTTCTCGGTTTTCCCCGTTTTTTTATCGGAGCGATCTTTGCGACGCATTCTTGACCGAATTTTAACACCTGCGTAGAGTGTTCTTATTTGACCGCGTCGCACTTCAGCCAAAAACTCTTCATCCTTGATTTCAGCTTTAATCGTTTTATCGTCAAGTCTAAATTCCCATTCCGATTTCTCGAAATCGACCTGTTTTATAAGCAAGTCGGCTTCAAATTCGGTCGTTTCTTCCGGCGGACTTTTCACGACAGATTTTGTCATCGATTCGTACTCCTTTTTGGCGATGACTACTTTTTTGTCGCCTTGAGTTTCGATCGAAACCTTCTCTCTTTCCAGCTCTTTCATATCTTTAGAGAGGTTGATGATTAACGAATCGATTCGGCAGTCGTTGAAAAAGATATCACCGGCTTCCTTCGGCACCTTCAAAGTCTGACCGCTATGATTTTCAACGGCTGTCGTCTCGCCGTTTGTTTCGGTCCCTTTTGCTTCTTTTCCTTTTAGGTGCTGTTTGATCAAAATAACATTGACTATCGTTGTGGTGAGATGACTTATGTTTTGTATGCGATCATTGTTAAGAAGAAGGGAGCAAGCACTAACAACAACAACGGATAGTATCGTTTTAAAGCTCCCCTCTTTTTGTCCCCTTACCTCTAATCCGATAGGGGGGGGGCAGTCTTCGATAAGGCGGGCGCTTTCTGTGACAAATTTGTCAAAATGAGACAGAAATCGCCCGAAAAGTCTTGCATCGATCGATGTCTCTCCGCTAAAGTCGATTTGAAAATCACCGTCCAATCCCTTTGTCCCGTCCATTTCTCTACCGGTCTCGAATGATTTTTTCGATTTCGGTCATTCCCTTTTCTACCCCTTGAGGGTTTGTTCCCCGGGCTTGAGCCCATTCCGCCGTTCCTCCGCCGGAGCCGGCGATGGGGGTTAAGATGTGTTTGATCAGGCTATCGGCGCGGATTCCTCGTTGAACCAGATCGGGAGAGATTTTGAGATAGAGATGACACTTTTTTTCTTCAACGATCGAGAGGCAAAGAATTCCCGACTCCATCTTTTTCATCAGGGTGTTTCCGAGGCGGTGGAGCTCTTTTGTTTCAATGTCGACGATAGCGCTGAGAAAGGGGGGGAGGGGCGACCGTTTAACCTTTCTCAGTAGAGCGGTCGCCAGATCGTCTAAAGCTTTTTCCCGAGCATGAGCGCGCTCTTTTTTGAGTGTCCCATTTTCTTGAAGGATGTTTTTCAAGACATTTGCCGCTTCATGGGGGGCGGATTTAAGGAGGGATGCGAGATGGAGGAGTCGGTCTTCTACGGCGTACCGCAGCTTCTCTCCTGCCGCGCCGAGAACCGCTTCGATCCGACGCATTCCCTTAGCGACGCTCCCTTCTCTGGCAATTCTAAAATAGCCGACGTCTCCCAGATTGCGGACGTGAGTTCCGCCGCATAGTTCCTTGGAATACCGATCGATAGCGACCACGCGGACGATAGCTCCATATTTTTCTCCGAAGAATTGTTTGATCTCCGGCTGTTTTTGAGCCTCTTCGAACGGCAGCTCGTAGATCTCTAACGGTTTATTTTCCCATATTTTTTCATTGACAAGCTGTTCGATTTGACGGATTTCCTCCGTCGATAAAGCTTTATGGTGATTGAAATCAAAACGGAGGCGTGAGCGCTCTACGAGAGACCCCCCTTGTTTGATATGAGCGCCCAGAACCTGCTCGAGAGCCCAATGGAGAAGGTGAGCGGCCGTATGGTGTCGACCGATTTCGTAGCGCCGCTCCCGGTCGATCGTAGCGACGACGGGCTCCCCTATGATGAGCGTCCCTTGTTCCAAGACTCCGTCGTGGATGATGACGCCCGGATAGGGGGTTTGGCAATCGTTGACTTTAAACTTCCCCGTCGCAGGGGTCAATGTTCCGGTATCGCCGACCTGTCCCCCTTTTTCGGGATAAAACGGCGTTCGGTCGAGGATTACCAGCCCCTCTTGCCCCCGTTCCATGATTTCTACGGCTTGACCGTCGATAATCAGACCGATAACGCTCCCTTCGGCTTCTACCTTATCGTACCCTACGAAACTGCAACTGCCGTGATGTTTAACGAAGGTTTCGAAAGTGGAGCGTCGAGCCGTTTGTTTAGGGTCGGCTTTGGCTTGACGTGAACGCTCACGTGCTTGTCGGTCGAGAATTTCGTAGGACTCGAGATCGACGGTGAGCCGACTATCTTTGGCGATGAGAAGGATTTCTTCCAACGGGAAGCCGTAGGTATCTTTGAGTTTGAAAGCATCTTCACCGCTGATTTCTTTACGGTTGCTATGACCGGCTTTGTCGATAACGGTGGTTAAAATACTCCCCCCCCGGCGGAGGGTTCGGAAAAAGCTTTCCTCTTCGAGGGTGAGAATTTCACCGATTTGAGACTCCGATCGCTTCAACTCGGGATAATCCTTTCCCATCGTATCGACGAGACGGGGAAAAACGGCGGCGAGAAAAGGTTGATTAAACCCCAGTCGCTGTCCGTACCGAACGGCCCGCCTTAGAATTTTCCGCAGAACATACCCTCTGTCGGTATTGCTCGGTTGAGCCCCGTCTGCAATCGCAAATGCAAGGGGACGAATATGATCTGCAACCACATGAAATGCGGGACCGAGGTGGGGATCGCTCGGATCATACGGCTTGCCCGACAGCTCTTCGACGCGTCCGATCAAAGCCCTTAAGATATCGGATTGAAAAAGAGAGGTCGCTTCCGTCTTGAAGGAGACAATCCGTTCCAGCCCGGCTCCGGTGTCGATGCATCGTGTCGGAAGGGGCGCCATGTTTCCGTGACCGTCTCGGTTAAACTCCATAAAGACGAGGTTCCAAAATTCCGAGTAGCGTTCTCCGGTTTCATCCTCCGAAGGGTGGGAGGCTAATCCGAATCTATCGCCTCGATCGTAAAGGAGTTCGGTGCAAGGACCGCAAGGACCTACATGTCCCATGGACCAAAAATTCTCATCCTCTCCTAAACGGATGATCCTTTTTTCATCGATATGAGATTTCCAAAGCGTGTAGGCTTCGTCATCGGTTTCGAAGACGGAGACCCAAACGCGCTCGGGGTCGTATTGGAAGATTTCCGTCGTGACTTGCCAGGCAAATGCAATCGCTTCTTTTTTGGAATAATCTCCGAAAGAAAAGTTGCCGAGCATTTCGAAGAACGTCATGTGTCGCGAGGTATGCCCGACGTGATCGAGGTCGCTGTGTTTCCCCCCGACCCGGATACATTTTTGACAAGAGGTCGCCCGATTGTAGTCTCGTTTGCTCTTGCCTAAAAACACATCTTTAAATTGATTCATCCCGGCATTGATAAAAAGAAGGGAGGGGTCGTCATGAGGAACCGTCGGAGAAGAAGGGACGACGAAATGGTTCTTCTCTTTAAAATAGGTGAGGAATTTTTTTCGTATCCGTTGTGATAACATCGCCTATGAACCTACTCTTCCTGTCATTTTATTCTTGATATCTTTACCTTTAAGGTCTAAAAATAGGCTATCTAAGAGCTAAAAGCAAGGAAAAGACCGGTTCGGGAACGGATGCGATCGACCCCCGTTCCCGATCCGGGTGTTCAAATGGATAACGAGACCAAAAAAATTTTAGAAAAAGTAGCGGCTACAATCCGGCAACTCTCATTCGAGGCGGTGCAAAAAGCCAACTCCGGTCATCCCGGTCTTCCGATGGGATGCGCCGAACTCGGGGCATACTTTTACGGACATCTTCTAAGACACAACCCGAAAAATCCCCGATGGATGAACCGAGACCGGCTGGTTTTATCTGCAGGTCACGGCTCGATGTGGCTGTACGCAGCCCTCCATTTAGCCGGTTTCGCTCTATCTCTAGACGACATTAAAAATTTTCGTCAGCTCCACTCGAAAACCCCCGGTCATCCGGAATACGGGGCGGCGCTCGGGGTCGAGTCGACAACGGGACCTTTAGGTCAAGGGGTCGGGCATGCCGTGGGACAAGCCCTGGGTCTAAAAATTCTGGAGACTAAATTTAATCGAGACGGATGCCGTCTCCTCAGCCCGAAAGTGTACTGTTTGGCAGGGGACGGCTGTTTAATGGAAGGGGTGTCCGGTGAAGCGAGTTCTTTTGCCGGTCACCTTTGCTTGGACAATTTCGTCCTGATCCACGATGCCAATGAGATAACCTTGGACGGTCCTTTGGACCAATCCTCTTCCGAAGACGTCGCCGGTCGTTATCAAGCTTACGGCTTTGAAGTCCATAGAATGGACGGGAACGATTTAGAGTCCGTTGACCGTGTCATGAAAGGGATCCGAGCAGATCAAACGCGCCCCGTTTTTATCGATTGTAAAACGATCATTGGGAAGGGCTCTCCCCGTAAACAGGGGACGTTCGAAGCCCACGGTTCTCCCCTCGGACCGGAAGAAGTCAAAGCGACGAAAGAGGCTTTGGGACTCCCCGAACAGGAGTTTTATATTCCCCAATGTGTCAAGTCCTTCTTCGAAGAAAAGCTTTCCAAGCAAAAAGCCATGGAACAAGAGTGGAGGAAAGCCTTTGACGACTGGCAACAAGCCTATCCGGACTTGGCAAAAGAATATCGAGCAATGGGTGAGAGAGTCATCCCGACGAACCTTGAGGAGAGGCTCGATAGGGTGAAATTCGATGATCCGATATCGGGGAGAAAGGCTTCCCAAGCCGTCCTTCGAGTTCTGGGGCAAGAGCTCCCTTTTCTGTACGGCGGATCGGCCGATCTGTCGGGCTCCGATTGTACGCTGATGAAAGATTACCCTTTGATCGCCCCGAATGATTTCACAGGGCGAAACATCAAGTATGGCGTTCGTGAATTCGGAATGACGGCGATCGCTTCGGGACTTTTTCAAACCGATATGTTTCTCCCCTATGTGGGGACCTTCCTCACCTTTTCCGATTATTTAAGAAACGGACTCCGTTTAGCGTGTCTTTCAAAGTTTCATCTGATTTTTCAACTGACCCACGATTCGGTTTTTTTAGGGGAGGACGGACCGACCCATCAACCTGTCGAACATTTAGCCGCCCTGCGTGCCGTGCCGAATCTCCATGTTTTTCGACCCGCAGATGCACACGAGGTGAAGGCTGCCTGGCTTTCGGCTTTAAACTATCCCTATCCGACAGCTATCGTCTTATCCAGGCAAAACCTTCCCGTGTTGAGAGAAACCGATCGTCCCTTCGACGAGGGGGCGGGTCGGGGAGGTTATATTGTTAAAAAAGAAAGCGATCGATGTGACTACACCCTTTTTGCAACGGGTTCGGAAGTGGCTTTAGCCCTGGATGTCGCCGTAGCTCTTGAAAAACAGGGGAAAGGAACGCGCGTCGTTTCCCTTCCCTGTTGGGAACTTTTCGATCTGCAGACTGAAGACTACAAACAAGAAGTGGCTTGTGGAGAGCTGGGACGGCGGGTATCGATAGAGGCAGGTGTAGGTTTCGGTTGGTCGAAATTCATCGGCCCTCACGGAATTTCCATTTCTATCGATGAATTCGGTCTTTCGGCGCCTATGAGTGATATAGCAAATGAATTCGGGTTTACCGTCGATGCCATCCTCAACCGCCTCCTCAGCGCCTAGTTTACTCAAGGCATTAGCTTGCAAAAACGACGGGCGTCCCCCGGTATGGATCATGCGACAGGCGGGGCGTTATCTTCCCGATTATCAAATCATTCGGAAGAACCACTCGTTGGAGGAGATGTTTCGTAATCCTCAGCTCATTTTTGAAATCACAAAACAACCGCTCGACATTTTAGATGTCGATGCGGCAATCCTTTTTGCAGATATTTTGCACCTCCCCTTGACCCTCGGTTTTGCTGTCACATTCCCGGGAAAGGGGGGACCGGTTATCGCTCCGACGATCCGATCCGCTGCCGATTTGACGCAAATCAGACCCCAACCCGTAGAAGAGGCTTTAGGCTTTGTGCGTCAAGGAATCGAGTTGATCAAGAAAGAAATCGAAAAGCCTCTGATCGGCTTTTGTGGCGGTCCGTTCACCGTCATGACTTATATGATGGAAAAGAAAGTGAAAAAATGGCTTGATGCAGATCTGGAAAGCGCTCTGGAGCTGTTGCAGATTTTAACCGATCAAAGTATTGCTTATCTAAAGATGCAAGTTGCGGCGGGTGTGGATGCCGTTCAGATTTTCGATTCCTGGACGAACCTTCTGTCGCGAAAACAGTTTTCCCGTTTTGCCCTTCCTTTCTTAAGTCAAATCGTTCGAGCGATGAAAGGAACGCCGGTGATCGTTTTCTCCCGAGCTGCGTCTCGATTCGTTTCGGAAATCGTTTCGATCGACCCCGATGCCATCGGTTTCGACTGGGACCGTTCGATCAAGGAGAGTCGTCGACATGTTCCTCCTGATATCGCCGTTCAAGGAAACCTCAATCCCGGGATCCTCCATGCCTCGATTCCCGAGATCGAAAAGGAGACGATAAAGACGTTACGTAGCATGAAAAACGACCGCGGCTATATAGTCAATTTAGGACACGGCATTTTGCCCGATACCCCTGTCGACCATGTCAAAGCTTTTGTCAACGCCGTCAAAAATTATCAAATGTCGTAGCACACCTCCTTCCCGTTGCCCGGCTCATAACGCTCGAACCCGTTATCCGAGCCGTAGCTATTGTAATCCCTTCGTGCTTAAGACTTTGCTCCTAAGACCGGTACCGTTTGCTCGGACTTGGCGGTAAAAGCCGCAGCTATCTTCCGGCTTGCATTTTAATCAAGCATCCGCCTAAGATATAGCCATGGAAAAAATGCCCTCGAACTTTAGTCCGGTAATCGATAAAATTTTTTTTGAAAATGATCGGATGGATTATGAATGCGCCATTTGCTACCAGTCGTTCTCCATCGACGATCAGCTGGCTGAGTTGAATTGCGGTCATTTTTATCATCAACCGTGTCTGAACAATTGGAAGAAGTCTAACCCAATCTGTCCTATCTGTCGAGGACCTGCTGACATAAAGGGTTCTGCTAAATTGCCCGATTTTTGCCAAGCCGTCGGTAAGACGGAAAATGCCCAAGAATTCATCGATCGCGTGCTATATTTGCAAAAAAAAATCGAGGAATCTCAAGAAGATGACCGCGAAAGAAAGATGGCACTTGCAGAAAGAGCAGCGGTAATGGCTGCCTTCGGTGTAGGAATGGTGGAGGAAAAAGTCTCACAGATGTCGGATAGAGAGATCAAAAATCTTGCCGATCATGAGATTAGGTATATTTCGCCCGATAGGATAGAAAGTCTCATCGGAAGAGAGTATCTTGAAGACGGTAAAATTAAGAGTCTTAGAGGTCGGCAGATCAGAAAGATTCCATCCGGAAGGGTAACGGATCTCATAGATCGGGGGTATCTTGAAGACGATCAAATTAAGGATCTTAGAGGTCGGCAGATCGGAGAGATTCCATCCGGGAGGATAAGGAATCTCATCATCGGAAAGCATCTTAAAGATTATCAAATCAAGGATCTTATAGATTGTCAGATCGGAAAGATTCCATCCGGGAGGATAGAGGATCTCATCCGAAGAGGGTGTCTTGAAAACCATCAAATTAGGGATCTTAGAGGTCTGCAGATCAAGAGGATTCCATCCGGGAGGATAGGGAATCTCATCAGAGGAAAGTATCTTAAAGATTATCAAATCAAGGATCTTATAGATCGGCAGATCGACCATGTTCCCGATAAAAAAATTCCATACATCGATGATAGTCAGATTCGAGAGATTTCGCCTAAAAGGATAGAGGGTCTGATCGAAGATGGCTATCTCAAAGATGATAAAATCAAGTATCTGAGAGGTCGGCAGATCGAGCATGTTCCGGCCGGAAAAATTCGATATATCGAAGATCATCAAATCAAACATCTTACAGATCATCAGATTCGATGTATTCCGGCTGAAAGGATAACGGATCTCATCGGAGGAGGATTTCTTAAAAATCATCAGATCAAACATCTTAGCGGAGCTCAGATTAGATATGTTCCGGTAACATCCATCTTTTATCTTACCCTCGCCAATCGGCTTGTGTGGCTCGGCACCCTAATCGAACAACTATATTGTTTGCTTGCGCTCGGCTTCACTCTTTACATCTTGTTATGATCGGACCGATAGGAGCTTCTTTAACGATTACGACTCTCGAGAGAGCTTTTTCAAAGGTAGCGTTGCGACGCAACCGTTAAACCGCTACGGTCGGGTCTAGCCGTTACCAGGTCGCCGTGGGGGGCATAGAGGATAAAATCGCTTCCGGGTTCCCTCCCGAAAGAAAACCGAATTTTGTCCCGCGATCATAGAGTAGATTAAATTCGACGTAATGGGCGCGTCGAGCATTTTGCTTTGCTTTGTCTTCCTCGGTATAAGGGCGTCGAACCTGTCGACGGTAGATGGGAAGAATCGCATCTAAGAATGTGGAGCCGACGTTTTTCCATAGGGCTAAATCATGATCGAAATATCCGGTATTGTAATGGTCGAAGAAGATTCCTCCGACGCCCCGCTCTTTTTTCCGGTGCTCGATGTAATAATAGGCTGCGGCTTCTTGAGAGAATTTTTGATACAACGGGTCCCCTAAAGCCTCCCGTGCAACATCGTGAAAATGGCGGCTATCGCTTTTATTTTCAAAGCCCATAGGTGTTAGGTCATAACCGCCGCCAAACCATGACGTATGCGCCGTTTCGATATAGCGCACGTTCATATGAACCGTCGGCATGAAGGGGTTCATCATATGTGTGATGAGACTGACACCCGTTGCAAAAAAGGGCTGTTCATCTTTGTTAAAAGGGAGCTTTTTTCCATACACTCCCGACCAGTTTACGGCAGCTTTTTCAAAAATATCTCCACGAAGAAGGGAGATCTCGCCGCCGCCCCCTTCCCGATGATTCCAAGGTTTTTTTTGAAAGCGTTTGTCTTGCTCAAAGGCTTCAAACTGTTGAACGATTTGATCTCTAAGAGCTTTTAGGTAGGATACGATTCGCTCTTTTTTTTCACCCTCGACTTGTAACATATCAACCTCCATGTCAAAATCCAATTTAACGGATCGGATAGGGCTGTGGCTATGGAAAAAATTATCATCGCCGGCGGAGGGATTTCCGGTTTGACGGCGCGCTATTATTTATCCAAAAAATATCCCGATGCCGACATCATTTTATTTGAGAAAAGCGATCGGTTAGGAGGATGTATCGACTCTTGCTCCTACCCCTTCTTTTTTGAAAGGGGACCGCGGACCTTTAAAGCCTCAAGAGCGGAAGCCCTTTTAAATCTAATCGATGAAGTCGGTCTTTCGGATGCAATTCTCTACTCCGATAAACAAGCCGCTCGTCGCTTTCTCTGGAAGGGGGGAAAGCTTCGAGCCCTTTCCCCTTTTTCTCCCCTCGTTTTTCCCTTGATCCCCGCACTCCTTAAAGAGTGGAGGCAACCTTATCGGCGGGATGAAGATGAAACGATTGCTACATTCGTTGCTCGTCGTTTGGGAAATTACGCTGCCGAGGTTTTTTTCGATCCGTTAACGCTGGGTATTTTTGCGGGAAGTATCCATAAACTGTCGATTTCGGCTTGCTTTCCCGAGCTTAAAGCGATGGAGAGGGATTATGGCTCCATCACACGTGCCCTTGTTAAGAAAAAAAGGAAAAAAAAGAGAACGGGACTTTTCACCTTAAGAGGGGGGCTCCGAACATTGGTCGATCGCCTTGTGGAAAGAGGTCGAGGAGCCATCCATTTAAATACCCCGTTGACAACTTTGGATAAGGAGCAACGAGTGATTCTGGGTGTTTCTTCCCAAGGTATCAACGGGCTTTTTGTTAAAGATAGAATTGCGCAGGAATTTTTAGGTCCGCTGGAGACGAAGAGTCTTTCCGTTGTCAATGTAGCTTATTCCGAAGACTGTCTAAAGAAAAAGGGGTTCGGCTATCTTATTCCCGGTTCGGAAAGGGAAAAAATCCTCGGAGCGGTTTTCGACTCCGCTATCTTCCCGTTACAAAATCGGACGAATGATGAGACAAGACTGACCGTGATGCTACGTGACGGAGGGATAGAAACCGCATTGGAAGGAGTGCGAAGACATTTAGGAATCGAATCGAAACCGAGCGCGGCTTATCTTAAAGTATGGAACGATATCATTCCTCAATATGGCATCGGTCATCTAAAACGTGTCCGGTCGTTTGAAAGCTACCTAAAAATGCACTATCCCCGATTGACCTGCATCGGTAATTATATCGACGGAGTTTCGCTAAATCACTGCGTTTCCCTTGCAGCGCAGCTCATTTAGCAATCCGAAGACCCGAAGGTCTCACAAACCGTTCCCGTCACCGGTCAAATCCGATCGGAGTATCGATTTTGAGGGTCTTTTTTTAGCAGAGCCCCGATTGTCGCAACAGACCTGCGTCCGGCTATAATATCGACATATAAAGAAAAGTAGCTTGCTTCGAATGGAGGTCAAACCGTCGAAAGGGAAGGCTCTTCAGACAAATTTTTAAAGACCTTTAACAAGCAAAAAATATCTTCCTGTGAATGAAGTGAGGTCACGCAGACTCGAATACGTGTTGCTTCTTGAGGCACTAGGGGAGGTTTTAGCGTCGTAACCAAAATCGATTGACTCAAAAAAGCCGTTGAAATTTTCTCACATTCTTGTCCGTTTAAACGGAGTATGGGAATGATATGAGAGGTTCCGCTACCGACATCCCAATGGTTTTCCAGTAAGGTTTCACGGAGGAGGTGGGACAGCCGTTCAATTTTTTGTCGTTCGACTTGCATATCGGGAATCAGGTCGAGGCAACCGCCGATCGCCCCTAAAACGGTGGGGGGAAGTATGGAGGTTTCTATAAGCTCGGGATTGAAAGCGAGAAGGTAGTCTCGCATCATATGAGATGTAGCGACGTAGGCTCCGAAAGTTCCCGATTGTTTTCCGAAACTTCCGAAGAAAAGATCGATCCCTCGCCGGTGCGAACAGAGCCCCATACTATGTTTTCCTAAGACTCCGACACTGTTTGAATCATCTACATAGGTCAGTGCATCATATCGTTCGGCAATAGCCCCGAGTTTTTTTAGATCCGTTATCTCCCCGTCGATGCCGAACAGCGATTCGGTGATAATCCATTTGACTCCGCTTCGATCGGTTTTTTCCAGAAGAGAGGAAAGTTGGTCTAAATTATTATGTTCATAGCGAAAGATTTGCGCTCCGGATCCCAGAACGGCTCGAATAAGATCATGATGGCAATACCGATCGATAAAGACCGTTCCTTTAGGGTTTAGGATAGTGGATAGAATTTGATCATGCATTTGATAAGCCGAGGGGAAAAGGAGAGAGTTTTCTTTCCCGACAAGTGTTGCAAGTCTTGCTTCGACGTTTCGCTGACGTTCGAGATGCTTTGCGACCAATCGAGAAGGTGTTGTTCCCGTTCCGTACTTCAGAACATAATCGATCGTATTTTTTTTAACGTAAGGATGACAAGAGAGCCCTAGAAAATCGTTTGAAGCGAAATTCATCCGGTTGAGCTCTTTTTTTTCTTCGAGATTCACAACAAGGCGCAGCTGACGGAACTGCTGTTGCTCACACTTTTTTTCAAGGGCTTTATGGTAATACTCGTATTTATCCATGACGCTTAAGCAGCATACTCCTCCCGAAAAAAAAGTTCAATGGCTATCGTGTAAGGAGTTCAAGGTCGAGCTAAAAGGGGATGGGTAGTCGTCCTTAACCGGTCTCCGAAGACGTAATCCAGTTTTTTTAGAGCGTGCATATTGGGAGCGCGCGTTTCGTGGACATACTGAGCCAGCCGTTCGGTATAGACAATCATAAAAAGATGGCAGTCCTTAGGAAAATCGAGTGTGTAAAAAGGGGAGAAAAAGACGCCCGCTCCCCGTTTTTTGGGAACGAGGGGGTTTTCTACCGACGATGTCGGATTGAGTTGAAGGGTCAGACCGCAAACGACCTTTCGAATCGCACTGGCTTCAATCAGGTTTAAAGGGTCCTTGGAAAAAGAACCCTCGATCACTTGATCATAAGCAAGGCGCAGCGGGCTTTTTTTACAAAGGCTCGAGGCGATTTCTGCCAGTCCCCTATGGACGGTCACCTTTTTAACGGACGTGTCGCGACGCCACAGATCATGACCGACACGGATCCAATCCCGAGAGGTTACCGCACAAGCCGCCGCTCGTTCCAAAGGATCGGTTTCCTCTGAAGAGAGAAGATCTTCAAACTCGATAAAATGATTTCTATGGAAAAAATCGTGGTGTTCTTTTGTTAGACCGAAGCCCATAGTTACCTTCTTCACGCAAATCTTCGAATCGAATCTCTATGCGCCCGACCCGCATTCGAGATATTTTTCCCGTTCTCCTCTTGTCTCATCGGGAATCCGGCGGAAAAAGTGGGGGAAATCGACTCATCGAAAGATAGAAAAATTTCATTAAAAAAATCGGATCTTTTCATACGGATTGAATCCGGAAGCTCGCCTTTTTTAACTAAAAGTGTTAGGTTCGATCCCATTATATGATGACCAGTTTAATGATGATTGACCTAAAATTCAAATGAATACGTACGACCGGCTGCAAAAAGAGATCCCCCTGGTAGAAGCCCGGATCGATTACACCTTTAAAAATAAAGGTTTAATCGTTCTGGCCTTTATCCACCGCTCTTTTACCAACGAAAACCGCAGCATCATCGATTGCCATAACGAACGGTTGGAATTTCTAGGGGATGCCGTCTTAAGTCTCGTCGTCAGCGATTTTTTATACTCCCGCTTTCCCGATCATCCCGAAGGCGAACTCTCTTATCTCCGCTCCTGTTTAGTGGAAGCGCCTGCTTGTACACTCTACCTTCAACAAATCGAGCTCGAACGGTTTCTGATGGTAGGAAAAGGGGAAGCGATGAATGCGGGCAAGGGGAGGGGAAACCTTTTAGCCGATCTTTTTGAAGCGGTTATGGGCGCCATTTACCTAGACGGGGGGGTGGAAGCGGCCCGTCGCTTTTTCTTTGATCATTTTCAAGAGATCGTCTTTTCGATGATCGAAAAACCGCACCGAAATTGGAAAGCCGAGTTTCAGGATTACTGCCAAAAAAAGTACCGAACCCCCCCCGAGTACACCGTTGTTAAAGAAGAGGGTCCGGATCACTTGAAAATCTTTTACGTTCACGTCCATTTAGATCGGAAAAGGTTTGGACATGGGAAAGGGCTGTCGAAGAAGGAAGCCGAACAAGCCGCTGCCGAGGATGCTATGATGACTTTAGAAGGGGGAAAAGGTGGTTAAACGGAAAACGGTTTGGGTTTGCAATGAGTGCGGCGGTAAGCAGTTCAACTGGACCGGAAGCTGCAATGGTTGCAAAAGTTGGAATAGTTTAGCCGAGGGATTCGAAGTATCGAAAGATGAAGGGCGGTTTGAAACAAAGATGCCGCGCCTGGCTAAGCCCGTTCTGATCGAAGAGGTTGACGGCGACAACTTTAAACAGATTCGAACGGGCTATCGCGAACTCGATCGACTCATGGGGGGAGGAATCGTTGAGGGATCGCTCAATCTTTTAGGAGGAGCGCCCGGAATCGGAAAATCAACGATGCTGTTGCAACTCTCGAAATGCTTTGCCGATCAAGGACTGACGGTTCTCTACGTTTGTGGAGAAGAATCGGCAGAGCAAACGTCTCTTCGCGCCAAAAGGCTGGGGATTAAAAGCGATAAAATCTATCTCTTTAGCGAAACCCTTTTTTCTCGGATTCATGCCCAAGTCGATCGAATCCGACCCGATATGCTCATCGTCGATTCCGTCCAAATCGTCTATAAAAGCGAGCTCCCCTCCGCTCCCGGATCGGTGACGCAGGTGCGGGAAATTGCTATGGAATGTATGCATATTGCTAAAGGAAACGGCATCACCACTTTCATGATCGGTCATGTGACGAAAAGTGGAGATATCGCCGGTCCTCGTGTTTTAGAACACATCGTCGATACCGCTCTAGAATTTGAAGGGGATCGACAGCACGGATACCGTCTGATGCGTTCGATAAAGAATCGCTTCGGTCCTACCGATGATGTCGCCCTTTTTCGAATGAACGATACCGGTTTGAGTGAAATCCTTAACCCCTCTCGCACGTTTTTAGAAGAACGGATGACGGGCTGTCCCGGTTCGGTCATTATTCCGACGATAGAGGGGACGCGCCCTCTTCTGATCGAGGTGCAAGCTCTGATTGCCCCCAGTTCGTTTGCAAGTCCCAGTCGACGTTCTACGGGGCTTGACCCCAAACGGGTGAGCCTCCTCCTTGCCGTCTTGGAAAAGCGGATGGGGTATCAACTCCACACCGTCGATGTTTTCGTTTCCATCGCCGGCGGGATGAAAATTGCCGAACCTGCAATCGATCTGGGAACGATCATTGCCATTGCCTCATGTTATCGCAGTAAACCGATTCCGTCCGATACGGTTGTGATGGGGGAGGTCGGATTGGGAGGAGAAGTCCGGTCCGTCCCTCGCGGTGAAAGTCGGATTAAAGAAGCGATGAACCTCGGCTTTAAAAAGATCGTCCTCTCCTCGAAAAACCTGAAAGGGCTCGATAGAAAATTCGCCGAAAAAATGACTTTCCAAGGGGTATCCCATGTCGAAGAGGCTATAAAAGCGCTGATCGGGTCCTAGGGGATATTCCCCGTGAGATCGCATGAGACAATTCAATTGATTGGAATTCTTATGCGAAAGATAATAATAGTATCGTAGGGGATAGGACCGGGACTTTATGTTAAAATTTTCTCTTTTCAGACGCTTTCTCAGCCTTGTCGGGATCAGCTCGGGCTGCATCGGGATGGGTCTTGTTTTTACCATGGTCAATACCTCGATTCCCTCGATTCAAAATTCGTTAGGAATTCCGCTCCATCAAATGCAATGGATGATGATTGCTTTCGGAATTATCAACTGCGGGTTTCTTATGACGAGCGGTCGGTTGGCAGATATTTACGGAAGAAAAAAAATCTTTCTTCTGGGACTGAGTTTCTCCGGCACGGGGATGGTTTCGGGCGGACTAAGCCCGGGAATAGGGGGCTTGGTTGCCAGCATGTGTTTGGCCGGACTCGGAAATGCGGTTTTACTTCCCGTTTCTCAAACGATGATGGTCACGGAATTTCCTAAATCGCAAAAAAGTCGAGCCGTTGCTATTTGGGCTTCAACCGTTGCTTATGCAATGGCTATGGGTCCTCTTGTGGCGGGAACCCTATCGAACTTCTTTGACTGGCGCTGGGTTTTTTGGTTAACGATTCCTTTTTTTGCGATCAGCTCGCTTTGCATCCTCCTTTTCACGAAGGAGAGTAAGAATAATGTCGATTGCCCGAAACTCGATCTAAAAGGAATGCTGCTGATCGGACTTTGCCTTTCATCTTTTGTGATTCTTTTAACGGAGTTCAATCACCTTTCGCTGTTGTTAACGGTTATTTTTGCAGGTGTAGTCATCGTCTCATTTTGGAAGCTTTGGAAACACAGCCATCTCTTTTCTTCCCCTCTTTTAATCCCGGAACTGATCAAGAAAAAGAAGTTCTTAGGTGCTTCTATTGCAAGTGCTTGTCTTGTTTTCTATATTTGGTCGACCTTTTTCCTGCTCCCTATTTTCCTGCAAAATGTTCAACAACTCTCGTCGTTGACTACGGGTTTATTAATGCTCGGTATTACCATCCCCGTGATCCTTTTTTCACCGATTATCGGCAACAGATATCAACCTCGAAGAGCTTGGCTATTTATTTCATCGGGGTTTCTTTTCTTGCTCTTCTCTTCCTGTCTTCAAATCTTTCTTTCGCCGCTCTCTTCTCTGCTCTACATTTTTCTCACCCACCTTCTTTACGGGGTGGGATATGCGTTGATTTCCGGTCCCTCGACAACGGCCGCAATCGCTACCGTTCCTCCGTACCGAGCGGGAATTGCATCGGGGACTTTTGTCACTTTTCAAGAGATCGGCGGGACGATAGGGCTTGCTTTTGTAGTAACGATCGTTCGATTAAACTCCTCGTTGGAGATCGGGTTTCAAAAAGGGTGTTACATCCTTCTCATCGTCAGTTTTATCGGAATTTTTTGCGGTTTTCTCCTAAAGTCTAAAAGGGTTCATCCGGAAATTCCGAATGCTTCTTAAACCGTTCCTTCCGATTAAACGTCAAGACTGATGATTTCTTCAAATTTTGCGGCTATTTTCACAGTGATTTCAATTTAAAATAAAATTATATATGTAAGGATTTAGAAGAATCATTCCAAAAAATTTATGAGTGGAGTTCGAATTGTTTTTTGAGGGTAAATAAGTGTATGAAAATAAAGGTGGGGGCAAGGGGATCTAAGCTTTCAAGAAAGCAAGTGGAAGAGGTGATGCGAGAGTTGCGGATCGATTATACGGTCGACTATGTCGAGACGATCGGTGATCGCGATCTGAAAAGTTCTTTAGCATCGATGGATAAGACCGACTTTTTTACACGAGAAATCGATCAAAAGGTTTTGGATAGAAGTTGTGACGTAGGAATCCATTCGGCGAAAGATTTGCCGGACCCGCTTCCGGCGGGGCTGAGGCTTTTAGCTTTGACAACGGGGGTCGATTCGAGCGATAGCTTGGTGATGCGACAAGGAGAGCGATTCGAACGTTTAAAAAAAGGGGCGATTATCGGCTCTTCTTCTCTTAGGCGCAGTGAAGCGATCAAACGGTTGCGACCCGACTTTCAATGCATCGAAGTAAGAGGTCCTATCGATGCCCGTCTTGCACTTTTAGGTCGAGGCGTAATGGATGGTCTCGTGGTTGCGGAAGCGGCTTTGATCCGTTTAGGATTAACCGGCACAAATCGGATGATCCTCCCGGATGAAACGGCTCCGTTACAGGGAAAGCTTGCAGTGATCGGTCGAAACGATGATCAAGAAATGGCAACGCTTTTTCACCCGATCGATAAGCGACAAAAAACGAAGGCGCTTTATCTGGGGCTCAATCCGAAACATTATGGAAAAGAGGTAATCCATCTACCGATTATCGAGGTCATTCCGCGCTCTTTTGACGATCCTGCAATCGTGAGTGCTTTAGCAGACATTCCGAACTATACACATCTAATTTTCACCAGTAAAACAGCTGTAGCGATCTTCGATAGGTACCTGGAAAAAAAAGGTTTTTCACCCGAGGATCTTAAAGGAAAAACGGTGATCGCTATCGGCGCAATTACAGCCAAGTCTCTTCGAGAGAAGGGGATCGGGGTGGATAGAGTCGCAGCGAGCGAAACCCAAGAAGGAATCGTTCATCTCTTAGCCTTAGACGATATGGATCGGTCCTATGTTTTTCTTCCGCAATCATCGAAGGCAAGACCTGCTCTTGCACAAACCTTGATGCTCCGCGGAATCCGACATCAACGGTGTATCTTATATGATACGAAACCGAAGATTCCCCCCTTCAAACACGATTTGGAAAGTTTTGACGAAATCATCTTTACAAGTCCGTCAACAATCGATGCTTTTAGAAAAATTTTTGGTGAGATTCCCGGTCATAAGAAAATCACCGCGATAGGACCGGTCACCCGTAGTCGATTAAAAATTTGTCCATAAAATATTGAATTGAAAACACGCCGTTATGATTGGGGTTGCATTTTTTTTATCGGCTTGATAGCATGCTGCGTTATAGCAAATGTTCATGGGTCGTTATGGGACTTTTAAGACTCTTTACGCGTCACAAACCGAAAATCAAAGTCGAATCGACAAAAAAAGACGGGTTTAGCGGTTGGGTCAAATGCACTAAATGTGAGGAAATGATCCATGCCAACGAACTCCAAGAAAATCACAATTGTTGTCCTAAATGTGAACATCACTACCGCCTATCGGCATCCCAAAGGGTAAATCTCCTGGCAGATAAAGAAACGTTCGAAGAACTTTTTAGCGCAGTTTCCCCTAAAGATCCGTTGAATTTTATCGATTCGGAACCTTACACGGAAAGACTGACCAAAGCCCGAAAGAAAACGGGAAGGAATGAAGCGATCCTTGCCGGAGTGTGTAAAATTGAAGGGAGTCAAACCGTCCTAGGCATTTTAGACTTCGGATTCATGGGAGGATCGATGGGATCGGTAGTCGGCGAGCGTATCACCCTCTCGATCGAACATGCCATCGAGAAAAAGCTCCCCGTCGTCCTCGTTTCATCTTCCGGCGGCGCGCGGATGCAAGAATCGATTTATTCTCTGATGCAAATGGCCAAGACGTCTGCGGCGCTTGCAAAACTTCATAATGAAAGGCTTCCCTTCATCTCCGTTCTGACCAATCCGACAACGGGAGGGGTTACCGCTTCGTTTGCCTCTTTGGGCGATATTATGATCGCCGAACCGGATGCACTGATCGGTTTTGCAGGACCGCGCGTCGTTGAGCAAACCATTCGGCAAAAACTGCCCGATACCGCTCAAAAGTCCGAATTCCTCCTCGAAAAAGGGATGATCGATTGCATCGTTAAGAGAGGAGAACTCAAAGAGAAACTTCACTTTTTCATTGAATTTTTAATGGGCAATGAAAAGGAAGCGACGAGAACCGAGAAAAAGATTGAAAGGAATAAGCTCGACGATCTCATCTTCGTAACTCGGAAGCAGCGAGCAAAAGACACGATCGGGTTAGTCAAACAACATGATAGATAACGATATCCTCACGGTCTTAGAAGAAGGGGTAGAGCTTCCCGCCTATGAGTCGAAAGGGGCGGCGGGAGCCGATGTTCGTGCACATATTGCGGATAAAATAATCCTCAATCCCGGCGAAAGCAGACTCGTTCCGACCGGGTTATCGTTTGAAATCCCTAACGGTTTTGAAATTCAAGTCAGACCTAGGAGTGGACTTGCACTCAAACACGGCGTGACCGTCTTAAACGCTCCCGGAACGATCGATTCCGATTACCGCGGTCAAGTGGGAATCATCCTTATCAACCACGGGAAAATTCCCTTTGCGATCACTCCGAAGATGCGTATTGCTCAACTTGTTTTTGCCCCCGTTATCCGGGCAAATTATAGAGAAGAAGAAAGATTGACGGCAACAGAAAGAGGAGAAGGCGGTTTTGGTCATACCGGAATATACTAATTCGTCCGTAAAGAAAGGAGGCATTGTGACAATTTCCCAACTCATTGAAGCGGGAGTCGTTTCTTTTTTAGAGGTGGATAGTCGCAATGCCGCCCTTAAAAAGCTTATCGACGCCTTAGGCGACTCCGGTGAAATTACCGATAAGGAAGGTTTCTTTGAAGCGATTATGAAGAGAGAAAGAATCGTTTCCACCGGTATCGGTATGGGGGTGGCAATCCCCCATGCCAAGCTCTCGATTTTCGATCATTTTTTCATAGCGATAGGTCTCCAAAAGATAAAAAAAAGAGGGATTGATTGGGATGCCCTTGACGGGGCACCGGTCCGGTTGATTTTTATGATTGGAGGACCGGTAAATCGGCAAACCGATTACCTTAAAATTTTATCTCGTCTAACCGCAGCGATGAAAGACGAGGAGAGGCGGAAAAAGCTCCTCAATGTTAACAAAAAAGAAGATGTGGCCCCTCTCTTTGAAGGATGTTAGCGTTTAGACGCCATCTCCTTGCAACCCTTTCCTTATCCGATAGACGGGGAAAAATGTATCAAAGATATCTTGCTTCAATCGGCTTAATTTTAAATTGAGATGGTCGCTCCAAAGATTTTTTGTCGAAAAACCGATGGCAAACGGGTAGCAAGAAAGTCAAAATTAATATAACGTTATCGATGCAGGTCGAAAGGAGTACATCATGGATCTGAAAACAAAAGATGTTGCCGAATTATTAAACGTTTCCGAAACAACCGTTCGACGCTGGTCTGCAGAGGGAAAGATTCCCGCCTATAAACTTGACCATCAATGTCGCTTCAGTCGCACTGAAATTGAAAATTGGATGTTGAATCGCCGTCTTCAAAAAAAAACGGGAAATTTTCTCCCGTCGGAGGAAGGACGAATCTGTCCGCAGAAAAAAAGAAGGGAAGAAGAGCAAGATTCCGGTAAAGGTATGCAACAATTCAGCCTTTTCCGAGCCATTCATCGCGGTCGGATCTTTACCGCCATTCGATCGACGGAAAAGGAAGATTTTATTCGTGAAACGATGAGTCATGTTTCGGATGACCTGGGAATGGATCCCGATGTGATGGTCGATCTCCTCCTCGATCGTGAAAAACTGATGCCGACCGCTCTGAATAACGGAATCGCCGTCCCCCATACTAGAGATTTGTTACTGAAGGGACCGACCGACGTGATCATCGTTGTCTTTCCCAAAATACCTATCGATTGGGGTGCTCTCGATGAAAACCCGGTACACACCGTCTTTTTCCTATTTGCCTGCGATGATAAGCGCCATCTCCACCTCCTTGCAAAACTCGCACATCTCAGCAGTAATGATCAAGCCTTGGAGCTGATGCGTTCGCAGCCCTCAAAAAAAGTACTTCTCGACTATATCAAAAATTGGGAGTCTTCCATCGGTGAAAAATAGGTCGAACATCGGTCGCAAGGATCGAGCTCCGTCCGAATCGTTACCCATGACGGGATCTCTCCTCGGTCCCCTTTGTAAATATTTACTCTTTGTTTAAGCTAGGGCTTAAAAAGTACTCTCAAATCCTCGATGACGAATTTGCGCTTTATTTTTGGAGACCAGCTTAATCTCAATATCTCTTCTCTCAGAGATATGGATTTGGCTAAAGACCTATTGTTCTTTTTTGAAGGGATGGAAGAATTCACCGATGTCAAGCACCACAAAAAGAAAATTGCTTTTTTAATCGCTGCCCGTCGCCGCTTTGCAGCGGAACTCGAGGCAAGGGGTGCCAAGGTCCGGTATATTCGGCTGGATCCTTCTCCGGATGCTCAAACCTTACGAGATGCCTTGGAGGTTACGATTAAAGAACGGGCCGTAAAAAAATTAATCGTGACAGAGCCGAGCGAATGGGATTCCTATCGAGAGGTTTTAAGCTGGAACAAGACATTTTCCATTGCCGTTGAGATTAGAGAAGGGGATCATTTTCTTTGTAGTCATACGGAGTTTAAAGCGTGGTCTGACGGAAGAAAAAGCTTGACCATGGAATATTTTTATCGAGACATGCGAAAAAAATATGGTCTCTTGATCGATGGAAAAAATCCTATCGGCGGTCGATGGAACTATGATCGGGAAAACCGGCAACCCTTAAAAAGGGGAATGCAACCTCCGAAACCCTATATTGCCGTCAAGGACTCGATGACCGAAGAGGTTATCGAGCTTGTAAGCGATACTTTTCCATCCCACTTCGGAGACTTGGATCCTTTTTATTTTGCTGTCGATCGTAAAGAGGCTTTAAAAGTTTTGGATCGATTTATTGCGGAGCGGTTGGAGTTTTTCGGGGTATATCAAGATGCGATGGTTCAAGGAGAGGCATGGATGTATCATTCACATTTGAGCTTTTACCTAAACTGCGGCTTGCTTTTCCCACTAGAGTGCATTGAAAAGGCTATTGCCGCTTTTAATAACGAGAAAGTCCCGTTGAATTCGGTCGAAGGGTTTGTTCGACAGATTTTAGGTTGGAGAGAGTATGTTCGGGGCATTTATTGGTTAAAAATGCCCCGGTATAAAGAGGAGAATTTTTTAGCGGCGACCCGTCCCCTTCCCGAATTTTACTGGACCGGAAAGACGAAAATGAATTGCTTAAAGCAATGTATTATAGAAACGAAGGCTCATGCTTATGCGCATCATATTCAACGGCTGATGGTGTTGGGAAATTTTACCCTTCTCGCCGGTATCGATCCTAAGAGAGTCAATCAATGGTATCGGATTGTCTACGCCGATGCTTATGAATGGGTCGAACTTCCGAATGTATCCGGAATGATTCTATACGCCGATGGCGGTCTGTTAGCCAGTAAGCCTTATGCGGCTAGCGGAGCCTATATCGACAGGATGTCCGATTATTGCAAGGGCTGTGACTACAAGGTTAAGGAGAAAAACGGTCCCCATGGATGTCCTTTTAATTACCTTTACTGGGATTTTCTCATTCGAAATAAGAAAAAGTTAGAAAAAAATCGTCGTCTGATGCGTAGCTACCGACTAATCGAGAAAATGGATCGGGAAAAATTCAGTCGCATCGTTGAAGATAGTCGGATGTTTTTGAAGGAGATTTCTTAAGACCCGATCACAAAGGGACTATTTTCCTAGTCTACAGCTGACGGTGAGATTTTTTTCAGGTGTTTGAGAACGGCCGCCGCTCGATAATCGAAAATTTTATTGAGGTCCGATTCGATCTTTAACCGATGGAAAAGCTCTCCCAAACACCCGAGAGGAAGGGCGTATGTCACGCAATCTTTCATGATTGTTCGGTTATCCAAGGCTTCGAAAGAATGCTGATGATGCCAGTAGGCATAGGGTCCCTTGAGTTGAAGATCGATAAATGAATAGGGGGGATGATAGTCGGTAATCAGTGTGGTCCAACGGATCGGAAAAGACCATACTTTTAAGACATAATCGATAACGGCACCGGTATCCATTTTCACAGCGGTAGGAGTGAGTGTTTGAAATTGCAAAAAATGGGGGGTTAACTTTTCAAGATTTTTGGGCTGCTCAAAAAAAGAAAACACATCGGTGACCGGGAAGGGAAGTCGTTGTATCCGTTTTAACCGATAGATTTTCATCAATATCTTTTACCACTGAACGGTTTGCCCGATGTCTAATAAGCGAAAATCATCGGCGGATATGTTATATTTTTTGAGATAAAGGTAGAGATCATAGGGGGGGCGATCCATTTTTTCACCGGTGAGTTTAAAAGTCTTCCAGTGCATTCCGATGCTGAATTTTGATCGAACCTCTCGATGAATAAAAACAGCCTCTTCCGGGTTTACATGGATTTCACGCATCAAAAAACGGGGATGATAGGCCCCGATCGGGATAAGACTTAGATCCATCGGTCCGTATTGCTTTCCGATTTCCTTAAAGTCATATCGGTTGTAACCGGTATCACCGACAAAATAAGCCGTTTTGGATTGTTTTTCATAGCTAAAGGAGACGACATAACCGTTCCAGTGTGTTTTATTTCTATCGCGGATTCCCCTACCTGAAAAGTGTTGCGCCGGAACGGCCGTGATCACGAGAGAGGAGTTGCCGACGGTCAAGCGGTATGTTTCATACCGGGCAAGTTCCGAAACGTTGGAAATGTTGCGTTTACGAAACCATTCGGCGACCCCCGTCGGGACGATCCAACGTATTTGTGGAGCGAGTCGATGCAATCGAAGGACCGTTTTTTTATCCAGATGGTCGTAATGATTATGGCTGATTAAAACGGTATGAATCTTTGAAAACTTTTGCAGCTCTTCCGACATCGGATGGCGCCTTTTCGGTCCGATAAAAGGGATCGGAGAACACCTGTTGCTCCATATCGGGTCGGTGATCAAATGGATCTCCTTAAAATTTAAGTGAAAGGAAGAGTGGTTGAGCCAGCAAACGGTCGGAGCTTCCGGATCTAATCGTTGCAAGCGGTTGGGAAAGGAAAAGTGATCGACGGCGGAGGGGCATTTTCTCTCCGCTATCATCGATTGGACGATTTGTTTAAATGAAAGGGGGCGTTTCTCAAAGTGAGGATTGGTAAAGCGTGTTTTTTTCGTCATGGGTAGCAAATTTTGCTGGATACTATGCAATTTTTTCTCGGTCTCCCGAACCCGGAAAAACGGCATGATCGATGCTTATCGAACGATCGTTTTGATTGAAACCTCTATCGATTTATCGTCGGTTTTCGGTATGAATGGATCATTTTTTATATTTTCCGATTTTTCTTTAGTAGCTGGTCCGATCGATCTATTCCTATCCGGCTTTCTTTAAGGGACTGTAAAGCGCTCGGCAACGCCCTCTAGTTTTCTTTTTTAAGCTGTTCGTTGCCGTTTGTTGAAGCTGCCAACTTTTTTTTCTCCGTCTTTTCCTTTGGAAGATCGACATCGGTGAATGTGAGTTTTTCTCCATCGAAATCGATGAAGATTTGGCGCGGCTCATCTCCTTCGAGAAGAAGTTTTTCGGCGAGCGGATCCTCGAGAAGTTGCTCGATACTGCGACGGAGAGTGCGCGCACCCATTTCAGGTTGGTAGCTTTTCTGTACGATATGCCGTTTTGTTTTGTCTTCAAGCTTGATAAGGATATTTTTTCGCTCGAGACGTTTTTTAAGCTTTGCCACCTCGATCTCGATAATACGAACGAGATCGTCTTTATCGAGAGCTTTAAAGATAACGGTGTCATCGAGGCGGTTGATGAACTCGGGCTTGAAATGTTTTCTCGATGTTTTTTCGATTTTTTCTTTCATTGCATCATAGTCCGGCATTCCTTCCTTGACACCGAACCCAACTTCTGTGGAGCGACGGATAAGGTCGGAGCCCAGGTTAGAGGTCATCAGGATAATGGTGTTGCGGAAGTCGACTTTCCGCCCCATCGAATCGGTGAGTTTCCCATCCTCTAAGATTTGAAGGAGGAGATTCATCACGTCCGGGTGCGCTTTTTCGACTTCATCGAACAAAACGACCGAGTAGGGACGACGTCTGACCTGTTCCGTTAGCTGCCCCCCTTCTTCGTGTCCCACATAGCCGGGAGGAGAACCCGTCATACGACTGACGGCAAATTTTTCCATATATTCGGACATATCTACCTGAATCAGAGCATCTTCACCTCCAAACATCCGAAGGGCAAGCTGTTTGGCGAGAAGCGTTTTACCGACCCCCGTCGGTCCTAAAAATAGGAACGCTCCGATCGGACGGTTGGGATCTTTAATATCCGCTTTACTGCGTCGAAGAGAGCGACATACAATATCGACCGCTTTCTCTTGCCCGATAATATTCCGTTTGAGAGTCTGTTGCATTTTAAGGACCTTTGAAGCCTCTCCTTCAGTGAGACGCGCCATCGGAATTCCCGTATGTTTTGCAACGACGGCGGCGACGTCATCCTCGTCGACGATTTCTTTATGTTCTTCTTTATTCTTTTCCCATTTTGCGAGAACTCGAGCCAGTTTTTCACGTGAGGTTTTCTCTTTGTCGCGAAGATTTGCAGCTTTTTCATATTCCTGCTTTCCGATCGATGCTTCTTTGGCTTTGCGGAGCCGTTCGATTTCGATTTCAAGCTGATGGATATCTTGCGGCTGGTGTAGCATCGTAATACGAGCTTTAGCTCCCGCTTCGTCGATCAGATCGATTGCTTTATCCGGGAGAAAACGTCCCGTAATATACCGATCCGAAAGGTAGACGGCGCTACGAATCGCTTGATCCGTATAAAGACACCTGTGATGTCCTTCATATTTGGATTTAAGACCTCCTAAGATCGCCGTCGCTTCTTCCACATTCGGAGGGGCGACATTGATCTTTTGGAAACGTCTTTCAAGGGCCGCATCTTTTTCGATGTGTTTCCGGTATTCGTCCAGAGTCGTGGCTCCGATGCATTGGATTTCTCCTCTCGAAAGGGCGGGTTTTAAGATATTGGAAGCATCGATCGCCCCTTCCGCCGCCCCGGCACCGACAATGGTATGGAGTTCGTCGATGAAGAGGAGGATATTCCCATGCTTTTTAACCTCATCCATTACCGCTTTGATCCGCTCTTCAAACTGACCGCGGTATTTCGTTCCGGCAATCATCAGTGTTAAATCGAGAGAGATCAGTTTCTTTTTTGCGAGGTGATCGGGGATTTCCCCTTTAACGATCGCTTGTGCCAACCCTTCGACGATCGCCGTTTTACCGACTCCGGCCTCGCCGATTAAAACGGGGTTGTTTTTTCGGCGACGACAAAGAATCAAGATCAGTCGCTCGACTTCATGAGCCCGTCCGATCACCGGGTCGAGCTTACCTTCGCGACAAAGCTCCGTCAGATCATGTCCGTAAGCGCGCAATGCGGGGAGCTTTTCCGAGCCGACGCTGCCGACCGTTACTTTTTCTTGCCTAGGCGTTCCCGACATTCCCATAGGGGGTAGGTGTAGATTGAAGGTTTCGAGTTCCTTGAGAACCTCTTTGCGCACCTCTTTTAAGCTGATGTTGAGGTTTTCGAGAATTTGAGTCGCAACCCCGTCCGTCTGTCTTAGAAGGGCAAGGAGGAGGTGCTCCGTCCCTACATAATTATGATTTAGCGCCGACGCTTCTTCATTGGCATAGTCGAAAACCTTTTTAACCTTACCGGTTAAAGCCGGGTCGCCGTAGACTTGAATTTCGGGACCGAAACCCACCAGGCGTTCCACTTCTGCCAAAACGGTATCGTAATCGATGCTTAGGTTCCGCAGGACGTTGACCGCAATGCCTTGCCCTAACTTAAGAAGTCCTAAAAGGATATGCTCCGTTCCCAAGTAGTTGTGATTGAGGCGTTGTGCTTCTTTTTTCGCAAGTTTTATGACCTGCTTGGCGCGGTTGGTGAACTTATCGAACATAATAGCCCCGTAATCTTAACATGAACCGAGTTTGTAAAACCGATCTTACTAAAGACGGACGTTTTAAAGAAAGCGGATCCTCCTCGACCATATCCTTCATTTTGTCGAAATGAGCATTTTTTGTAAATTTTAACGATCGCCATATTTTTTTATCTCCGGTTGTGATAGGTTTCAATCCTTTTACCGGGTGCGGTTAATGAACTGGAAAATTTTAGATACGGGGAGAAAATCGGCTAAAAAAAATATGGCGATCGACGTGCGGCTCCTCGAGGAGATGAAGCCCGACGACCGTCCCACTCTCCACTTCTACGATTGGGAAGGAAAGGCGGCGACCTACGGTTATTTCCTCAATCCCGAGAGGTTTCTCGATCTTGAACAAGGGGAAGGGGTAGGTCTGTCCTTAGCCCGTCGACCGACGGGGGGCGGGATCGTGTTTCATGTCAGCGATCTTGCTTTTTCGGTCTTGGTTCCCGCACGGTTTCCCCACCACTCGACAAATACCCTCGACAACTATGATTTTATCAACGGTGCGGTTAAAAGGGGTATAAAGACTTTTTTCAAAAACGGGATGTCGCCGACCCTTTTATCCGATGAGCTTCCCCCTTCGGATGAGAGTTGTCGTCACTTTTGTATGGCAAAGCCTACGAAGTACGATGTCATGCTGGAGGGGCGAAAAATTGCAGGAGCCGCCCAAAGACGACGAAAACAGGGGTATCTCCATCAAGGCAGTATCGCAATCGCCGTTCCTAAAGAGAACTTTCTCAATCGAATCCTCCTCAAAGGGACTCGAGTCGGTGAAGCGATGCGAGCCCATACTTTTTCTCTTTTGGGAAAAGATTGGACTCCGAAAGAGCTGGAACAGGTTCGGGAAGCCTTAAAAGATCAACTTCAACGGGAACTGACGCGATGAAGCCGAAAACGGCCATTACCCCTACACGAGCCGAAGATTATCCGGAATGGTACCAACAAGTCATCAAGCTAGCCGAACTTGCCGAGCACTCTCCCGTCCGAGGTTGTATGGTCATTAAACCCTGGGGTTATGCCCTTTGGGAAAATATTCAGCATGATCTCGATCGAAGGTTTAAAGAAACCGGGCATCAAAATGCTTATTTTCCCCTGTTTATCCCTCTAAGTTACCTTGAAAGGGAAGCCGAGCATGTTGCAGGGTTTGCTAAGGAATGCGCGGTCGTTACCCACCATCGCTTGGTTGAGAAAGGGGGTAAACTTGTTCCCGACGGAGAGCTCGAGGAGCCGTTGGTCGTTCGCCCTACCTCCGAAATGATTATCGGCGATATGTTTTCAAAATGGATTGAATCGCACCGCGATCTTCCGCTGTTGATCAACCAGTGGGTCAATGTCGTCCGTTGGGAAATGCGGACACGTCTCTTTTTGCGAACCGCAGAATTTCTGTGGCAAGAAGGACATACCGCTCACGCCACCGAAGAAGAGGCCCGCGCCGAGGCGCGCCGGATGCTCGATATCTACGTCGAATTTGCTGAAAAGATCCTTGCGATCCCCGTGATTAAGGGAAAAAAGTCGGAAAGTGAGCGTTTCCCGGGAGCTGTTACCACCTATTGTTTTGAAGGGATGATGCAGGACGGAAAAGCCCTTCAAGCGGGAACCTCTCACTTCCTGGGGCAAAATTTTTCCAAAGCCCAAGATATAACCTATCAAGATCGAGAGGGGAATCAAGCCTACGCTTGGACGACTTCATGGGGGGTGACAACCCGTCTCATCGGGGGAATGATTATGGTGCACGGCGATGATGACGGGCTCGTTCTTCCACCCCGTATCGCTTCGGCTCAGATCGTGATCCTCCCCCTTTTCCGCAATCGGGAAGCTGACGAAAAAATCCTTTCTTATTGCAAACATCTCCGACAAAAGCTCCGAAAAATCGTCTATCACGATAAGCCGCTGACCGTTCATCTCGACCGGCGAGAGATTCGTTCGGGGGAGAAAATCTGGGACTGGATTAAGAAAGGAGTCCCGATCCGGATTGAAGTCGGAATCCGTGAGCTTGAAGGAGGGGTCCTTTCCGTCGCGAAACGAAATAGAGACCGCAAAGACGTTGAAAAGCAATCGGAAGAAGCGCTGCTCAACTCTATCGCCATCCAACTCGATGACATTCAAAACGCCCTCTACGACAAAGCAAAAACCTTCCGCGATGCTCATATCGAAGAGGTCGATACGAAAGAAGAGTTTTACGACTTCTTCAACAATAAGTGCGGCTTTGCAAGTGCCCACTGGTCGGGGAATCCCGCTATCGAAGAGAGGGTTCGAACCGATCTCAACGTGACGATCCGTTGTATTCCTTTCGACGAAAAAAACGAGGGGGGGATCTGTCCGTTTACGGGAGAGCCCAGTTCTCAAAGGGTCATTTTCGGAAAATCTTACTAGATACGATCGATTGAATCGACATACCGTCAACGCTACTGCCAGAAATCCTCGATTTCTTCCAACGACTTTCCTTTAGTTTCCGGAACGAGGTGCCAAATAAAGAACATTCCTAGGATTCCGATCCCTCCGTACAGCCAAAAGGTTCCCGTTTTTCCAACGATATTGACTAGGTTGAGAAATGTTGCCGTGATGATAAAATTGGAAACCCAATTTGCACAGGTGGCAACTCCCATTGCTTTACCCCGAATATGGAGGGGATAGATCTCCGAATTTAGGAGCCATCCGATCGGACCCAAACTATAAGCGAAAGAGGCGATGTAAGCAAAAAGGGAGATCAGGACCGTGATCGCGACGAGTTCGTTGGAAACGGTTCGATTAAAACCGATCCCTAAAACGATCAGGCTGCCGACCATTCCTCCCAGACCGAAAAGGAGGAGGGGTTTCCGTCCCACTTTATCCAAAAGATAAATCGCAATAAATGTCATTAAAACATTGACGGTTCCCACCCATGTCGTTGCGATGAGCGCCGCTTTATTAGAGCCGACTCCTGCAAATTTGAAAATGGTCGGAGCATAGTAAATGATCGTATTGATTCCCGTAATCTGTTGGATGACCGTCACCCCGATTCCTGCAAAAAGAGCGGGGCGAACTTTCTTTGACAGGAGCTCGGACCAATGAGATTTTCTTCTGCTTGTCATCTTTTCAATATGAGAGATTTCAAGATGCGCATCTTCTTCCGTTGCACGGAGTTTTTTCAAGATATCGAACGCCCGGTTTTTTTCACCGATATTTGTCAAATAGCGAGGACTTTCCGGGAAGAACGTCATGATAAAAAACTGAATGGCTGCCGGAATTCCGCCGATAACGAACATGATTCTCCAGGATTGGGAGCCGACAAAAAGAAATCCGATGAGATAGGAGACTAAAATTCCGATCGTGATAAATAGTTGGTTGATCGTTACGAGACCTCCTCGGATATGACGAGGCGACAGTTCGGCAATATATAGGGGAGCCGTTGCCGAGGAGACCCCGATCGCAAAGCCGACGATAAAGCGCCATCCGATCATTCCGTTTACCGATCTCGTAAGGGCAAGACCGATAGCGCTAATGATAAAAATAAGGCTTGAAGAGAGGACGATTTTCTTTCGTCCTAATTTATCACATAGAGGTCCTCCCGCAACGGCCCCTAAAATAGCCCCGAGAGAAACGGTGCTGATGATCAGCTCTTCTTGAATGATAGATAAAACATATTCTTGTTTAATGTAGAGGATGGCACCTGAAATGACCCCGGTATCGTAGCCGAAAAGGAGACCCCCTATTGCCGCAACACAGCTAATCACGGCTAAAATGATCCGCTGTCTTAAACTTTCCTTTGCCATGGTTTCATCGTAATCCCTTTCGATTTGAAGTCAAATTTTTTTTGGAATACCGTCTTCCTCTCTATTGCGTGAAAGATAAAAGTCTGTTATGGTGGGAAGTCGCTTAACGACCATATGACATGTTAGATTTCTTCCGCAGGTACCAACGGTATTTTTTCGTAGTGATCGCGATCGTTATCGCGGTCTCTTTCTCTTTTTTCGGAACGCATCAAACGATCCGTCAACCCCGACGGATAAAAGACCGTTGTCTCGGTCATGCAATAGACGGGTCCGAAATGATGAAAGGTGAGGTAGATCGAATGATCCGCTTTATCGGAAGCGATCGCGACGATGTCGCATCGGCTGAAGAAGGAATCATGCCGAATTTTTTTAATGACGGAGTGGTTCGAAAAGATCTCATCGGAGACGGGCTGGGGGTTCTTTTGGTGAATGCCTATTTCGAAGATTTAAAAGAAGAGCTTCGAGAAAAAATAAAGCGCCACAAAAACTATCGTCCCTATGTCCATCCGACGGCCCCTTTCATCAGCGTCAAAAATTTATGGGCGCAAGCACTTCCTGCGCAAAATGGAATCCTGGAACGGTTTTTACAAGGGGGTGATGAGACGACTCCCGAGACGGTCGCTCTCCTGATCGATCTTTACCTGGGAGAGACCGCTTTTCCTTCCCATCTTTTGCGTGACTATCTAATGCTTCAAGAAAAGCACTATGATCGGATCAAACCCGATCCCGCACTTCCGAGAGCCAATCTTAACCTTTTCCGTTGCCTCTCAACCGAAGATTGGTTCGGTCGCCGTTTTCTGGATCTTAGCGCACAATTCATTCTCAATGTGGCAGCCTATGCTAAATGGGAGGGATACGAGGTTGCTTATGAGGAAGCTCGCATCGACCTTAGCCGGAAAGGGTATGAGGCGCTTCAAATCCGACTCCGAAGAGATGACGTAACCCGAGAAGAGGTGGCCGATCTTTGGCGACGACAATTGCGCAATTTAGGAATGGGAGAAAAAGATGCCGTCACCCTATGGCAAAAAGTGATGCTGTTCAGACGTCTACTTGAAGATGTGGGAGGAGCGGTCTTTGTCGATCCCGATGTTTACCAAACGTTTTACGGCTTTGCTTCGAAGACGGCGACAATCGATCTATATCGCTTGCCAAAAGCGTTGGAGCTGAAAGATTTTTCGGCTTTGATGAAGCTTGAATATTATTTGGATCAAGTCGTGGAAAATCGGCAAAACGACCTCCTTTTACCTCAAAACTTTGCTTCCGTCGATCGGATTGAAACAAACTGCCCGGAGCTGATCGAAGAGCGGTTTTTGTTAGAGGTCGCCGAGGTTCGGAAAAGCGAAGTGGCTCTCGACGTTAGCATTAAGGAGATGTGGGAGTGGCAAATGGAAAAAGACAACTACGAGCTTTTGGAAAAGGAGTTTCCGCAACTCGCTCTAAAAAAAGGGACCGATGAGGCAGGGTATTTTGTAGCCTTAGAGGGAATCGATGCGGAGCTTAGACGAAAAATCGATAGATTTTCACGGGGAAAAATCGTTGAGATGCATCCGGAATGGATAGAAGAAGCGCTTAGTCAAAAAGATTCGGTGACGAAACGGATCGGTATTTCTCCCGGAGGCAATAACCTTCCCTATGAAGGAAAAGACCTTCCCGAGCTTTTCAGAATCGCCGCTTTTAAGGGAGCTCCGGAGCAAGACCCGGTTGCGGTCGAGGCGAGGCGAGCTTTAGAGATCTATACGGCCGATAGCGAGACATACTACCGGTTCCATATTCTGGACCGGGATTTGACCAAAGCCGTTCTTACCTTCGAAGAGGCCGATGAAAGGGGAATTCTCGATCCCCTTTTAGAAAACCGTTTAAACAGCGTTTATCCTCAAATCCGATCCTCGAATCCGGTCGTCTTTAAAACGAAGCGGGATGAATGGAAGCCGGTTCGAGAGGTCGGTAACGAAATCGGTAGAATCCTTTACTCGGATACCTTACGAGCAATCGATACAGAAGTATCGAAATTAGGGGTAACCCCGTCGGAAGAACGTTATGAGAATTTAGACACCTTTTATCCGAAGTACCGTCTCTTCCCCTATCTGGTGACGGTCGAGGAAGAGATAAGAAAAATCGGAGATGAAAGGGATTTTCAAAAGACAAGAGATGAAGGGGGAACTCCCGGGAAACTTCCCCGAAAACGAGCGCTTGACTCTCAATGGAACCTTGTCAAGAGGGAAACGGTTTTTAAACGGCATCAAAAGAGTCTTTCATTTACATCGGATGTTTTTACAATGGATGAAAAAAGTTGGTCGCCGGTCCATTTAAATCGAGAGGGGCAGCTCCAATTCTTCCGACTCAAAGAGAAGTCGGGTCCCGATCATCCTTTTTCAAAGGAAATGAACCAAGGTCGATCCATTCTCTCTAAAGAAGCAAAGCGGTATTGGACGGCTGATTTTCTTGTAAGGCTAAAAGAAAAACAAGCCGTTCATATCGGGGATGAAAAAGAGTTGCAAGCAACTTTTTAAAGTTATTTTCGAGAGAGCAAACCGATCCGTTGCTCGGATAACGGATTGAGAAGTATTTTTCCCCCTGCAGAAGGGAGGAACGAAAACCGGAATGTCCCGTTTTATCTCGAGAGAAAAAAACTTAACCGATCGGATAGTAATGATGACAAATCTCAAAGAAATCAAACCCTTAAGCCCCGCTCCTTTTTTCGATGTCCGTGTCGCCGTCCCGAAAGCGGATAAAAACGGCTTGTTTAAAAGAGGAGTGGTGTTGGACGGCTCGGGATTGACCGGTGAAGGGTCTTTAGCCCAGGTTTCACTTTTGTGGAGCCTAACCGGTCTTTTTTTTGCCGTCGATGTTAAACGGGGTATCGAAACGGGAGATTGTCTGGAGCTTTTCATCGATACGCGGGATTTAAAAAACTCGCATGTGATCAGCCGTTTTTGCCACCATTTTATTTTCTATCCCGAGGAAGAAAAAGGGGTGGAAATGAACCGGTTTCGAGGAGATGACAGTCATCCGCTCGCCGATCCGTCCCTTTTTTCTATAAAAACAACGGTCAAACGGAGTGCCTATTTAATCGAGATCGGGGTTCCCCAAAAGGTCTTGTACGGCTATGATCCGTTAGAATTTAAGCGGCTGGGGTTTACCTATCGGTTTCGGAAGAAAAGCGGAGAGAGACAACATTTCAATCTTTCCTCCGATTTGTTCCATATCGAAAAACACCCCGCCCTTTGGGCATCATTAATTTTATCGGAGGAAAAATGAAAAAATTTGCAGAAACACATGAATGGATTGTTATCGATCAAGGGAAAGGGCGCATCGGTATCTCTACCGATGCTCAAAAGGAGCTGGGAGAGATCGTCTACATAGAGCTCCCTCGTTTGGGGCAAGAGGTCAAGGTCGAAGAAGAGGTGGCGGTTTTAGAATCGACAAAAGCTGCCGTAGACATCTATAGTCCCGTTTCCGGAAAAATAGTCGCTATCAATGAAAAGGTGCAACGGAATCCCTCCTTAATCAATCGATTTCCGGAGGGGGAAGGATATCTTTTCGAGCTGGTCCTTAGCCGTCCGGAAGAATATGAGATGTTGATATCGGAAGAGAAGTACCGTCGATCGATTGTCTCGGGTGCTCGTTTAAGGATATAAAGAACGGTTCATGCAATGCTTCGTGCTTCAAGCTTCCTTAGCTACCGCTCTTTTTTATGAGAAAAAACCCCTTTGAACGCTTGCCATTTTCCGAGAAATAATGGAAGGGACGATTTGCTCCATATGAAACTCATCGATTTTGCCGGCAAGATAGTAGTCTTTTTTGCCCATTTGATATGTTTGATCGTCTAAATAGTCTATGTAGATAAGGAAAAATATCGTTGCCAAGATAGCTAAGGCAGCTGAAGCGATATCCATGATCGTCCGCTCCGTTTTTCGCTCTATCGGGTTCGAACGGTTGGAGGGAATAGTCGTTTTTTTGCGATTAGACCGCGGACCGGGAGCCGTTCTTTTAAATCGGTATCCGGTCCGGAGATAAATTCCGTCATTAGGGTTATTTTTTTTAGATTGGAGTTTTTTATAGGATTTACCCGTTCCGAAATAGGAGAATCGACCGCGGGTTAAAAAATTCGTTCCAAACCCTCGATACTGCGACATCGATTGAATTCCGGAAGGCAGTCGGTATTAAAAAATTTTTCAAATCCGGTCGATCGATTACCTTTTCAATTTGCAATCCTAATCCGTTTGTAATTATTGAACCATCTAAATCGACTTTTGTCGGGATTTTTTTATATCGATTCCCTATATTGGGGGGGGAAATCTCCGGGTTCGCTGGTGCGCAAGAAAACATTGATTCTGCTTATTTCTTTATTTTCACTCCTGTTGGCATTCAGGCTGGGACAGCACCCTCTGATCCGTTTCGGAGTCAAGTCTTATTTAGAGATGCGACCGGGTGGAGGGAGGGTTATCGGGTTTAGTTATGAAACCTCCGATTGGGCTGAAGGTCGACTGATTCTACGCGATGTGATTCTCGAAATAGGGGGGGGAGAAGAAGATCCCGGATTGAACGTTGCAACGAAAGACCTACGGATTGCCCTCGATTTTACTTTATTTCCCTTTAAATTTTCCCCGAAAATTATTATCGATCATCCCCATATTTCTTTAATCGGCGAGGAGGGCGAAAGGAAGCGACAACAGAGGGGGGCTTATGAGCTGTTAGACAAATATTTTTTTAATCTGCCGGTAAAGATGAAAGAGGGTGTGATCGATTTCGGAGACCGGGTCGTCGTCGTCACCTTTATCAATCCCGAAGGAGGGGAAAAAGGTCTTTTAAAGATCGGTAAAAAGGATGAAAAGACCGCTTTCGTTGCAACCTTCTCAAAAGATGATCGGAATCTTCGGTTCGATTTGAACTTCGAAGATTTGGATCTGGTTTGGGCTTTTAAAATCGGACGCCTCTTCGTCCCCCGGATAAACGATCTCGTCGCGGTGACTAAAGGAACCTTGAAGGGGACCTTTTCATTATCCTACGGTCCGCCTCATCTTGTCGATTGCGTCGAATGTGATCTGACCGTTTCCGATTTTGCCCTTCACCATCGGAAATATGATGTTTCGGTCGGTGTTCATCGATGTAGTTGGACCAAGCATTTCGGTAGTAAAGAAGAGATGGGACGATTCGGGTCTCCGCCGTTCTTTCAAAGTATTTCGCCCCGTTTATTCGGTGACGGAGAAATCGTAGGGATGGAGGTTTCGATTAGGGATCGGTCTTCTAACCGGGAGTGGAATTTCGTCGATATCGACGGAAGTCTACGGTCGGGTCAAATCGATACTTCTACGATGGAATTTCACGGAAACTATCACGGAGAAAATGAAGCAACCCCTTTTCACCTTGTCGGGAAAAGAAAAATTGAAAACGAAACCTTTTGGCAAATGACCTTCGATTCAGACATCTTTTCAAACGATGAGGTTCTCGGTTACCTTGCCCTCACCTCAAAAGGGAATCGTCGGTTTCTCGTAGAGGTCGACTGCCAAAATCTTGCCTCGCATCAACTCGGTTTGTTTAAACATTTTGCAAGCGCTTCATTGCCTATTTTAGATCGACTGTCCATTGAAGGCGGCTCGTTTAACGGGAAGGGAAGCGGCTGGATTGAAGAGAAGAAATTGACCCGGTTGGAACTCTCCTCGATGCAAGCTTCAGACGTTCGCATCTCTCTTCCCGCTGAAAATATCCGGTGGCAAGCAAAAGATATCGCCGGGAAGGGGGCATTCGATCTTTCCAATCCCGATCGCTATGACGGGACCTGTTGGGAATTGTCCGTTTCCGAAGGAAAGATCGGCTACGGGGAAAGAGGAGCTTTGGACAAAGTGAATCTTTTCCTAGCGATGGATGATCGGTATGTGAAACCTTCAACCCTTGAATGTGACTATCAAGGGGTTCGAGGTAAGGCAACTTTTGAGGGACTTTATACCGATTTAACTATCGATATCGGTGCTTTCCTTTCTTCCGAAAACCTTGCCGATCTTCTAGACGTAAAAAAAGACCGACGATTTAGCGATCCCCTAGCCCTCGATTTGACTTTGAAGCTCAAAACCGTTGATCAGTCCCTTGCAGTAGACGGCAACCTCGCTTTTATCGATGAAAAAAAGGGGGCCGATGCGATTGCATTCGGATCGCGCTGGGATCTCGAGGCGTTACGGGAGAAAAAGTTTCGAAAAGCTTTAGAGCTCGGATGGTTTAAGGGGGAAAAAATCTCCGATCGAACGGTGAACCTTCCACTCATTTTTTGGAACAAAGAATTTAGAGCGGAAGGGGAAATCGGAATTGAGGGAACATTTAATTCTCATGCTCTCGAGTTTACCCTCGACCCTACCGGTGTCAAGTATCGCTCCGACGAAATCGATGTAGACCCCCGAATTCAAGGGAATGAAAAGTCTCCGAACTGCATGTTTTGTTACGATTTCGATCAAGGTTTTTGGCGGGGTAAAATTCCGTTGAAACGAGTACGGCTTCGACAACATTCTTTCGGAATCGAGTTCGATGCGTTTACCTCGGAAGTCGATTTGGAAGGGGCGACGCTTCTGTTTCAAAATGTCGACACAATAGCGGATGATGTCCGTTTTCAAGGAGAAGTGACTGTCGATTTCGGTTTAGCTGATCGGAAAGAGCTGACCGTCAACACCTACGCCATCGAGGGACAAGCTCAAGGTGCTGTTGCTTTTTTAAACCGTTTTGAAATGTTCAAAGGGTTGCATCTCCCTTTAAGCGGTCGGGTGATCGGCGGTCTTGGTGACATGCATCTTCATGCATACATCGGAGAGGTTGAAGAACTGCTGGAATGGAAGATTGCCCTCCGTTTTAAAGAGGGGAGTTATCCCTTTTCTTCTTCAATCGGATTTGATGACTTAGCCGGAGAGCTTTATTACTCCGCCTCCGAGAAACGGCTGATCGTTGAGAAATTTGCCGGAAAACTGGTGTTGACGACCGGGGCTTTCCCTCGCTCGTATGAACTAAACGTTCCTCTGTTAGAGATAGATGCTCAAGAAGGGACTTTGATCTATGATTGTCGTTTAGAGTCTTCCACACATCAAATCTGTCGGTTGGTGGGAAGCGGAGCCCGCGGCTGTGATGAATTCGCTCTAACCTTTGATCGCGATCTTACCTCTTTTTACGGCGCACTAATCGATGTGAAGGTTTTAACTTTTAAAGCAGGAAGATTAAACAGGGCGCGACTAGAGACGCGCCTATCGGCTCTGGATCTTATGCATCACCTTGATTTTTTAAGCTTTGCAGGAATCGTGCCGATGAAATCGGAGACATTGGACGAGATCCGCGGTCCGAGTGTAGAAGGAGATTTAGCCCTAAAACTCGACTATGATTTTCCAGCAAAGACCCTCTTTTTTGATGCTCGTAGTCAATATTTAGCGTTAGGGTCGATAGTGCTCGATCATTTGGCGATTTGCGGCAATCGGCAAGGGGACCGGTTCGATCTGGAACGCTTTGAAATCGGAGCTTTGAGCATTTTAGCCGAAATGAAAAAAAAGGGCTCGAAATGGGAGATTCCCAACCTCGAAGTGATCTGGAACAAAAGCTTTCTGAAAGCAACGCAGGGCTTTTTTAATCAAGAGGCTAAAACGTTGACGCTTCCGTTAGAAAGGCTCGGATTGGACCTGGGGGAGGTCAAAAACCTTTTCCCCCGTTCGCCGTTTGATCGGGATTATCTCTGTGGAACTCTTTTTGCAACGGGGGAAATCCTGTTTGATTTTTCTAAAGGGTTTCAACAGTGGTTTTTCGATTCTCATATCAACCTTATCGGTGAAGAATTCAGTCGAGCAAAACTCCGTTTCGAAAGCTGCGAAGCCCTAAACATTGCCTACCATCCCTTTTCGGGCGTTAAAATAGGTAAAGCAGACTTTCATTTTCTTCATACTCGATCCGATCAACTTTGGGCAAAGTGTCATTTCGATGCACTCGGCTATTCGAAAGAAACCTTAGAGGGAAAGGGGGTAAAAATGATCGTTCCTCCGGAGATGCTCTCTTTTTTAGGGCAAACACACTCCCTTCCCTATTTGGGATATGAAGAAGAACGTCTCATCGTTCTAGGGCACCCGATTCGATGGGATAACCAAACGGATGCTCTATTCGACTTCTCATTAGGAGAGAAAAAAGAGATGCGGGGATCGCTAAAAGAGGGCTATTATTGGATCGGGGATAAAGCCCGGTATTTGAATGACTTTTCCTTCGACCTTGAAGACGGAAAGCTCGAACTCCACCTCAATACCCCTTTTGATAAGACCCCTTTTGATATTTGTGCAACCCTTTCTTTCCATGATCGCTTTCGATCGCGGTTCGAACTGAAGGAATTGACCGAGGAAGGGCAAAAACAACCCCCTCTTGTCATTGCGACCGACTGGAATCGGGATCAAGGATTTTTTATCCGAACGATCGAAGGGGGGATTTGCGGCTTGGATTTTTCTTTTCACCATAATCCTAAAAACTCTTTCACGGATCAAATGGTCCTGGCGGGTCAACTCAAAATCGATATGTCGCGATTTACCGAACTTCTCCCGAAAAAGATGCAACAAACGATACGGCGATTTGCAATGGGAAAAGGGTATGAGTTGAGCGGCGATTTAGTGCTTTCGAAGATCTCGTTGGAACAGAGTCGATTCACCGGCTATTTAAAGGGGAAAAATTTCCGGTTGATGGGGTCTGTCATGCAAACGTTGCTGAGTGACATTCATATTCGCCCCGACCGTATCGAGCTCAACCGTTTGAATTTGAGTGATGCTTCAGGGATGTTTTCTATAGAGACCGTTCGACTGATGCAAAATGATCGCAAGGAGTGGGAGGTAACCGTTCCGGTTGTGACCGTGACCGATTTCCGTCCCAGCCTTTTAAATAAAATCGGGCAATATCCCACACCGATTAAACCGCTCACGATACGAAATCTCCGTTGCTACAATATTCGGGGAATTCTTGGTGCCGTGAAAAGCTTTACGGGAAAAGGAGCTCTTCAATTCATCAATACCTTTAAAAGAGACTACCATATTCTCGATATCCCCTTCGAGATTCTCGGGCGCCTCGGCTTGGATATGGGGCTTTTAGTTCCTGTCAGAGGAGACTTGGAATTTATCCTGATCGACGGACGTGTCTATTTGACCCGGCTGAAAGAGAGTTACAGTGAAGGAAAACGGTCGCAGTTTTTTCTATCACCCGTTGAACGCTCTTACTTGGATTTTGAGGGGAATCTCAACATGAACATTAAGATGAAACAGTCCGTTCTTATTAAAGTAACCGAACCTTTTACTCTCTACATCGGGGGAACCTTTGAAAATCCTAAGTACGGTCTTAGATGAGGGTATCCGGTTTTTTTATCCCGCCTATTGCCTCCATTGCGATGAAAGGGTTGAAAAAATCGATCGTCTCCTTTGCTCTTCTTGCTTTAACCAATTAGAATGGATCGATCGAAACCGTTGTTGCCGGCGGTGCCGGGGACCCGAGAGGTGTCGATCCTGCCTGCCTCTTCATCCCCACCGCTCTCTATTCGAACCGTTCGGTCCGATTTTAGATCTCCATCGAGAGTTTGTCAAAACAAAGAGAGGAAAAACCCTTGCTTCGCTGATGGTTGTTGCCCTTTGTAAAACTTCCTGGCCCCTTCCCGAAGTGATCGTTCCCTTGATCGACAGCCCTTTTCCCAAGAGAGAATCTCTTTATTCTTTAGGAAAAGAGTTGGCGAGCTTCTTGAGTTGCACCCCGGCGCTACCGAGCTCGAAACTGCAAGACAAAAAAGTTCTCCTACTGACCGATGTGCTATGGAAAACACGAGAAATGATAAGAGCAAAGCAAACGATTGCAGCGTTTTTCCCTGAAAAGATCTTCACCTTTGCTCTCATCGATCGCCGGTTTTAACGGCTAAAACCCCGCCATCTTTTGCTTCTTTGCACCGTTGAACGGAGGCGGAAGCAACAGGTTTGTCCGGACCCGATTCGAAATCGAGAGGTTTTCCCGCCGGCCCCTACTTTAAGACTCGATATTTTGGCGGGTCATCCGAAGTTGGCGACGCAACAGATCGTCGGTTTCGAGTTGTTGCTTGATTTTCTTCCAACCGTGGAGGAGGGTCGAATGTGTTTTTCCCCCAAACGCCGAAGCGATCTTCATCAGTGATTCTCCCAAGAGCTCTTTGGCAAGATACATCGCGATTTGACGGGGATAGGTCACTTCTTTTGCGCGGGAAGTTCCGCGTAAATCACTTTCCCGAACATTAAACATTGAAGCGACGCTATGGATAATACGATCGACGGAAATCTTAGAGCGGACGGGGGCTTGAAACATTTCGCCCATTGTGGAATCGACAACGGCTTGCGACGGTTCCAAGTTCATTAAACGACAATAAGCGCTCAGACGGTTGATTGCCCCTTCCAGTTGGCGAACGTTGTTATGGATATGCTCGGCGATGTAAAAGGCGAGTCGGTTGGGGAGGCAAAGGTCTACGGTTTCTGCTTTATATTGAAGGATAGCCACACGGGTTTCCAGATCGGGCGTTCCCATATGGGCGACAAGCCCCCATCGCATCCGATCGATCATCCGCTCGGAAAGCTTCAGCTCGCCCGGAGGTTTGTCACTGGTAATAACGATCTGTTTCCTTTGGTTGATGAGCGCTTCAAACATATTGCAGAACTCCTCTTCAAAATTGAGCCGGTTTTGCAAAAATTGAATATCGTCTACCAACAGGATTTCAAGACCGCGATAATAACGCTTCATCCGATCGACCGATTTATTCCGAAGGTGAAAGACTAAATCATTGATGAAGGCTTCCGTCGTAATACATTGAATCCGGAGTTTTCGATGATGCGACCGAATATAGTGACCGATTCCGTGCAGCAGATGGGTTTTTCCGAGCCCGACGCCGCCGTGAATGAAGAGGGGGTTATAAGCTTTACCCGGTCTGGCAGCGACACCTAGAGCGGCGGATTTGATAAATTGGTTGGAAGGACCTTCGATGAAGTTTTCGAAAGTGTAGGAGACGTTCAGGGAAAGGGTTTGTTCGAACTCCGATTTCTTATCCGGTTCGGGTACGGGTTTTTTGAGGGCTTTTTTCTTTTCCCCTTCTTTGACCGAGAAAGAAATCAGCGGTCGCCCTTTTTTATCTTTCGGAAAAAAACTGGTCAAAGCTTCCTTGTAATTATCGAGAAGATATTCTCGCACAAAAATATTCGGGACTTGAAAGGTGATCCGGTCGGAGTCGTTCACATATTTTATCGGGGCAATCCAGTTTTCAAATTCGACTTTGGAGCAATGGTTTTCCATGAACGACAGAAAATCGGACCAAGGCTCTTTTTTTGTTTCAAGGGACATCTATTTTTTCCATAGTACTTTGTGAATTTCGTGTCTCTAGCGATTCGTGAACGATCTTTCAACATGACTTAAAGCCGCTCGAAACCCTCCCTCCGTCTCATAACGATGTTGTCGGTTTTGATCGGGCAAGCGATATTCAAAGTGTCGGATTCGAACTCGCGACGACGTTAAATCGGCAAGGTTACCGACAATTTTTTCCACAAGACAAGAGTCGCTCTCTTTTTGTCGTAACACTACCATTGCCGCTGCTCTTTCGGCAACAAAAAAGGATACGAGACGAACCTTTTTTGCTAACATCTTGATATCCAAAAATGAGAGAGTCCGATGACTGCAACCTGCCCGGTTGAATTGCAAACAACGTTGATCGAAGTGATGTTTGAAGTCGAGTCGGATAATCTTGCGAAGGTTGCCTTTTCTATCGCCGTTTGCGCTATTAAAATCTCTTTTTCTCTTACCCTCTGTCCTATATATTTTAGCGATCTCGCCGTTAGATTCCCCTTAGCCTTTTCCTCGGATAGGTGAGGAGAACGAGATGGTTGCAAATCAAGAGCGGAACTCTTAAGCTAAGAATAAGCCAGAGTCAATGCCCGTGCTTGGTCGGCGATCAGAGGACTCGAGCTCCGTTCAAGTTTTGAAGCTTGAGTCAGGGCTTGTTTTTTGTAACCGAGCAGAAAAAGGGCTTTTGTCCGATTTAAAAGAGTCGGTTCATGAGCCGGATCCATCGCCAGAGCTTTTTCTAAAAAGTTCAGTGCCGAAAGGTTATTCCCCAGTTGAAGATAAATTCCGCCGAGGGTTTGAAAGTCGTAGACGTCTTTATCGGGGAGAATCGTGAGGACTTCAAAGAATTTTAAAGCGTGTTCATATTGCCCTTGTTTGATAAAAGAGTAGCCTGCAAACCGGATATCCTCAATTTGCCGCTCACTCCATCCCAATAGTTCGATCCAGTTGATTTGTGACAACAATCTATCCTTTCTGGTATTGGCTACGACGTGAACCGATCTCCGTCATCATTGAATCGATCAGTTGGAGATATTCCAAAAGGGTAGCCAAGGTTTTGGATTCATGTAGTTCATCATTATCTTCTCGCTTATCTTCCCAAGGATATTTGGACATTTGACCGAAGTTCTGTTTTTCTTGACGCTTTTTTTTCGATGCCGTTACTCTTTCGTGAATTTTTTCTATTTGGGCAGAGAGAAGTTCGTCCGATCCCAGGGAGGGAATCGACTGGTGAGTAAAAAGGCGCATCTTTTGAAGGTTATACCCGTTAGGGGATAGGAAGAGAGCCCAAGGGGCAAATCGTTGACGGATCTGAAAGAGAGTGTCGAATTCACTTGTAAAGGACGGGCTTGTGACATCGACCGTCGTTTGCCTGGAAATAAGAGGAGATTCCTTGATGAGAGATCGATCGAGTAGCTCTTGATCTTGGGCCCAACGAACCGAAGTATCGATTCCCAGGTTATCTATCGTCTTAGCATCTACCATTTCATTTCTTTTTTTACCTCTCTCATACCCTATTTATACCCTTCCCATGAATTAAGGAAAAGGTCGAAGTCCGGCAAATCGGTCGTGACCGGCGTTTTCCGTTAGGCTGATCTATCCCGATCCGTCCACTGCCGTTCGGCTCCTTAAATCGGTCGAATCTCTCCGATTTCCGATCGATTTAGCTCTATTTATGAACAATATTTCCACAAATTTCCACTTATTATTTTTTGTTCATTTTAAGTAACTTATGAAATTTTTGGGGATGAATACCCCCCATTTTTCGACAAAAAGATTGCTCATTTTAAAAGTCGATGATAGAGTGTGGTAATCAGTGGAAAAGCTAACGCAACGACTGCGATGAACACCTTCTTTTTTAACGGATCTACACACTCGAAGCTCGATGACAAGAACCGCTTCGTGTTGCCGCAACAGATGCGCTACGGTCTTGTGGAAAATGGAAAACTGGAGTTTACCATCGCTCTGGGTCTCGGAGGATCCCTTGCGATTTACAAAAGAGGCGACATCGATCGGATCGTTGGAAAATTTCAAGCAAAACAACACATTGCAAAATACCGAAAGTTCTTCACCCTTTTCTTTTCCACCCTCCACCACTGTACATGTGATAAGTTAGGACGGGTCGTTCTCCCGCCGGTTCTTAAGAAAGCGGCTAAGATACGAAGTGAAATCGTAATCGCGGGCGTTCTCGATAAGATCGAGATCTGGTCTAAGGAAAGATATGAATACGATCTCGAGTCGTTTTTAGGGGGAGAAGAGGGAAACGTAGCGGAGATGATCGAAGAAGCCTTTGCTCTATTGGATGAGAGTATCGATCAAGAGCCATTCACTCCGCCGGCTACTGCAAAACAGGAAGTGTGCGAAACGGTTCGATAAGCCATATTCCGGTGATGTTGCAAGAGAGCTTGGAGATTTTCCGGGACCGAAAACTTTCCTCATTTTTTGACGGAACGTTGGGGGCCGGCGGCTTTGCCGGAGCTTTACTCGAAGCCCATCCCGAAATTCAGACCTATTACGGCTGTGACCGAGATGCGCATGCCTTAAAGCTTGCACGGGATAACCTTAAACGGTTTGAAGGAAAAGTAGAGTTGATTCACTCGAATTTCAGCTCTGTAAAAGAAGTCTTACAAGAGCGAGGGGTCACTCGGATCGACGGTTTTTTTTTGATTTGGGAGTGTCATCGATGCAATTGGATGAGAAAGAAAGAGGGTTCAGTTTCCTGCGCGAAGGACCGTTGGACATGCGTATGGATTCGAGGACCGGGGTTACGGCCAAAGAAATCGTCAATCATTGGTCGGAAAAAGATCTCGGAAAACTGTTCCACGACTATGGCGAAGAGCGCCGATGGCGAAGAGCTGCCCGTGCGATCGTCGAAGCTCGTCGCAAGAAGACGATTGAAACGACAACGGAACTGGTTCGAATTCTTTCAAATGCCATCGGAAGATCAAAAAAGAGGTTGCACCCTGCAACGCTGGTGTTTCAAGCATTGAGAATCGGTGTCAACCGCGAGCTGGAGTCGGTAGAAAAAGGGGTTCGAGAAGCGATCGATATCTTAGCTCCCGGAGGTCGGATGGGAGTTCTTTGTTTTCATCGTTTAGAAGATCGTATTGTGAAAAACCTTTTTAGAGGAGCGTCCAAACCGATCAAAAAGATGGCGGAAATGAAGGAATCTTACCTACATCCGATCCTTAAACTTTTAAACAAAAAGCCCCTCGGTCCCGGTCCGCATGAGAAGCGCATCAATCGAAGAGCTCGGAGCGCTAAATTGCGCGCCTGCGAAAAGATATAGAGATCGTTTAACGTGAGCAAGGGGCTACTCGTTCGACTTCTCATCTGCGTCTTTATCTCGGGAAGCCTTCTCTATACCTATATCGATCGACAAAATGATTTGACCGAACTCAAAATGGAGATTCCCAAGCTTATTCAATCGCTAAAACGACTGGAAGAGGAGAATACCCATCTGTCGCTAGCAATCGAACGACTGGAAAGTCCCGATCGACTGATCAAACTTTTAAGGCAACAAGAATACTCTCACTTCAAGTATCCTTACATCGACGAAATCGTTAAAGTTCGGCGA
>JBCDES010000041.1:0-10852 GCA_039179295.1 Chlamydiota bacterium
ATTTTTACAACTGACTTAGAGCTATTTCCCGATAAAAATTCGGCTCCGAAATCATCGGGTGCTCCTCCTTTTTTTCTTTTCCGATTTGATTGCAATTCAACCGAGATAGGCTTTCCAACCCTTCCCGACCTCCGGTTGCCCTCCCCTCCTCAAGAGAAGGGGGTAACACATCTTAAAGCTGAAAATGTAGGATCACATCTTGAAAAGGATGCGATCCTCATAAATGATTGTTAAGTTTATCGACAGAAAACACTGAATTTTCTTTACTTAAATACCACTAAAAAATTATGTGTTTCAATCGGTATCGAAAATTTATAGGTCCTGTGGAAAAGCAGCAAAAACCCATCCTCGTATTGTATTACAGCCCCGATTGCCCCTATTCGCAAAAGGTCTTGGATTTCCTGAAAAAAGTAGGAAAAGAAATCCCTTTAAAAAACGTCGACAATGAAGCAAAAGCCAAAGAAGAACTCCTCCATCTCGGCGGAAAGCATCAGATTCCCTGCCTGTTTATCGACGGCAAACCTTTATACGAATCAGCGGCTATTATCGACTGGCTCGACCAAAAAAAAGAAATTTTATAGGAATGAGACCCCATCATGATCGCCCGTCCCCAATCTAAAAGAGTGATATCGATCTTTGTGTTAGCCATGCTCAACGTCTCGATTATGGCAAGTCTACGGAATCTCCCGTTGGTTGCCGAATTGGGTTACAAATCGCTCTTTTTCTTTGCCGTCGTCGGTCTTACTTTTCTTATCCCCTGCGCCCTCGTCTCAGCGGAGTTGGCAACGGGTTGGACAAAATCGGGCGGAATCTACATCTGGGTAAGAGAAGCGTTAGGAGACCGTTGGGGATTTTTCTCAATCTGGATGCAGTGGGTCCACAACGTCACGTGGTATCCGGCAATTCTTGCCTTCGTCGCCGCTACGCTCGCCTACGTTTTTAATCCGGAACTTGCCGAAAATAAACTTTTTATCCAAAGCATCGTCTTGATCGTCTTCTGGGGTATGACACTGATCAACTACTTCGGGATAGAGACCTCCACAATCGTCAGTACTATCGGAGTGATCATGGGAACGATTATCCCCGGACTGTTCATCATCGGACTGGGACTGATGTGGTTTGCCATGGGAAATCCCACCCACCTTACCTTCGATGCGCAAGCTTTAATCCCCGATTTCAGTCAGTGGGGAAATATCGTCTTTCTTGCAGGTCTGTTCCTCGCTTTCTCCGGTTTGGAAGTCTCTGCCGGATATGCGGGAGAGGTTAAAAACCCCCAAAAAAACTACCCGAAAGCCATCATCATCGGAGCGATGATCACATTCTTCCTGTTCATGCTCGGAGCTCTTGCGATCGCCGTCGTGATTCCTAAAGAAAACATCAGCCTCGTTTCGGGATTAATGGAAGCTTTGAAACTCTACCTGACGCAATACGGACTGTCATGGATCCTCCCCGTCCTTGCCGTTCTCCTCGTTATCGGAGCCATTGCAGAGGTCAACTCTTGGATTATAGGACCGGTAAAAGCCCTTTATACAACATCGATTCACGGCAACCTTCCCCCCTTTTTCCAAAATCTCAATAAACATCGAATGCCCACCCATCTCCTACTGTTGCAAGCGATTATCGTCACCCTCGCCTCTTTTATTATCCTATACATGCCCACAGTGAGCACCTCTTACTGGATCATGACGGCCATGGCGGCGCAGATCTATTTGATCATGTACATCTTGATGTTCATTTCAGCGATTCGACTCAGATATACCCACCCCCATGTTCCGCGGATGTATAAAATCCCCTACCCCCACAAAGGAATATGGCTCGTCTCTTGCTTGGGAATCTTAGCCGCTATCTTTGCCATCCTTATCGGTTTCGTCCCTCCGACCGCACTCCCGACGGGGAGCACGATCACCTACTTCTGTCTCCTATTCTTTACCCTCGTTATCATGAGCGCCATCCCCCTTATTATCTACCGATTCAAAAAACCTTGCTGGTCGATCAAACCCGAAGAGAAGTCATGATTCCCGACGCCGAATAACCGAAGGTCCCGTTTTTCGACCGAGCTTCCGGGCAATGATTTCCATCGGAAAAAAGGGCTTTCCCTCCATCTCCACGGGAAGGAGACGAATAGGGATAAAGGAATCTTTACCGGATGTTGCAGGTTTAGCTGAAACTACCTTATTGCATCCTTTCACAGCAAATGACAATCAACTCTACGGCTCCTTTCTCTTCCAATTTGCCAGCGAGCGCATCCCTTCAAAGGCGTAATAGGCAAGAGGCTGGACGGTGTAACGGACGGCGCTCCAGCCGTAATAGGAGATCCATGAATGTTGCGATCCCCCTTTTTCCGCCTTATCGATCTCAAGTTGTTGCTTTTTCATCTCTGCTATCCCTTTTTTTATTTCCTCTTTTCTACATAAATTTTCAATCTCTTCAAGCTTTTGAAGCTCGACCGATAGCTCGCTACTCGGAAAACTCTTTAGGAGCTGAAACGTCCTACCGTCCTTAGCAAAATCAAAGTTTCCGTCCAGAAAGAATGGGTGTGTGTGATGGGTAGCTGTTTGCAGTACTCCTGCTTTTGATTTGACAATCAGATAGTTTGTATAGATAAAATCAAATTCGGTGCCCGATAGATAAGCATCCCCCGCCCAGGTGAAAGCATCGCTCTCATGATAAGCAAAATTCAGTCGAATGACGGGGCGTTTATTTTGTTCGGCCAATATTTTAAGATCGGCATTCCATCGATCGACGGTTTTGATATCGAGGCGGGGTGCACAGAAGGCAAAAAGAGAGAGCTCTTTAAAATTAAAGCTTCTTAAAGGGTCGATAAGAAGAGCCGTAGCTCTTTGAGCATCGGCCGCTCCAAGGGAGTGTCTGATGATTTCTACCTTGCCTACATTCGCTTTCTTAATCAAAGCCTCGATTTTATCGCTATTTGCTGCAAAAACCCGTTTTCCAACACCTTTCGTATCGAGATCTCGTCCCACACTTGCGTAACCGTTAGTCCCTCGAAAAATGAGTTGTGCAGGAAAGGATTCTCCTTTCTCAATCGGGACAAAAAGATAAAGGTGAAGCCCACCGGCATGAAGCTGTTCTTTTAACGTATAAAGGACTTCCCGACCTAACTCTTGATTAAAAACGGCGACGATCGCTCCGGTGGAAACACTGTGCGGATTGGCATAAGCAACGGACCTTGCCAAAAGTTCTCTTGAAGCATAAGCAAATTCAGGGCGGGACCGATCCCCTTTTTCCTGCAGACGCTTGAGTTGGCGTGTGTAATCGGTATACAGGATCGCTCCTTCATCCACATGGCTTGTTTTGTCAAGATTGCGCTCGAGATTCGTTTCCTTTAAGGGGTCTCGGAAAAGAGCGAGAAAACGGCGTATCCAATAAGGGGGGAGATCTCTCACACTTCCCGCCCACCACAATCTTAAATAGGGAATGTATCCATACTCTAAGATCTTACTGTTAATCGCTTGACTCTTAAGCTCTGCATAAAATTCTTCTAAATCATCCAGAGTTATGGAGTGTCCTATTCGCTTCAAAATTTCCATGCAGTGAGCTTTTGTGAACGCCCCCTTCCACTCTTTAGGAAAAACGCGATCTGTGAGTTTTTTCCCATAGAGCGTGACCAGTAGCTGTCGATAAGCCTTTTTTTCCCCACCATTGTTGATAAATCCTCTTAATCGGTCGGTTAAAAGGCTCTTTTCCGAGCATTCTCCTTTTTTCACCGTTTCTTTAGTCGTCAGCCCCATCGGAGATTCCGGGATGATCGCCGTATCTTCGACGGAGCGGTTAGAGATTGCTTCTACCATATTGCCTCTACTTCCGGACGGAACTATGCGATGGAATTTGTAAATCAATCGGGAAATTTTTTCAACGGAAGAATTTATAGAAAGATCGCGCTATATTTTTAGTCTTTTTTAACCGGCTCCGTCCAATCACCGTTTAAAAATAAAGGGTGCCCACAGCTTTTTTGACTTCGTCCAGGGTTTCGGAAGCGGTTTCATTCGCCTTTTCCGTCCCCTTACGCAAAAACTCCATGACGGCGCCGGGGTCTTTTTCATATTCCGAGCGTCTTTTACGGATAGGCTCTAAGAACTCCAGCAGCACTTCTATCAGGTATTTTTTAACCGTTCCATCTCCGAGTCCTCCTTTGGCGTAATGCTCTTTCAATGCCTTGATTTTCTTAAGGTCCGTTCCGAACGCATCGAGGTAGCTAAAGACGGGATTCCCCTCTACTTTTCCCGGCTCTTCAACACGAAGATGGTCGGGATCGGTATACATCTTCCTGACCTTCTTAGAAAGCCGGTCCGGAGTATCCGAGAGAAAGATAGCGTTATCGAGCGATTTACCCATTTTCGCTCGACCGTCCGTTCCGGGTAGGCGCGCAATTTGGGGAATAAGGGCTTTTGCTTCTACAAGGACATCGGCCGTATAGGTTCTATTGAATGCACGGACGATTTCATTTGTCTGTTCGATCATCGGTTTTTGATCTTCACCGACCGGAACGAGTGTCGCTTTAAAGGCGGTGATATCGGCAGCCTGAGAAACGGGATAAACCATAAACCCGGCGGGAACGCTTTGCCCAAACCCCTTTTGAACAATCTCTTGCTTAACCGTCGGATTATGCTTCAGACGGTTCCAAGTCACCAAATTAAGATAGTACAGCGTCAGTTCGGCGAGAGCCGGAATCGAGGATTGGATAAAAATCGTCGTCTTTGTAGGATCGATCCCGACCGCTAAATAATCGAGCGCGACTTGAAGAATACTGTCACGAACCTTCTGCGACTCTTTTGCATGGTCCGTCAATGCCTGAAGATCGGCGATCATCACATATTGATTATGAATCGCTTGAAGCTCGACTCGGGAACGGAGGGAACCGACAAAATGACCCAGATGAAGGGGACCGGTCGGTCGGTCTCCCGTTAGGACGATCTCACGTTTCGACATCGGGACTACCTTATCACTATATTTTCAATTGAATAAAGGAGAAAATTTTTGCTACATTTCGTAGGCATGGAATATAAAGCTACAGGAGCAAATGGGAAAAAATCGTCTCCCTACTCTCTTCCGATAAAATTAGATCGGTACCGATTGATCGAATGGATCGGAATGGGGGGAATGGGAGAAGTTTTTTTAGCCGAAGATCCCGTTTGCGATCGCAAGATTGCTCTTAAACGGATTCTTCCTAAAAGAAAAAGCAAAGAGTCGGCAAGGCGCCGTTTCAAAAAAGAGGCATGCATTGCAGCTCAACTCTCTCACCCCTCCATTATTCCCATCTACGATCTCATCGATAACGGCGAAGATCTTTACTATACGATGCCCTATTTGGAAGGAAAGACGTTAAAAGAAATTCTCGTTGCTACAAGGGAGGGAAACGATCATAAACAGTCTGAAAAGACGACGAGAGAATCGATTCCGTCTCTGATGCTGGCTTTTCTAAATATTTGTCAAGCAACGGAACATACCCACGAGAAAGGATTTCTTCATCGGGATTTAAAACCTGAAAATATCATCATCGGGAAATACAACGAGGTAACCATCTTGGACTGGGGGGTTGCAACGGAGATCGATACCCTCGAAACGGAGCGAAAAGATAAAAGGTCGAGCAAGGAAAAGCTAAAAAAAAAACCAAACCTTCGAGAAACGGTCGGAACCATCGAATACATGGCACCTGAAAGAGCTTTTGCTTATCCTGCAACCATTCAGTCCGATATCTATTCTTTGGGAGTTATTCTCCATTTCATGTTAACGCTGGAAGTTCCCTATAAAAGACCCGGAACTATTAAGACATGGCGCAGTGCTCTCAATAAAAATGGGGTCGAACCTCCGAAAGACCCGCAAGATGTGGCTCCTTACCGCGAAATTACCCAGCAACTCTCTCGCATCACCTTAAAATGCTTGCACCCCTATACCGATAAGCGTTACCGATCGGTTCAAGAAATTATTAGAGACCTCGAGCGCTATATTCAAGGGTGTCCCGATTGGGTACTCACCGATCGATTCGACATTCATTCTCCCGAAAACTGGGAATTCCAAGAAATTATCATCCTGACGAAACAGATAGCGATTTCCCGTGATGCCGGGGCGGCCGAATGGATTCTTTTAATGCTCTCAAAGGAATCGTACTCCGGAAATATTCAAATTCAATCGGATGTGAAAATTCAAAAAAAGGGAAGCGGAATCGGCTTCATGATGTGCGTTCCCAGCAATAGTGAAAGCGAAGAATTGCAACGAGGGTATCTCATTTGGATCGGTTCCAAAAAACATCCCGGTGTCAAGCTACTGCGCGATAACGTTGAAGTTTCACGCCTCGACGAAATTGCATTAGAACCCGATGAAACGTATATAGTCGCTATAGAAAAGCAAGATAATACCCTACGCCTCTCGATCAATAATGAACCGAAGCTCACTTATATCAGCCATGTCCCGATCGTCGGAGGTCATTTCGGTCTCGCTTCGAAGGATACGGAATTCGAAATTTCCCCTATTCGCCTATCGCTGGGAAGTCAGAACGTACTCGTCAACTGCCTATCCGTTCCCGATGCCTTTCTACTGAGTGGAAATCATAGTCGCGCCCTGATGGAATACCGTCGCATCGCACACTCATTCCAAGGTCGCCCCGAAGGGAGAAAAGCGACTTTTCGCGCAGGGTTTACACTGATAGAACAAGGGAAAACAAAAAAAGGGACTGCCAAAGAGCTTTTCTCAGAGGCTCTTGACGAATTCGAACTTCTTCATAAAACCCCCGGCGCTCCGATCGAATACCTTGGAAAATCTCTCGTTTATAACGCGGAAAATAATTTACAAGAAGAGGTTAAGTGCCTAGAGCTTGCCATGCGTAAGTTTCCCAAGCACCCTTTACGCTACGTTCTGGACGAACATATTCTCTTTCGACTCCATGAAACGGCACAAAAAAACCGGCTCGGAGCTTACGCCTTTACATTGCTTACCCTTCGATACATCCCTCGCATTTATAATTTAACGGAAACCGATCGACTGATGCGCACTTTAAGAGCGAATTGGGAAAATCTTCCCTTTATCCGAACCCCCCGCCGTTTTTCATCTGAAACCGAAGAAAATTTAGCTTTATCGATTCTCCTCTCATTCTGGCTAGCGCGACCGGAAAGTATCTATGAACTGATTCAAAATATTCCTAACACGTTTAAGCACCGCTTAACCCTGCTGGAAAACGGTCTCTTAGCACTATTCGAACTCGGATACCCTAAACTGATCGACTTTATTATCCGCACGAAATACTGTGATCGATCGGACCCCGAACTCCTCGTTTTTAAAAACCTTTACGAAATCGCCATCGATGACCTATCCCCTCCTCAAAAGCTCGATCTGATCGGAGATCAAGCGAGCGACCGCCTTCTCTACTCCCTTTTTAAACAAGACCTTACTATAGAAAAAGCTCCCGAACTGCTACCTTACCTCGAGAAATTTAAACAATTTGAAGAGCTCTATATTTGGGCTCTTCTGCTTGCCGGAGAAAAAAAAGAAACGGCAAAGCTTCTCGAACGAAAGCCTATTCAAGACACCTTTTCCCTTTATTTTATCCTTCAAGGATGCTACCTTGCTCGAATCGAAGGGGAAGAAGCGGCGCTGGACCACTTCGATACCCTTATAGAAACCTCTCTTCCCTCCTCTGCAACATTCCTCGGCTATTTCTTAAAAAACCACATCACATTGGAAAACGCTTGGTTCCAACAGGCTTTTTTATGGGAAAAAATCCAACTTTTCAAACAGCTTTCTCTCTATTACACCTGCCTCGGTACACCTCGAAAAGCGATCCATTATGAAGCGATGATTCAAAAAGAATTGTCAAAACATCGGATTCCCCTCGATTTTATCTAGGAAATCGGGCGCTCTGCAAGGTTACGATGTGACCTTATCGAGGAATTGCTTTGAAAAAAATCAACGATAGTGTTTTTATCTAAAGCCTTGAAGAAATCGATCGAACTTCCCCTCTTATGACTGAAGAAAAACTACCGAAATCCTATGATCCCGACCTGATCGAACAAAAATGGTACGACTTCTGGGAATGCAAAGGATTTTTTAATGCCGATCCCCTATCGGATCGGGAGCCCTATTGTATCGTCATGCCTCCGCCTAACATCACGGGCGCTCTCCATATGGGACATGCTCTTGTCAGTACCTTGCAAGATATTTTAATCCGATGGAAACGGATGGAAGGGAAAGAAGTCCTCTGGGTCCCGGGTCTCGATCATGCCGGCATCTCAACGCAAACGGTTGTCGAAAAAGAGTTGATCGCAAAGGACGGCAAGGGTCGCGCCGAATACGGAAGGGAAGCATTTCTCGAACATGTCCGGCAATGGAAAGAAAAATCTGAAAAACGGATCATCGACCAATTGAAGAAAGTGGGGTGCTCCTGCGATTGGATGCGCCGGCGCTTCACAATGGATCGAGACGCCAACCTAGCTGTGCGAACCCTGTTTAAAAAGATGTTCGATGAAGGGTTGATCTACCGCGGTCACTATCTGGTGCATTGGGATCCTATCACTCAGACCGCCCTTGCCGATGACGAGGTGGAATATGAAGAAAAAGAAACGAAACTTTGGCACCTCAAATACCCTTTGGAAGGGGAAGAAAAAGCGGTCACGATAGCGACGACAAGACCCGAAACGATACTGGGAGATGTTGCCGTTGCCGTTTCTCCTAAAGATCGCCGTTACCGGGCGCTTATCGGAAAAAATGTGATTTTGCCCATCGCCGAGCGGAAACTTCCGATCATTGCGGACAACCATGTCGATCCCGAATTCGGAACGGGAGCCGTCAAAATCACTCCGGCTCATGATTTCAACGATTGGGAGCTCGGTAAAAGGCATCATCTTCCCCCGATCAATCTTCTAAACGCCGATGGAACCCTGAATGAAAACGGTCTGGAGTTTAAAGGGCTCACAATGGAAGAAGCCCGGTTCCATATCGTAAAACGGCTGGAAGAACTGGGTCATCTGGATAAAATTCAACCCCATACGCACCGAGTCGGCGTTTCTTATCGATCGAAAGCGATCATCGAACCCTATCTTTCAAAGCAATGGTTCATTCGAATGGAACCCTTTAAGGACAAACTGATCGATGCCGTTAAAAAGAACAAAGTGAAAATTCTTCCCAAAAATTGGGAAAATACCTACTTTCACTGGATTGAAAACCTCCGCGATTGGTGCATTTCCAGACAGCTTTGGTGGGGACACAGGATCCCGATTTGGTACCACAAGTCGGGAAAAATCATCTGTTTTGAAGGAGAGGGAAAACCGCCCGAAGTTGAACGAGAACCCGGTCTATGGACTGAGGATCGAGACGTATTGGATACCTGGTTTTCCTCATCGCTCTGGCCGTTCAGTTCTCTAGGTTGGCCCCGCAAAACGGATGCACTCAAAAAGTTTTATCCCAACACCGTTCTCGTAACGGGTCACGATATCTTATTTTTCTGGGTCGCTCGCATGATCATGATGGGAGAATACGCAACCGGAACGGTCCCGTTTCCCGAAACCTCTCTTCAAGGTCTTATTTTCGGAAAGTCTTATTGGAGGGAAAACGAGAGTGGAGGGCTGACTTACGTTTCTCATCGAGAAGAGGGAAAAGATATTCACTCAAAATGGGAAAAGATGTCGAAATCCAAAGGAAACGTCATCGACCCTATAGAGATCATCAACACCTTCGGGGCCGATGCCATGCGGATGACTCTGGCTGCAAGCGCAACAAATAGCCCTCAAATCGACCTCGATAGACGCCGCTTTGAAGAGTTTAAGAATTTTACCAACAAGATATGGAACGGCTCCCGCTTTGTCCTCATGAATCTTTCCATCACCTCGGACGAACTGATGGAAGGATTGGGACCGTTAGAGCTCGATGATCGGTGGATCCTATCGATCCTTAACCGAACGATCGATGAGATGAGAACTCATTTAAAAGGGTACCGTTTCGACCGCGCTGCGCTGAGAGGTTACACTTTCTTTTGGAATCAGTTCTGTGCCTACTATGTTGAGATGACAAAGCCGACCCTCTTCGGTAAAAGGGGTGATAGTAAAGATAAGCAAAGGGTCTTGACCGTCGTTCTCCTTAACGCAATTCTCCTGTTGCACCCGATCGCTCCGTTCATTACCGAAGAAATCTTCCATTTACTCAAAGAAAGATTCCCCGGACTTAAACCCTCCGGTCCCGATCGCTACACTCAAGAAGCGATTCAAGCCCTCCTCTCTCCGGCTTGTATCGTTTCCCCTTATCCGACGGTTATCCGAACCGAAGATATCTCCCCCGAGGCAGAGGAAACGTTTGCCTTTATCGACGAAATCGTCTACGCAATCCGAAACATTCGGGCTGAGATGAAACTGTCCCCGACAACGGCAACGGATGTCATCATCGAAGGGAAAACAACGCTTCTGGAAAAGGAGCGAGGAATCATTCTCTCTCTAGTCCGAATAAAAGATCTGATTTTCAACCCCGTAAGTTCCCCAAAGGGATGCACCTCATCGACTTCGGTAAAAGGTCTCAAGATCATCATCCCCCTTCCCGAACGGTTTCAAGCAACAGAGAGAAGACGCATCGCCAAAGAAAAAGAAAAGCTGGAGAAAGTAGTGGTCTCGCTCAAAAATCAGCTGAACAATCCGAACTTCATTAAGCGAGCTCCTAAAAAACTCGTGGAAAAGACAAAAGCTCGACTTAAAAAAGCCGAGCAACGGCTTGCCGGCTAAATTCTGCGGGAATCGATTTCATCTTCTTAGATTCGAGCCGGATTGGATAAAATTCATTTTTATCTTCCAATAAATTCATTTCTAATCCAAAATGAGAGCATAAAAATTTCTATTTTAATTAAAAAGATTAAAAAAAT